>JAJNBE010000084.1 GCA_021155915.1 Solimicrobium sp. | reverse complement strand
ACTGTAGGCAATTAACCTCCATTTTTTCGAAAGTGAGGATCATTTAAGGCAGGCTCAGTATTAGTTAACCACGTTGAATAACCTCAGGTGTAAGTCTCTCCCCCTCTAAGAGGGAAACTTATTCAAGACCCAAACCCCTATCCTAACCTCCCTCAACGGAAAAGGGATGAATGGCGTTTTTTGCACTAATGGGCGTAACATAAGGCACTAATATACTCAGCTCACACAATAAAGAACTACTAAATTTTAAACGGGTTTGTATCCGAGTCAAAGACAGCGAGCACTGTATAGACCAATGTTAGTTTGTCCTCCACTGCGTTGTCATATACCTGACAAAGTTACTCAACTTTGATATACTTGAACAAAATAGTGGGAATTTGACTTAATGTCGATAAATTCATTTTCAAGAGAGTAATCTTATGCGACTCACAACTAGAGGCCGCTTTGCAGTAACAGCAATGATCGATTTGGCGCTGCATCAAAGCGAAGATCCGGTTTCACTGGGCGAAATAAGTGCGCGTCAAGAAATTTCTCTATCTTATCTGGAGCAATTGTTTAGCAAACTACGGCGTCATAACATTGTCCAATCGGTACGCGGCGCGAATGGGGGATATAACTTAGGTCGGGCGGCAAATGAAGTCAGTGTTGCTGACATTATGTTTGCGGTAAATGAACCCATTGATGCAACGCAGTGTGGTGGCAAGGAAAATTGTCTTAGCAGTAAAGGAGACGGAAGCGGACGTTGTATGACCCATGCGCTGTGGGCAACGCTCAATGATAAAATGGTCGACTACCTAAATTCGGTTTCTTTGCAAGATTTAATGAATCAACAAGCGACCCCTGCACAGAAAATAGTCAAGCTGCAACCCAACAATATATTTAGCCAAACTGGACAATTAAATGAACAGCGTCACACAAAATAACTTGCGGAAAATTGATCCACATTCCGGTTCCGCGGTGAGTTCTTCGGAGCACTCTGCTATGCATTTTCCTATATACATGGATTATTCCGCCACTACTCCTATTGATCCACGGGTTGCGGACAAAATGATTCCTTATTTACGCGAGCAATTTGGTAACCCCGCTTCACGTAGTCACGCTTACGGTTGGACGGCCGAGCAGGCTGTTGAAGAGGCACGGGGCCACGTGGCGACCTTAATTGGTGCTGATCCTCGAGAGATCGTATGGACATCCGGCACAACTGAAAGCAATAACTTAGCGATCAAAGGTGCTGCACATTTTTACAAAACGCGTGGCAAACATATTATTACCGTCAAAACAGAGCACAAAGCGGTATTAGATTCGGTACGCGAACTAGAGCGACAGGGTTTTGAGGCAACGTATTTACAACCCCAAGAAGATGGTTTAATTACCGTGGAGCAATTAGCAGCCGCTGTGCGCCCTGACACTATTTTAGTGTCGGTCATGTGGGTTAATAATGAGATCGGTGTTATCCAACCGATAGCGGAAATCGGCGAATTCTGTCGGTCTAAAAATATTATTTTTCATTGTGACGCTGCTCAAGCGACCGGTCGGGTTGAAATTGACATGCAAAACGTCAAAGTAGATTTACTATCCCTTACCGCGCATAAAACGTATGGGCCCAAAGGTATCGGCGCATTGTTTGTACGCCGCAAACCCCGGGTTCGCCTTGAAGCACAAATGCACGGCGGTGGGCACGAACGTGGTATGCGTTCTGGTACGTTAGCAACGCATCAGATTGTGGGTATGGGTGAAGCTTTCCGTATCGCAAAGGAAGAAATGAGTGAAGAAAATCGCCGTATCAAGTTATTGCGAGACCGTTTAGCTAAAGGGCTTCATGAGATTGAAGAAGTATATATTAATGGAGATATGACGCATCGTGTACCCCATAATCTAAATGTCAGCTTCAATTATGTTGAAGGTGAATCGTTAATTATGGCCATTAAAGATATTGCGGTTTCTTCCGGTTCAGCTTGTACCTCGGCCAGTTTGGAACCGTCGTATGTATTGCGTGCGTTGGGTCGTAGCGACGAGCTGGCGCACAGTTCAATACGCTTTACCATTGGCCGTTTTACGACCGAACAAGAGATTGACTTTACTATTTCCTTAATGAAAAAAAATGTCGCTAAATTACGCGACTTGTCACCGCTCTGGGATATGTACAAGGAAGGTATCGATATTGCGTCAATTCAGTGGGCAGAGCACTGATAATCAAAGCCTTATTAAGTGCACAATAGTATTGAAATAAAGGAAAAGACATGTCTTACTCAGCAAAAGTATTGGATCACTATGAGAATCCACGGAATGTCGGCAATTTCGACAAGTCGGACGAATCAGTTGGCACTGGCATGGTGGGCGCTCCCGCTTGTGGCGATGTAATGAAGCTACAAATTAAAGTGGGCGCTAATGGCGTTATCGAAGATGCCAAATTCAAAACCTATGGCTGTGGCTCAGCTATTGCCTCGTCTTCACTGGTCACTGAATGGGTTAAAGGAAAAACGCTGGACCAAGCGTTGGATATAAAAAATATTCAGATCGCCGAAGAATTAGCATTACCACCAGTAAAAATTCACTGCTCGATTTTGGCAGAAGATGCCATTAAAGCGGCGGTATTAGACTACAAAACTAAACACGTCATTAGTTGAAATGGCTATTACGCTTACAGAAAAGGCCGCTCGCCACGTAACTCGCTATATCGAGCGGCGTGGCAAAGGCATTGGCTTACGTTTTGGCGTACGCACTACGGGTTGTTCGGGCATGGCATACAAACTGGAGTATGTGGATGAAATTGCACCTGAGGACCAAATTTTTGAATCGTATGGGGTAAAAGTATTTGTGGACCCTAAAAGTCTTACTTACATTGATGGGACCGAACTTGACTTTGCCCGGGAAGGGTTAAACGAAGGGTTTAAATTTAATAATCCTAATGTCAAAGACGAATGTGGTTGCGGAGAAAGCTTCCGTATCTAAATTTCATATTTAATTTTCGTATTTTAATTCTTGGGTTTGATTACTATGCAAAATCACTTTGAGTTATTCCACCTTCCTGTGCAATTTGAAGTGGATATGGCGCAATTGGATCGCGCATTCCACCAAGTGCAGGGGCAAGTGCATCCGGACAAGTTTGTGGATGCTGGCAGCGCAGAGCAGCGTGTGGCAATGCAATGGGCAACACGTGCTAACGACGCATATCAAACCCTGAAAAGTCCGTTAAAACGGGCGAGTTACCTATGTGAATTAAACGACGTTAATTTAAATACCGAATCCAATACCACCATGCCAATGGATTTTTTAATGCAGCAAATGGAGTGGCGAGAAGAGTTAGCCGGATCAAAACACGATAGCGCTGCCCTCCTTCGCTTGGAAGAAAAAGTACGTAACGAGCACAATCAACATAGCAAGAAAATTGCACAGCAACTCGGTCAATACGATTATCATAAAGCGGCGCAATCCATTCGACAGCTCATGTTTTTGGAAAAATTAGGCGACGAATTGGATGAGTACTTATCGAATACCTCCCAAGGTTTTAACTCCTCTTCCGTTTTCCCGCAGATTGCGGAGGAAGAGAGCCGGTAAGTCTGGTCAGACATTGAAAAGGTGATTCGACATCAGCAAAATAAAACATGGAATAACCTTTGTAAGATGGCAATGGCCCTTCCCCCAAAGCACTTCTATAAAGCCGGAGTGACCCCATTAACTCAATTAACTGCAAATCATAGCCCATGGCTCTACTTCAAATCGCCGAACCTGGCATGTCCACTGCACCCCATCAGCATCGGCTTGCTGTAGGTATTGATTTAGGCACCACCAATTCATTAGTTGCCACAGTACGTAATAGCGTTCCCGAAATTTTAAGTGATGAAGATGGGCGCAGTTTGTTACCATCCATTGTGCGTTATTTGCCAGATGGACACGCTAATATTGGCTATAAAGCGCAGGCTGCTCAGACCACAGATCCTAAAAATACCATATTGTCCGTCAAACGTTTTATGGGACGTGGCTTAAAGGACATCGCCTACGCAGAAAATCTCCCTTACGATTTTTTAGACACGCCTGGCATGGTGCAAATCCAGACAGTGGCGGGTACAAAAAGTCCCGTTGAAATCTCCGCACAAATTCTGGCAACCTTACGGCAGCGTGCAGAAGATGCATTAGGAGATGAGCTGGTTGGTGCGGTCATTACCGTCCCCGCCTATTTTGACGACGCACAACGTCAGGCCACCAAGGATGCCGCTAAGTTAGCGGGCTTAACCGTTTTACGTTTGCTTAACGAACCAACTGCAGCGGCTATTGCCTACGGTTTGGATAATGCATCAGAAGGCATTTATGCTGTCTTTGATTTAGGCGGCGGGACGTTTGACATATCTATTTTAAAAATGAGTAAAGGTGTTTTTGAAGTTATCGCAACCGGCGGAGACTCTGCATTGGGTGGGGATGACTTTGATCAACGTCTACTGTGTTGGATTAGTGAGCAAGCTAAACTAGCGCCGCTATCGGACGCCGATACACGCTTATTAATGGTGAAATCACGCGAAATAAAGGAGCTATTATCCAGTAAAGCAGAGACCCATATTGATGCGCGGCTTAACTCAGGCGAGCAAATTCATCTTACTGTTACCGCTGAGAAATTTGCTGAAATCACTCAACACTTGGTGCAAAAGACAATACAACCCTGCAAAAAAGCCGTGCGCGATGCTGGGCTTCAACTTGATCAAATTGACGGAGTGGTTTTGGTAGGAGGATCGACCCGCATGCCACCAATTCGCAAGGCAGTAGGTGAATTTTTCCAAACCACCCCACTCTCCAATTTAGATCCTGACAAGGTGGTGGCATTAGGTGCTGCCATTCAGGCAAATTTGCTAGCGGGCAATCGCACCGCAGGTGACGATTGGTTATTGTTGGACGTCATTCCTCTCTCATTGGGTATTGAAACCATGGGGGAACTGGTTGAAAAAGTCATTCCCCGTAATTCGCCCATTCCCTGCGCGCGGGCACAAGAATTTACGACGTTTAAAGATGGTCAAACTGCATTGATGGTCCATGTTATGCAAGGAGAACGTGAATTAGCGAGTGCCTGCCGGTCGCTCGCACGTTTTGAATTACACGGTATCCCGCCGATGGCAGCTGGAGCGGCGCGTATTCGAATCACGTATCAGGTTGATGCGGACGGGCTGTTATCCGTATCCGCTCGCGAATTACG
Organism: Solimicrobium sp.; assembly: GCA_021155915.1. GTDB lineage: Bacteria > Pseudomonadota > Gammaproteobacteria > Burkholderiales > Burkholderiaceae_D > Solimicrobium. Next base: position 5,672 of record JAJNBE010000084.1, on the reverse strand, counting down.
TTCTAATGTTGAGACTTCAATTACCGTTAAGCCGTCTTACGGATTAGATGATCATGAGATTACGCGCATGCTAAAAGAATCTGGCAGCACAGCCGAAAGTGATATGCAACTGCGTGCATTAAAGGAACAGCAGGTTGAAGCACAGCGCCTTATTCTGGCGACTAGATCGGCGCTGAATGCTGATGCGTCTTTACTCAACGCCGATGAACACGCTACTATTCTGGGTTTGATATCCGCAGTAGAAAACACGGTTCAAGGGGATGATCGCGTTGCTATTGAATCTGCGATTCATGCGCTGTCAACCGGCACGGAAGAATTTGCTGCCCGTCGTATGGATCAAAATGTACGCAACGCGTTAACGGGAAAAACTCTCGACCAAATTTGATAATCCGTTTATATCTATAAAGAAGCAACTATGTCACGAATTACCGTTCTGCCACACGCTCAATTATGCCCGGAAGGTGCAATTTTGGAAGCCGAAGAAGGCGCCTCGCTATGCGAAACCTTGCTTGACAATGAAATCGCCATTGAACACGCTTGCGAGATGTCCTGCGCGTGCACCACCTGCCACGTGATTGTTCGGAAAGGTTTTAATTCGTTAAATCCTTCCACCGAGGACGAGGAAGATTTGCTGGATGCGGCCTGGGGACTAGAAGCTACCTCACGTTTATCGTGCCAAGTAAGAATTAGTCGGGAAGATATGGTTATTGAAATTCCGAAGTACACAATTAATCATGCCCGGGAGAACCATTGACAATAGGGCGTTGCGCGGTGCTCGCAATCCTCATGTAGCCATGCTAACTTCAAGCGATTTCGTCGTATCTTAATTACCAACCCACTTTGTCGCACTCCATAATCAAAAGAAATTGACGGGCTCATTTTATAAGTGTTTTTATGTATTTCGTTATGAACCCAGAATTTCCATGCAAACGGAGCCAAGCGTGCTTCTTTTATTCGTCGAGCAAGAAGAAAGAGACCTCATAGCGAGCTATGGCGACGACAAATGACGCCGTCTAAACGACTCCGGGTAAACATTAGGGAGTGCAATTGACTCCGTAGCGTTCCACGCACGTCGCGATCTTATTTTCAGTCCAGCTTGTCGTATTCATCAGCCTTGCCCGGAGTTGTAGCCATTTAATATTTATTATTTGACCGGGAAGAGAATTTTTGCAGCTTTAAGCGCGGATGGTATTGAGATTAGGGTTACCCCTAATTGCTGCTACGTGGCGAATTGATTACAATTCTGATCGGATTACCCGCGGTAATTCCAACAACTCCTGACAAAAGATTAACCCAGCTGACGATTATTTGGCCAGTCATTCCACGTCAGAACTGATTTAATATCTCCCGGCGAAAGGATTACCGTGCAACATATCAGCTCTAAAAATAATACTTCTTACTCCCGCTCAAGAAATAAAAATGACGACTGGCGAAAGCAATCCTATCTAGCGACCAAAAAAGCTAATGAAATAATTTCTTTTCCCGACTTCAAATTTGATGGGACAGCTCGCTTAGTTCCAGGTCAGGCGACTGTTTTAATAACCCTTATGCTCTTGGGTAGTGTGTTCACTGAAGAGGTAAAGGCGGTCACATCGAAAACAGCTATAAAAGGAAGTGACTTTAAAAATTCCGCCAATTGTGCCATCAGCCATTCGGGTGCGTCTTCTCAAGACTCTTTATGTACCACTACATCAACATCCTCTAAGATAAATGATAACGTCCTATCCGTTTTAACAGTAGCACAGCTGCTTGATGCCAAATTCAAAGTCGATTCAGCAATTCCGAAGGAATTACATAAGGATCTGCAATGTAAAGAAATTAAAGAGAAAATTCAGCAAACAGTAGAAATTTTTCCAACGAGCGAAGGTCCTATCCGCCGTGTGTTGGAGCACCCTGAGTTTGGGGGGGTAGTATGTACTTCAAAAGAGCAACTTAGTCGAATGCGGCCGGGAGAGCCAGTAGGGTTTTTCGGGATAGCTGAACGCGAAATATATTTTGCCGAAGTGGATTGCTCATATCACAGCACAATTAGTCATGAATTTATCCACGCCGACTATTTTTTTCTTCACACCTCCGCTCCTTTTCATGCAAATGCTTTGTCGTATCTCCCTTGCCTACCTTTTTATCCCGGTAGTAAAGAAAATGTAAAGTTATATAACAAGGCTCTGGATGAGGGAGACAAACGTGTAGATAACTTTAAGAAATTGAAACAGAAAAGAAATGAGGGAAAAATCCTATCCACAGAGGAATCTGAACTCTTTAAAAAGTATGAAGATGCCTCAAACGGTTCCTTAACAGTTTTTTTTACTGATGTTGAGGTTTCTGGGTCTGTCTACAGGCATGTATACAAAGCTTGGCAAGAAAAAAGGGTGCCCACACTGATCATGTCTGGTCTTGAGATGGAGATTAAGTTACTCGATGTGAAACGACGAGAAAATACTGTATCGGGACGAACGAATCCAATTGGGCGGCTTTATTATTGGCTTTTTCCAGAGGATCCAACTGTGCGGCTTTATTTTCGGCTTTTTCCAGACGATGCCGTCTGTGTAACGCCTGAATTTGTTTCCCAGGCCCTGAACCTTGAGACTTATCAAAATATTGACGAGGAGGAACTTCTTCTCGAAAGAGATGCACTCACCTTTGAAAAGTTGTCCGAGAATGCAATAAAAATGTTTTATCCCGAAGCTTATAAGATGCGCACAAGGGATCTCGAACGATCAGGAATAAAACAGCAGAAACAATATTTGTAGTTGTCTAATTTATTCTGAACAGCAGTGCGCGAAGGCAGAAATTTGGTGGCACGCATACTTCAGCACTGAAGGAAAATAGTCCTGCAAATTTGTCACCTTCAACCCATAATTTTTATTAGAACGAGTCAAGTGTGCTTCTTTTAAGTTTTCTACAAGGTGAAAGAAGGTGATATAGCGAGCTGTGTCGCCTCATTGTATTCTGTTTTCAAGAGGTAGAATATATTTTTAATTAGTAGTATTGCACTGTGGAACGCGCTGCTTTCACTGCCAGCGGGCAAAGTTACGGTAGCCACAGAATGGTCACTGCACTGAAGGAAAAGAGAATTACCCTCGGTCGTTACAAAGTACGTCAACTCATGCAGAAATCAAACCTAAAGCCCGTCTGGAAACGCAAGTTTATTCATACGACTGACAGTAAACATGACTTGCCCATTGCAGAAAATATTCTTGCAAGACAGTTCAATCCGGTTGCGCGGAATGTGGCTTATGTCTCTGATATTACCTACATCCGGACGGGTGCCGGAAGGCTTTATCTGGCAACAGTATTCGATTTGTTCTCGCGCAAAGTAGTGGGCTTGGCTATGGCGCCAACGCTGCCTGCTGACCTGATTTGCGACGCATTAAATAGGGCCATTCGTCACCGCAATCCCGCACGCACAAGGACTGATTGTGCATTCTGACCGTGGCAGCCAATATGCAAGCGCACACTATCAGGCTTTACTGGCCAACCATGACTTGGTTTGCAGCATGAGCCGGAAGGGTAATTGCTGGGATAACGCGGTTGCTGAACGCTTCTTTTTAAACTTGAAAATGGAACGCGTTTGGCAGCGTAAATATGCCAATCATTCAGAAGCTAAAACCGATATCACGGATTACATTCTGCGGTTTTATAACGGTGAACGATTGCATTCTGTGTTGGGAAATCTGTCGCTTTCTGTCTTTGAGCAGAAAATGACAGCAAATAACCTATTGTTGTGTACGTAATTACTTGACCACTACAGTTTACCTGGTTACCACAATGGGGAAACTTCCACAAGAGAGAAAATTTTCATATCTGGGCTCGATATTCTGTTTTATTCTTTGACTTTAAATTGATATAGAAGGCGACTGACAATGACCCCCTTTCTTGCTGGAACCACTGGTAGCACCCGATTTAAAATTAACCCCAAGGGCATGTTAGTTCCGCCCAAGAGTCCGACAGAAGAGACAGTGAGGAAGTGGCTAGGAGCAGATCACTACGATCACAATCTTTCTGTCGCTGCTAACCTACTACAGGCAACTATCAGCGGTAACCTTCCTACAGCGGAGCCCATCACCTTATCCCGAATCGTTTTCGATTTGGGAGCGCAGGGTGAAATCGCGTTTCCGGAAAACGTGACGCTAGATGCTTGTCTTGTACAGACGGGGAATGTGTCGTTTCATCATGGCACCGCCAACGCGGTAAAAGCGGGTGCGATAGTCGTTGCTTGCGGAGATGATGCGACCGCGAATGCCTCTGCGGGCGGGGCTGAGGCTTTTGCAACGGCATCTGGGGCGGTAGCAAATGCCACAACGAACCGCGCTCATGCTTATGCAAATGCATTCGGCGCGACAGCGAATGCCGCAGTGGAAGGGGCCGAGGCGCATGCAATGAAATACGGTACGACAGCAAATGCCGTGGCGGAGAGGGCGCGGGCTTATGCACACGTATCCGGTGCGGAAGCGAATGCCCCTGTGATGTGGGCTCAGGCTTATGCAACGGAATCCGGTGCAACAGCGAATGCCATGGCGTTAGGGGCCAGGGCTATTGCCGGGGCTTATTCCAAAGCTTGCGAAGCGACAGCAAATTCTACGGTAAATGGAGCCCAGGCTGTTGCCCAGGCATCCAGGGCGATAGCGAATGCCACAGCGGAAGGAGCTTCGGCTAATGCATGTGGATATGGCTCGGTAGCAAATGCGACAGTGAAGGGGGCTGTGGCTTATGCAATGGAATTCGGTTCAACAGCAAATGCCACGGTGAAGGGAACGGAGGCTCATGCAAAGGCATCCTCCGGCTCAACAGCGAATGCCACGGCGGATGGGGCTCAGGCTATCGCCGGTGGACATTCAATCGCCATTGCACGACATGCGTTGGCATTGGCGAGCATTGAAAATGTCAAAGATGGCGCCCCAAAAGCAATGCAGTATGGCGAATTTATAGCAATGCGCGGAAATTTGAATAGATTCGAGGACAAGAATAAGTCCGAACGGGAACGCGCTGGCGCAGGTTTTTTGATAGGTATGGCGTTTTGTGACGGTAATGACGTCAAACAAAGTGACAAGCTAGCAACGTTCTTTCTAACAGCAGCGCATAAATTAGGACACCCCACTGCGGCTTTCGAACTGGGCGAGCTTTATTCAAAAAAACGTTCGTTGTTCAGGCGGGATTTACCGATGGCGAATGATTGGTATTCTAAGGAAACCTCTGAGGGGAAAAAGATAAGAGAACTCGCGCTGAAATATGCATTGTTGCGGCAAAGCAGAGACGAAACTAATTCTGTTCTTCAGAGTCTGCCGAAGGATGTGATAAACGTAATAGGCGATTTCCTCAGCTCGCTTTGATGACCCACGCCAGAAAACTGGCCCCGGTTGCGGGTAATACATGCAGCCCATTACGCCGCATGTATTACCAAGAAAACAACTATCCAATTAATCCCCCCCTGGTTCCACTTTTCATTGTCTGGTTGACCAAAGAATTTATTCTTCAGATGGGGCCTCTGACACAGCACCCGGGATGTACTTGAGTACATGAGGCTTGCGAGCACCGCGCAACGCCAAATTTGGCTCGCGCAGTAGGTGATGCCAAGGTCTCGACTAAAGAAAATTAGCCCAGCAGATAACCTCTACGTGTTAACGTCAATGAGGAAAATACGTATAGACCAATAGTTTCTCAACGGTGACAAT
>JAJNBE010000083.1 GCA_021155915.1 Solimicrobium sp. | reverse complement strand
GTTGAGTAAAATGGCTCAGAAGAAAACCGTCACAGGTGATTTTGATATTTCTCAACCCTACAAATTTTTGGAAAAATTTAGCGAGCAAGTAGGTTTAGTCTGGTACGACGACGGACAAACTATTTATGTCTACGATAATACTGAGTTAAAAAATTCTGTGGTTATTTTGCGTTATGCTTCTTTATCGTCGTTAAACGAATTTTTGCAGCGTACTGGGCTATTTAGTAAACGTTATCCTATTCGCGGAGAACAAAAAACCGGGGCATTTTATGTCGCTGGCCCACCGGTTTATGTCGACCTCGTATTAAACGCTGCTACTTATCTGGATGATTTGTACAGAAATGTTGACTTGAACAAACAAAAAATTAGTATCATTAAATTGCAGCATACCTTTGTTGGTGACCGTACCTTCAACATACGCAAACAAGAGGTGAAAGTGGCGGGTATTGGTAAAGTGATCGAGGCAATATTAACTAATGAGTTTAATGAGCAGGTTACCTTTAAGGAGGGCCGAAGCCCTAAGGTTACCGTAGGGGACGATCCGTCACAACTGTCGGCAATAACAAAGACGAATCAGGGAGCCCACGCAACAGGTTTTCCAGAAAAGCAGGTTGCGACTGACAAGAATAGGTTAAGAGTGGTCGCGTACAACGAAACCAATAGCCTGTTAGTCAAAGGAACGCTAGATCAAATCCAACTAATAGAAAATTTGGTTGCGCAACTTGATGTGCCAAAACGTCATATCGAACTTTCACTGTGGGTGATCGATATTGCTAAGGACGACTTAGATCGATTGGGGATTGACTGGCAAGGCGCTATTAACATTGGTACCAGGGGAAAAGTTTCTTTTAATGGGCTAACTGGTACGGGGACCGCTAATTTTGGTAGGGCCGGAACTGCTACGTTAGACGGCAATCAGTTTCTTGCTCAAATTACAGCATTAAACGAACAGGGAATAGCCCAAATAGTCACACGTCCGATTATTCTTACGCAGGATAACGTTCCAGCCGTTTTTGATAACAACGAAACTTTTTACACGAAGATACAGTCAGAACGCGTTGCCAGTTTAGAGAGTGTCACCTATGGAACACTTATCGAAGTACTGCCAAGGTATTCTACTGCCGGTGAAGAGATAGAAATGGTTCTCGATATAGAAGATGGCCAACAAAGCGGCGCGGGTCGCGATAGTGTCGTAAGTGGCTTGCCTCTAATCTCGCGTACTAAAATAAGTACGGTGGCTCGGGTTCCAAAAGATAAAAGCTTATTGATCGGTGGATATACGCGAGACGAGTATTCCAACCAAAATCGCAAAATTCCACTTCTAGGGAACTTGCCTTTGGTCGGAGCATTATTTCGTTCCACTGCCGATACGGCAAAGAAAAAAGTTCGCGTTTATTTAATTCAGCCGAAGTTACTGGATTTAGGAAGTATTTGGAACGAACAAGAATTTATTGCGTCCCCTATGCTAAATCCTGAGTCGCCATTAAATGATACGGTAAAAGCATTAAATAGATATTCTGGAGCGGATGATGGCAGGTATTAGTCCAGTTAACACGGCTACTACGCAATTCAATTCGACGAATCGCGCCGCTGAAGTAGAAAGGCCGGTGCAGCCCGTAGAACCTGTGGTGGAAGACCAGCCGTTTAACTATTTCGACCTTATCAATTTAGCCGATGATTTGGCAGCTATTGCGGCGCAATTAAGGCGTCGTACTGAAGCAGAAAAAAGCTCACCTAATTCATCCGATCCGTTTGACCGTATTTTAGAAGACGAAGCGGAGCCTAAGGTTGAGCAGTTATTATTGCTTACGCAAAAGGCTCAGCTCACACCGCAAGAGCTTTTATTGCAAGCGCGCAGTATGTTCCCTGATGACTCCGATTTGATTCTTGTTCTTCGTGAAATTATTAAGCGTCGTAAATTAAGGAACGAAGAAACAGATGTTTTAGAGGAAGTCATGCAGCTGATCTGGGCGGAAAGCAACCCCAAACTGGTCAAAGCAGGGATGAACGTCGGGATCAAAGCCCAATTGTTTGCAAAGAAAATGGCGGTGACCCCTTGGGCTTTACGGGAAACTTATCGTCAATTTTTATCTAGCAACGAAGGGGAAATTATTCAGTACGAGCAATGGGTAGAACAATATGGGAACGGTCGGCGTCATCTGGTAGCAGAGTTTATAGAAACAGCATTACTGCACGATATTCAGTCCCATGATCCCAGCTGTTCTCGAGACGAATTCGGCTCCTTACTTAATCATGTTGTTACTTTCAAAAAACTGCGCTTTTCCGATAAAGCCTTCATGCAAGTGTTCTTAAAAGGAAGCAAGCACGAGAGTAATCGGGAAATTGAAGCGCTGGCTTGTTGGTTTGATTGCTTGCAGCGCCCATTCAAAATACAGAAAGAAATTGAAAAGAATCGTCTTTCTCAGTTAATGGAACGCCTTAACTTAACCCAGCCGGTATTAATACAAAAAATGATCGCAGCAGTTAAAGTTCTGGACGCTGATTTATTTTTCGATGTAGCAGTAAAAGATATTCTTATCCAAGCTTTGCTCAATATGGAGAAAAAACCATAATCTGCTGTGCAATTAACCTTAGATTTGGAAAAATTAGTGCATCTGCTCCATTGCGTAAAATACGTATCTGATTAAGTAGTATCAACAATATCAAATTCCCATTGGCTGCGTTAAAGTGAACGTGATACAAGTGAACGTGATACCTAAGCAATGATACTTAAGCAATATATTTCTTCAGTTTCATTTGCCATCATAATTTACTCGTGATGGCAATATTGGCTTCAGATACATATAGAGCTAATGTATTTTAACGCTCAATTTATAGTGCCTAAGCTCGAAACCTATGTTTCCCATTACCTAATTTGACAGGTCGAAAGTACGTATGGAACAACTGTTAGCTAAACTCAGAACGCATCCCGAGTTGATCATCTTGCTGCTCATCGTCGTTATTGTAGCGATGCTAATCATCCCGTTGCCAACGGTGATGGTGGATATGTTAATTGCGATCAATATTGCCATTGCTTTACTGGTTTTGATTGGTTCATTTTACGTTGACCGTATCTTAAGCCTGTCCTCTTTCCCCTCTATTTTGCTCATTACCACTCTGTTCCGGTTGGCATTGTCGATTAGTACTAGCCGACTAATTTTATTAAATGCCGATGCAGGTCATATTGTTAGTACCTTTGGTGATTATGTTATCGGCGATAGTTTAGTGGTCGGTTTTGTGATTTTTCTAATCATTACCATTGTACAATTTATTGTGATAACTAAAGGTTCGGAACGGGTTGCTGAAGTCGCCGCGCGTTTTTCTTTAGATGGTATGCCGGGTAAGCAAATGAGTATTGATGCAGACTTGCGAGCCGGTATTATTGATTCAAATGCAGCGCAAGCTAAGCGTATTATTGTAGAAAAAGAAAGTCAGTTGTACGGTTCATTTGATGGTGCGATGAAGTTTATTAAGGGTGATGCTATTGCCGGTATTATCATTATCTTTGTCAATTTTATTGGTGGTATTTCTGTCGGTATGGTGCAGCATGGCACAAGTTTTTCTGATGCACTGCACATATACACCATTTTAACTATTGGTGACGGTTTGGTGGCGCAAATCCCCGCCCTGCTTATTTCGATTAGTGCTGGTTTTGTCGTTACGCGGGTGAGTGGGGAAGGTAATAACTTGGGTCACAGCATTGTTACCCAGTTATTTAACAAATCCTTTGTTCTCTTGGTTACCGCTATTCTCGTTCTAGCAATGGGTATGTTGCCCGGCTTCCCAATGGGTGTATTTGTACTACTTTCGTCAAGTTTATTTGCGCTTTTCTGGTATAAACACAAAGCGAATAAATTGTTAGAGAACGCCAGTGGAGAGTCATCTGAGCAGGGCGGAGCCGCGGACCAGCAAGGGGACATGGCAGAGGCTACCCGTATGGCCGCAGAAACCGTGCCACTTATTTTTGTTGTCGCAGAAGAGAATAAAAAGCAGTGGGAGCAGAAGAAAATGCTCAGCTTAATACGCAATCGTTTCTTTCTTGACTACGGCGTTCGTCTGCCACAAGCAGTAGTGCGTTATTCGGCGAACGGCATCACTAATAAAGTCGCTGTTTTCATTAATGAAGTCAAAGCGGCGGATATGAACGTTTTGTTCGATGCTCAGCGTATTGTTAATTATCAAGAGGAGTTGTCCGAGTTAGATCTGGATTTGATTACTGTCGAGGAATCTACTTATACTAATCGAATTTCCATCTGGGTTCCAGAGGCGCAAGCTGCTCAACTCCAGGCTATGGGTTATGCGCTTCGCAAAGATACGGACGAATTCTATCAAAGTGTTGCGATGTTACTGTCACGGCATGTTCACGAGTTTTTTGGCGTGCAAGAGACAAAAAATCTTTTGGATGAATTAGAACCTAAATATCCCGAGCTGGTTAAAGAAACATATCGTCATGCCAGTGTTCAAAAGATGTCAGAAGTTTTACAACGTCTGTTGGGAGAACGTATTTCGGTGCGTAACATTAAACTTATTCTGGATGCAATGACTAAGTGGGCTCCTAAAGAGAAAGATGTTATTACGTTGGTTGAACATATTCGTACCGCCTTAGGACGCTACATTTCAGATAAATTTTCCTCTGACGGACGACTACGTGCGATTATAGTATCGCAAGATATTGAAGATAAAATCAGAAGCGGGATCAAACAGACTGCTATGGGTACGTTTCTCAATTTAGATCCGCACGAACTGAATGAAGTTATGGATATTTTTTCAGTCGGCTTGGATAATCTCAACATTTTGCATAAAGATTTAGTAATATTAACGTCAATTGATGTGCGACGATTTATCAAGAAATTACTCGAAAGTAAATACTACGATTTGGAAGTGCTTTCTTTTGGTGAAATCACGGATGCTGTTCAAATTGACGTTCTTAAAACGATTTAGAGTTGATCAAATGACTACGCCGACTATCTGGAAACAATATGCCCACCCAACCGGGTTACGTGGCGCCGTTTTAGAAGCGCCTTTGCGCAACATATTCATAGGAGAAATCTGTGAATTACGAGCCTCGGTCGATACCCCCGAAGTGATTGCACGCGCACAGGTCGTTGGTTTTCAGGCTCAAAACACCATTTTAAATGTAATGGGACCGAGTTCGGGGATGTCGCGGGAAATGGTCATTATGCCTACGGGTAAGAACTTGCACATTCACGTCGGTTATTCTGTCCTTGGCTGCGTACTTGATTCTACCGGTGACGTGGTTGAACGGTTCGGTTCAGGCGAGCAAGGAGAAGAAATTTCGTGCACGGTTAATGCAACTCCGCCGACTTATGCTGATCGCGGCTTAATCGATGCTCCACTGGTCACAGGCATACGCGCAATTGATGGCATGCTTACTTGCGGTATTGGCCAACGTGTCGGTATATTTGCTCCAGCAGGCGGTGGTAAGACATCTCTTATGCACATGTTGATCGAGCATGGTGACGCGGATGTGTTCGTCATTGGTTTGATCGGTGAACGAGGCCGAGAAGTGGCCGAATTAACCGCGTGGTTACGTACCTCTGCTCATCGAGATCGTGCTGTTTTAGTTTTTGCTACATCGGATCTGTCACCTGTTGACCGTACGAATGCAGCTTATGTGGCAACGACGGTAGCAGAGTTTTTTCGTGCACAAGGTAAAAGTGTAGTGTTGTTAATAGATTCATTGACCCGCTTTGCACGCGCTTTGCGCGATGTGGCGTTAACTGCGGGTGAAATGCCGGCACGTCGCGGGTATCCTGCATCAGTATTTGATGCTCTACCTAAATTGTTGGAGCGTTCTGGAAAAACCAGGCAGGGAAGCATCACTGCTTTTTACACGGTTTTGTTAGAAAGTGAAGACGAAACAGACCCGATTGGTGATGAAGTCCGCTCCATTCTGGACGGGCACATTTATTTGAGTAGTAAACTAGCTGGCCAGGGGCATTATCCTGCTATTAATATTTTAACTAGTGCGAGTCGTGTTTTTTCAAATATTACCTCCGAAAGGCATCAAAAAATTGCTGCAAAAGTGCGTCAGACGCTCTCTACTTTAGAAGAAATGCAGATTTATATTGATCTTGGCGAATATAAAAGAGGTGAAAATCAGGAGAATGATCATGCATTTTCGTGTAAAGCCAAGTTAAATAATTTCCTACGACAAAACTTAGCAGAGGCTTCACCTTTTGAAACCACGCTAAAGGAAATGTATGCGGCCATTTCATAAAGGTCAACGGCTGATTAAGTTGTGCGACCAAAAAACACGCGCTGAACAACAAGTGTTATCAAGAAATGTCCGCCAACGACAGAACCTGATTGAGGAGATTGAGCGGTGTAAGGCTGAATTACACACCTTGGAACAGCTCATGTTAGCGCAACAATTAAATGATGTTTCAGCGACTAAAGCAGATATTTATGAGCTGCGCCGACAACAGGCTCTGTTATTGTATCAGCGCCAGCAATTGCGAGTCGAGTACGGAATGCGCTTAGAAGATTTAGATGACATCGACAATGAAATTATGCAATGTCAACGTCAAATTGCTTTTCTTAAACGTAGGGAAATGAAGTTTACCAAATGGACGCAATCTACTAAAAAAGAATGGTTGCTTCAAAGAGAAACTACATACGAAAACGAACAACAGGAGAATATTACATGGCGCTTATCGTAAATCCAAGTCCGAATCACAACTCCCAACCTACGGACAATAAGAGTGGTTTAGAATTATCTGCTGCATTTGCTAAAGCTGCTAAGCAATTGCCTAAGAAGAAAGGCTATACAGAAGACCCGGTAGCTTCGTTGGCTCTGCCGATTTCTCAGATGGTTCCTCTGCAAGATAGAAGTGTGCAGTCTGGAGAGAGCGTTTTAAATGTAAAGCAAACACCTTCAGGTAATACGTCAGATACGGTAAAGCAAATATTTACTGGAAATTCCACGGATACGGTTAAGCAAACAGTGGGAGGTAACTCCACGAATACCGTTAAGCAGGCATTTGCTGCTAATACGGCGCCCACGGAAAAGGGTAAAAACGCCCATAATATGGCACCACTGGAGTTTACACCATTAGATCAAATGGCTCGGCCAACAACCGTACAGGAAACTGAACCCAAATTGGCATTAGATGGGGCTAAATCAAGTATCGCTACCAGAATTACTGAGGTCAGGTCTTCTACGCCCGTAATGCCTCAACTTATGCCCGCACCAGAGGCAGCACCACGAGTTGCAGGCGAGCTCGCGGGAAAGAAAAAAACCGCAGAGTTAAAATCCAAAAATCGTAAAATCAGCGAACTCACCTCCGCGTTACCCACCATCGCCGCTTTTGAACAGTCTGCACGCAACGTCGCCTCCGGCACTTTGAAAGAACCATTACCGCCCACAAGTCAAGGGGTGGCACGGCAGGCCGAAGTGCTCGCCTCCCGCGACAAGAGTAGTCCACCAGAAACAAAGTTTAATTTTGCATGGGGAGGGGGCCAGTCCGTGTACATCTCCGGAACATTAGCGGCAGGCTACAAGCTACGTGCATCTGACAGTGAAGTTAAGCGAATTTTAGATCGCCATTTGCCTAATCAGGAAGTGGCGTTATCTTTGGGGGTTACCTCGGTAGAAAGTGCAACTGACAAAGAACCTAAACAAGGTCAATCTACCAGTCACCATGCGGATGATGCCGACGAATGAAAACATTTACTTCCTTACGCCGCGTTGACCCCAAAGCACATAATTTGGTAAGTACATATACTAAGCTAAATGTTCAGGGCTATCAGCCGCGTTACAGTCGTCCTTTTCCCGGTACACGTTATCTGCGCATTTATGGGCAATTCGAAGATCAGGCGGAAATTCATGGGTTACTCGATCTGGTAACTTGGGCTAAAGCGACTTTGCCTGCGTTAGATGGAATTGATTGGTCCTCAATGGAGGATTCAGTAGTTCATTCACTAATCAATGAGCACCCGTTGGAGCTTTCTTTATCAAACCAGCATACACCCTTCAAACAAATAAAGGTGGCAGAATTAATCGCTGACATAGAGGGTGAGGCTGATTTGTCCTGTGTGGACGCATTCCCCGGGGAGATAATGGTTGAGGGCTTCGCACCCCATTTAGTAACTGATGCATCAGAAATAGCATCACTTAGCCATATACCTATACCGCTTACTTTCAGCCTTGGTTACAGTGCTTTACCGCTTCATGCGTTATCCACCATTGAAGTGGGAGACGTATTGTTAATTGAGCACATTAAAGGCCGGGTATCCAGCAACGGAAAAACATTATTTACTAGCGAACTCAACCACGAGACTATCATGATTTTAGAACGAACAGAAAACGAAACATTAGCACCTGAAACGTCGCAAGCTACGGAAAGTCTGACCGGCATTAATGCGCTTCCTATTGAGCTCAGTATTGTTCTTATGGAAAAGATTGTGCCGCTTAATCAATTTAAAGCAATTACTCCTGGAGAAATCATAGAGCTTCCCGAGGGGGCAATATTAGATGTTGAAATTCGTGCCAATCAACAATGCTTTGCGCGCGGCGAGTTAATTCAATTAACGAACGGACAACTGGGCGTGGAAATTCGCTCGCTCTGGCCAAAGGAATAAGATCATGACGGATAATTTATATGGCATGATGGCCATATTGTTCTTCGCGAGCATACTTCCCTATTTGATTGCATCTGGTACCTGTTTTCTTAAGTTCTCTATCGTCTTTATATTGATCCGAAATGCGTTAGGTGTCCAACAAGTACCTTCTAATATGGCATTAAATGGTATCGCCCTATTTATGGCATTATTTGTGATGCTCCCGATAGTGCAACAAGGCTTTGAGCAATACCAAGCCGAGAATGTACAGTTAAACAGCATTGATTCAATTAGAGCATTTGCAGATACCGGACTAGGTGGCTATCGTGCCTATTTAAAAAAATATTCTGATCCGGAATTAGTTGAGTTCTTTGAGAAAGCGCAAGCGGGGCGCTTGGGGGAAAAGGAGGAGGGAAAAAGGGAATCGACGGAAAGTCCTTCGTTGGTCGCACTCCTGCCAGCCTATGCTTTAAGCGAGATTCAGGCTGCTTTTAAAATCGGATTTTATTTGTATTTGCCCTTTGTTATTGTCGACATGGTTATCTCGTGCATTCTGTTGGCCTTGGGAATGATGATGATGAGTCCGGTGACTATTTCCGTGCCTATAAAATTAATACTTTTTGTGGCGATGGATGGTTGGGGAATATTATCCAGAGGTTTGGTAATGCAATATATCGAGTTAGCTAAATAAATGCGCACCTTCTCAAATGTCAGAGAGCAAAAATATGGATGAATTAGTCTATGCCGGCAATAAGGCCTTGCAATTAGCTCTCGCACTTTCTATGCCTCCTGTGATCGTTGCGACAGTGGTGGGTTTACTTATTGGGCTCTTTCAAACGGTTACGCAAATTCAGGAACAAACGCTACCTTTCGGTATCAAATTGGTCTCTGTTATTTTGTGCATTTATCTGTTGTCTGGATGGTTTGGTGAACATCTATTAAACTATGCAGTGGAAATGATGAATATCGCCACAAAACCGGCTCACTAAAAAATGTTAAGTTTATTTGCTGAGTGGCAAGATCGGATGACAACGATCGCTTTGATGTATGCGCGGATTGTCCCCATCTTTATTTTGTTTCCCATTCTTAACAGCAATGTATTAGGCAGTATTTTAATCCGTAATGTTGTCATTTTTCTTATCGTTATTGGTTTGTGGCCAGTTCTGGAAACAAATATTCCTGTATCATTTCTGAATCCCGGCGATTATTCGGTGTTAGTCATGAAGGAAGTGGCTGTCGGTGCTTCTATCGGTTTTACTCTGGCTTTGCCATTCTGGATATTCAGTGCGCTCGGTGCTTATATCGATGTGGCAAGGGGTGCATCAATGGGTAGCTTGATCGATCCGACTAATGGCCAGGAATCGACTGAGGCAGCTAACTTTATTAACTTCTGTGTGTTGGTCGCTTATCTTGAAATAGGTGGTATGCGGTATTTTCTTGAAACTTTATTGCAAAGTTACGAGATGATTGGTATCACACAAGGCTTTGCGCTTAATATAGAAGGGATAATTTTATTTCTTGGCGAGATAATTACGCAAGGTTTTATTCTCGCTTCGCCTGTACTATTAATGTTGTTAATGGCTGAGTGTTTGTTGGGATTGTTTTCTCGATTTACCCCTCAGTTAAATGCATTTTCAATCTCACTTACTATCAAAAGTGTTATGGCATTTTTTATCTTGTCGATGTATTTCTGGCAAGTTCTTCCCGAAAAACTGCTCATCTTTATGGATGATTACTACGGTTTGCATTTTTTTCAAGGCGGGGGGTAGATAATGGCTGGTGAAAAGACCGAACAACCCACCCAGAAAAAATTACGTGACTCCGCGAAGAAGGGGCAATCTTACAAGAGTCGGGACATTATCGCCGCATGTATATTGGCGGCAGGCATGTTATTTCTGTCGACGTTATCTTTTTCTGATGTGGCTGTCTTATTTGAAGACTTTTTAACCCGGGGAAACAATATTAGCCCCGCTTATGCTACGGCAAAAATAGTTGAGCTATTTTTAAAGCTTTCGCTCCCCTTTGTTGGCGTATGTATTATCGCGACCGTTATTCCATCGCTGTTACAAAGTAAGTTTGCGTTAGCATTTGAGGCAATTAAGATTGATTTTAATTCGCTCAATCCTGTTTCCGGTTTTCAGAAAATATTCAGCTTGAAGACTGTTAAAGAATTTATCAAAGCGCTGCTGTATCTGACGATATTTAGCTGTGTTACGTATTTATTTTACAATCAGTACCGTCATGTGTTGTTTGCATTAGTTTATGCACAGCCCTCTGCTATTGGCGTGATCTGGTTAAAAGCCGGAACATCATTGGTGTTACTCTGCCTGGGTACTTT
>JAJNBE010000082.1 GCA_021155915.1 Solimicrobium sp. | reverse complement strand
CCCTTCAATTTTGGCTCTGCGCCTTTGGTTTTACGGAACCTCAAGCATAATCCATGTCGCTTGAAGTGCGGTAGGTCAATACATTATGTCTAGGTTTAATAATTTTCCTCTGAAATAAAAGCTTATGGGTGGCGCCAATATTGCCTAGCTCTTCACGCGTATGAGTTGAACCCTCTCATTAGTTATTTAGGCTGCATGCGGATTGCGCCATCTAAACGAATTGTTTCACCGTTTAGCATCATATTTTCAATGATTGATTTCACTAAATGAGCATATTCGTTCGGTCTGCCCAAACGTGAGGGAAAGGGAACACTTCCGCCTAAAGCGTCCTGCACTTCTTTTGGCATGGCTGAAAGCATGGGTGTTTCAAAAATACCGGGAGCGATGGTCATTACGCGAATTGCGTTTCGTGCCAAGTCACGTGCCATCGGTAACGTCAATCCAACTATGGCTGCTTTTGAGGAGGCATATGCTGCTTGGCCTATTTGCCCCTCGAACGCAGCGACAGACGCTGTGTTGATCAGAACACCACGTTCGCCCTGGTCGGTTGGTTCTGTTTTTGCCATCACGTCCGCCGCTAACCGGCACATATTAAAAGTACCGACCACATTAATACTTATGGTGCGTTGAAATGCTTCTAATGGATGCGGACCTTCTTTGGCTAGTGTTTTTATTGCGGGGGCTACTCCAGCACAATTCACTAATCCCCGTAAGGTTCCTAGCCGAGTTGCTACAGCCATGACTGCCAAACCGTCGACTTCAGAAGTTACATCGCATTGCACAAAACTTGCTTTCAACTCATCGGCTAATTGTTCACCTAATGCGGATTGCACGTCGGCAATTACTACTTTTCCGCCATGAGCGGTGATCATGCGGACTGTTGCCGCGCCCAAACCGGAGGCGCCACCGGTAACTATAAAAACGTTGTCTTGTAGTTCCATTGCTGTTCCTGATAAAAATAAGACCGTTCTATTTGATTGGTAGGTTTAGAGGAATCCTGCGCGGATAATAGCAAATCATTGTATTTTTATTGCTTTTTTTTAAAAGCCGGTTGAAACTAGGTCTTAAGAATAAATTTATTATTTAGGACACGATTAGAAATTATGAATTCTTAAACAGCGAATATTGATAACCTGCAACTTTTCTCTATTCGCTCATTAAAATTGGAATAAAAAAGTATGAATACAGCCCCTTCAGCGAACGGTATCTACTTTTTTTTAAGAGATGTTTTTGGCATCAAGCGCCAACACAACATGGCGACAGAAAAACGTAGCCGACAAGTTATTGCTGTTAGCATAATTGGTGCCATTTTCGGTTCTCTATTTTCCCTCTTTAACTTCTTCACTCCAGAAATGAAGCTATTGAGCTTCGTTGAGCTATTTACCGTAGTTCTTTTACTTTTAGCGTGCCTCACCGGCCGCAGAGACAGTTTTGTCGCTATTGCTGAAAACTTAGTTATTTTTGCGGCGTTCTGTACGGTTGGTGCACTTATTGTCTTAGGCGGAAGAGAAGGCACAGGGCTTTTTTGGGCCTATACCGCGCCCTTTCTTGTATTTCTATTAAAGGGGCAGCGCCTCGGATGGTGGTATAGTTTGGGATTGCTCGCGCTGGTGACACTTTACCTTATTAGTTCTCATCTTTTCTGCTCTCATGCCTACCAGTACTCTCCTGTAGTTATCTCGCAATTTATTGCTTCCCTCAGTTTTTACACATTAATTGCTGCTTCGGTTAATCACCTTAGAACCAAATTTGAAGAACAACTTCAAAAACAAGTGTCCCTAAAAACAGCCGATTCTCAAAAATTACTCGCACAGTTACAGTTTTTTGCGACACATGATCAGCTCACGAAACTGCCGAATAAAGTCATGCTGATTGATATGCTAAAAAAGCAAATTGACGAGATTAACCTATCTGAACAATTGCTCGTTGTGTATATTGTAAAACTGGACCGCCTGTTTGAGATAAGTACAATTTTAGGAAGCGTCGGAGCGGATCAGCTGGTGCTCAGAATTGCTGAGTATTTGGGACGGTTTGTCGAAGCAAAAGGAATATTGGCACATACCCATCGTGATGAATTTGTTATTTCGTACCAAGCAAATCGGACGTCATTTAATGCAGAAGAATTATCCCTATTTTTCGCTGAACGACAGGTTTCCATTGAAATTCAGGGCCATTTTATTTATTGCGACGTAACGCTGGGTTTAGCACTTTACCCTGACCACGACACGGATCCACGGCTATTGATCAATAAAGCGCAACAAGCGATGTTACAAGCACACGAGAACAAACAACAGTGGCTCACTTATGACCCGAAGCATGAAAAAGCATTTGTACGGCACCATTTATTATTCGGAAAACTTCAAGCGGCGCTGATACAGCATCATTTAAAAGTGTACTTTCAACCTCAAATTGATCTATTAACTGGCGTGGTAGTCGGTGCAGAAGCCTTGATGCGCTGGCATGACCCGGTAGAAGGCTTTATTTCTCCGGAGGAATTTATACCTGTTGCAGAGGAATCCGGTCTTATTTTGCCGCTCACCAGCTGGTTAGTTGATGTTTGTATGCAGGAATGCGCAACATGGCATGAGCAGGAATTTAAATTGCATATGTCGATCAATTTATCGGCAAGGAATTTGTTAGATCCTGAATTGGTACAGACGTTACAAATCTCATTAAAGAAGTATGACTTGTCAGCAACTGACATCACACTTGAGATTACAGAAAGTTGTTTCATGCGCTCTCCAGAACGTTCGATGGAAGTTATTCGCCGACTGCATCAAATTGGATTCAGATTATCTATTGACGATTTTGGCACAGGATACTCTTCACTTTCTTACATCAAAAATTTACCTATCAGTGAATTAAAAATCGACAAGAGTTTTGTTCGTAAATTATTGCTGAATAGCGGCGACCAGGCGATAGTTTCCTCGACCATTGACCTTGCTCACAACTTCGAGTTGCAGATCGTAGCAGAAGGTATTGAAGATGAGGGTACCGAAAATTGGCTTCGAATCCGCGGCTGCGATATTGGACAAGGATATTTTTTTGCAAAACCGTTGGCTTCAGGCGACTTTCTATCGTTTTTGCTTACCAATTTGATGGAAAACTCTAATCATGGAAATCAATAAATCTCTCGTTTAGAGAGATCATTGGGGTATTTTCATGCGCCGACTCTTGACCATCGGTTTTGACCAGGGCTCACTTTTGAGACCGCGCACAAACCATCTAGGCAAGCCAAACACGGCGATGTGCGGTGCGCAAACCTCCTGTACTCAAGTACCTTCCGGTTCCTGCGCTCCCTTCGCGCTTTCTTTAGCTTGCTCTCTACGGTTGTGTGCAGTTATGTGCAGAGCTCTCGTTCAGGGGTCCTGGCGGAAGCGGGTGGATAACCCCTTTTGAAGGGGCCTACCTTTTTTTATTCGGAAGAGGCATCTATCTGATTATAGATGGGGGGTGGAATTGGAAAAGGTAAGAGACCTATAGTGGTTGGTAAGCCTCGCCAAAAAAATCGGCCTGCTATCATCAAAAAAGGGCCATTTGTCACGGTGCTAAGTCATCTTTCCCGCGCCAAATCAAATAATGAAAAGCTTGTTCCTCTGTTAAAATTTTACATGTAATCCAAAAAATTCATCGTTTCTACAGAATTTCTCGTCGCTATACGTTCACCAATACGAGCAGCAGCGTTCCCGAATTTAAAACCATACACTTTATTCTGCATGTCTGAAGCTGTAATGCTTGAGTTGAGGGCTATAACATGTAAGCGAGAATTGTCTTCGGCTTCCTCAAACTGATGCTCATACCCATGCACAATTCTAATCTTTGACTCCTGAGCAAATGACCGCATAACTTGGTCATCTGGTTTGAAGTTAGTTAATTTATCGTCTTGGTCAAGCATGTCTCTGATTTCAAAAGCATTTTCGGCCTCCATAAAAGAAGAAGGAACTCGTCGTAAACTACTGTCGTTCATCCATGCAACAAAATTGTTCGGATCAAACTGCTTCTCAGGGTAAGAGTAAGTACCAAAAGCTGTACCTAGCTGAATATTGTGACCCTTCTGCTCTTTTGATTTTAAACCATGATGCATAAAAAGCGTTTTTGTCTCCTCATCGTAATATGCATTGGATAGCACTTTATCTTGATACGCTTTCCATTGTTCATCAGTTTTACCATTTTTTGCTTCTACCCCATTCTGATAATCGACATTCTTGCCCTGCACATCGTGATATCCATTAATAAAAATAGCTCCTTTTTCATGCATATTCTTACGTATTTCACTGTCAATTTTAGAGAATCTGTCAGACATACCGTCACCGATACTTATAAGCAAAGTGTGACCAGTTTTATATGTCAAGTGCTTCGATAAATTCTCTAGGGCATTCTGGAGCTCTGGTTCATTTTGGAAAGTACGGAAGAGATCTTGTGTTTTCAGGTCGTTTGCAGAATGCAGCTGTATCAATATCTCGACTTCTTTATTTAACGCGTTGACGAGATACTCTTGGCCTTTCTCGTCAATATCAATTATTCCTGCCTGAATTCCTAATAGCACCTGCCGGGCTGTACTGCCATCCAAATTTCCTGAGACAATAGGGGACCTGGTATTAACAATTCCGATATTCTGTATATCGAAAAGAGGCTCGAAGGCAAGATGTGCATCCGATGCCATATCTTCTTTTAACATTAGCTCGATCATGCCCTTTAGGGTCTCTTCTGTTTTTATAAGGCTCTCATTTCTCACGCTCTTCCTATGGTCTTCTTGCGACATAAGAAACGTAGTTTTACCGCCGACTTCTTCAAGATAAATCCCACCGTTTCTTGCGGTTAATTTGAAGGCTGGGAAATTTTTTCCCTCAGGCATCTCTATGGTAACCTCGCTATTAGACTCCTTATCTTGGTCAGGAAATAGAGCGTGTGGTTCATGTTTGGCCAACTCAAACAGGATATCCCTTATTAGCTCTACCTCTTCCAGCGGAAGATGATAAAGCCAGTTTAATGCATCAGAATCATCGCAGCCCATGTGGGAAATGTGGTCAGCTTTTCGATTGCTCTCAGCTATTTTTTCGTCCACCCGAATAATTGTATAGACAGTCCCAATTCCTAAGGTGACAATGCACATAGCCACTGCTTTAAAAAGGCCGGCAACAGTCCGGTCCCCAAGAAATAGTTTTTCGCTGGCGGAAAGTGTGACCTTTGCACCTTCAGGCTTAATGTTACTGTTGGTACCAGGATTTGCCTGCTTATATAAAGAAGCAAAATTTTTCGTATTATCTATAAAGCTCGGAGCTGGCATGATATTGCTTTCAATGACCGAATATTTAAATTGTTCTCTAGGTATATCTCCACTTTAAATGGATTCGTTTTCATTTCCTATACGTAGTATCCACAGTCAAGGCAATTATGAATTTTTCAGTCGCAAAGCCAAACGGATTCACTGTCCTTTCAGAATAATAAAATAACACCGATCTCCACCAGCCAAACCCAAGCAAATCGACGAACTAAAGGTACGCATCAAATCTGTTAGATTAAAAGCAAAGGTCACATTCAGGATGGCCCGGGAATTTCGATAAGGGTACATTCCGGCTTACAACTTAGCAGCTATCAGTTTACCTAACCTCTCGATTCCTTCATAAATACGTAATGGTGGAACTGTTACAAAACTCAAGCGCAAAGTATTCGTTTCGGGCGTACCAGCGTAAAACGGCACACCTGGGACAAACGCGACATTTTGCGCAAGTGCCTCCGTTGATAATGTCATGCTATCTATGTGTTCGGGTAAGGTCACCCAAATAAACATACCTCCTCCGGGCTTTGTCCAAGTTACGCCTGCCGGAAAGAATTTCCTTAGGGCATCCAGCATGATGTCGCACTGGCCAGAATAAAGCGAGCGGATGCTAGGAATGTGTTCATTTAGGAAACCATCTTTAATGACTTCATGCACTACCATTTGCGTCAACTGCGCCGTGTGCAAATCCGCCGCTTGTTTAGCCTGCTCCAGTTTGCGTACTAACGGACGAGGCCCTACCACATATCCCAGACGAATTCCTGGAGTTAGTACTTTGGAAAATGAGCCCATATAGATAACACCCGGTGGATTCATTGCCAGCATTTTTGGTAACGGTTCACCCTGGTAACACAATGCGCCATACGGATCATCTTCTACTAGAGGAATTTGCAAACGCGCACAAGTTTCAACGAGTTCAATACGTCGCCCAAAGGATAAAGTCCGGCCAGTTGGATTTTGAAAATTAGGTAACGAATAGACTAGACTCCCACCCTTTCCTCGCGCAGCGACGGAAGATGGAATTAGCCCCTGCTCATCCATTTCCACAGAAACAAATTTGGGACGATATACCGAAAAGGCTTGCAGGGCTCCAAGGTAACTAGGTGTCTCCACCAACGCTTTACTGCCTTCATTAATTAACACTTTGCCGATTAAATCTAAACCTTGCTGCGAACCAGACACCATTAATACCTGGTCTGGCTGAATGACTGCTCCTTCTATTGAAAGGGACTCGGCTATAAATTCACGCAACGGTAAGTAACCGTCGGATGGCCCATATTGCAGCGCTGTTTTTCCGGATCTGGATAACACCAAGTCAAAAGCGGCACGCATACGTTCTACCGGAAACGTCTCTGGCGAAGGAAGGCCTCCTGCAAATGAGATCACTTCGGGACGCTGCGTGACCTTTAGGATTTCGCGAATCATTGAGCTTTGCAATTGCTCAGCACGTTCGGAAAACTTCCATTCGATCGGGGCGATGTTTTCAAGTTTCATGCTGTTGTCTTAGTTGAGCAAGCTTAAAATAGTTCAGCGATTAGTTCGATTTCGACACAAGAACCCATAGGAATTTGCGCAACGCCAAACGCGGAACGCGCGTGCTTGCCCTGCTCACCAAAAATTTCAACGAATAATTCCGAAGCACCGTTGGTAACCAGGTGTTGTTCGGTGTATTCGGAAGTGGAGTTCACCAAACTCATTACTTTAACTATGCGCTTAACGCTATTCAAATCCCCCCCGCAGGCTGATTGCAAGGTGGCGATCAAATCTACAGCAACGGCGCGCGCTGCTAATTTTCCTTCTTCGGTTGACATATTTTTGCCTAATTGACCCGTCCAGGGTCTGCCGTCTTTTTTCGCAATGTGGCCCGACAAAAATACGGTGTTACCGATTTGCGTATGCATCACATAAGCTGCAGCAGGTGCGGCAACAATGGGGAGCTCGACGTTCAGCGCTTCCAGTTTTTCATAAACCGACATAATGGGTTCCAATTAAATAAGTTAAAAGAACAGCTGCGTATTGTACGTCCTGATCAGGTTGGGTGGCGGTTGATTCTAGAAAAATCAGAGGCAAGGCAACTTGTTCGTTGACCAACTTAATGACTGATAAACCGTGCAGTATGAGCTCCATTTTCCCTGCAACGCGGTAGTGGGATGCGCAATTTCATTGTTGAGATATCCTAGTCAGGCCGAAGGTTCATGAAGAATCGAATTTATTGCTCAACTTGTCGCTACAATTTCGATATGTAATAGCAAACTAGCCGCCTGTTTAGGTGATCTTATGTACGGGAATGTACTAATAGATACTTTTCCCATTCCAAGCTAAACTATTTTTTACTCAAAATAAATCAGACTTAATAATTGACCACATAAATAGGAATTTCCTTATGGATAGCCTTAAACCGAATTATCAAGCTCACTTCTTAACCGAAATAAGTGCGAATAATGCACAGCCTGAAAATCAGCGAGACAAAGATTTCCATCGCGCGTTGGTACTTAAAGAACAGGGCGACTATCGAAAAGCGTTCGATATTTTTAAAACGTTGGCAGAAAATGGTTACCCGCAAGCACAATACCAGCTGGGCCTTATTTATTTTTATTGGGAGGGCTTAACTAACCCGCTGGGTAAAGAGTGGATCAGAAAAGCGGCTGATAATGGCAATGGTGCGGCTTGCTTAATGACGGGGACTAGACTTTTAGATTTGATCAATCTCAAAACGACTAATTTAATTGCCATCCACTATTTAAAGCAAGCAGCAAAGCAAAATATTATCGAAGCTTGTTACCTCCTTGGAGAGTGTTATTTTGATGGCATCAATATTCCTCAAAATGATAACGAAGCACTAATATGGTACAAAAAGGTTGTTGAACTAATAGGGAACTTAACAGAATCTAAAAAATATAAAAAAGAGCGGGTAAGAATAGAGCACAACATAGAAATAATAAAATTTAGGTTGTTATGCGATAGTTTTCTAACAGGAGTTGACACTACTACAGACGAGTCAAGCTTGGCATCTTCTCGATCCAAGAGTGAGGATAGCTCTTGCAGCACGGAAGAAAGCAGTTCAACTGAAAATAGTGATACTAGCGAGGCAAGCTCGGTTGAGCTAAAAGATCCGGGTGCACCCATACAAATTAAGCTATTACAGCAGGAAATACTTAATGAACAGCAAGAAAAAGCACAGCTAAAGAAAGTACAGCAGGATAAGATTAACGCAGAACTAGCGAAAAATATTTTATTACAGCAAAAGAATGTCGAAGTGCGGCAAGAGAAGCTACAGCTGGCCTTCACAAATCTGGAGAAACAAGATTATCCAACGGCCTTTAATCAATTTATTTTATTGGCGCAAGGAAACGATCCGGAAGCTCAATTCCACGTTGGGGTGATGTATATGAAAGGGCATGGGGTTCAAAAAAGCGATACCAATGCTATCAGATATCTGAACGAAGCTTTTCGAAATAAACATGCCAAAGCAGCTTTTATGCTGGGTGAACTTTACAGGACGTTCTCACTGTACAGTAAATTTCGTTGTTTCGTAAAACAAGAGGACGTTACGGATCCAGTAGTCTGGTACAAAATTGCCTCGGAAATGGGAGATGTCGACGCTAGCTACAAAATTGCTGAGCTATTAATTGAGGCCGGCAACATAGAGGACACTATTGAAATTCGCCACTATTTAGCTTTAGCAATTAAACAAGGGCATCAAAAAGCAGAACAAACATTATCGAATTGGGAAAACCGCCGCTCCTGGAACTGGAGCTTCAACATGTTCAAAGGCGACCCAACAACCGTCGGTTTAAAGGATGAGATAGAGGATGAAAAATTATAGGACTTGTCATTCACTTATAAGATTTGGTATTCATTGTTTATCAGTGGTGACTATACTATCTGGTGTCAAGGCTCAAAGTATAAGTCCTTCCCTAAAATAGAGAAGGCTTTGGGCTGAAAGTCGCTTAACGGCGCGGAAACCGAATAAAGCACTGGTCAAGTCCCACGATAGAGGCTACACGCGACGTACAACCCTTAATATTTTCCATCTTAGGAAACTACTAATAATCAGTTACAGATGCAGTAACAGATAATATGGAACTCTTGCTGCAGGCGTCTGTAATAACAACTCATATTTGCAAGGATTTGATCAATGATAGGAATAAACCATTCACCTTCCCAAAGCAATTTATGCACTGAAATGGTAACGAACCGCTCATCCACCGAGGAGCAAGACCAAAGCGATTTAGAGCATGCTTATACGTTGGAAAAAGATCAGTTTTATACTCAAGCTTTCGATATCTTTAAACGATTAGGAGAAAATAATAATTCAGCTGCACAGAACGCGGTTGGCAGGATGTATCAGCTGGGCCTTGGGGTTCCACAAGATTATAAAGAAGCCATGGTTTGGTACAGAACAGCGGCGGATCAGGGAAGTGCTGACGGCTTCCTCAGCATGGGGGTTTTGCATCAATTCGGTTTCGGTGTTCCACAAGACTTTAAGGAAGCGATGGCGTGTTTCAAAACAGCTGCG
Source organism: Solimicrobium sp. (assembly GCA_021155915.1). GTDB lineage: Bacteria > Pseudomonadota > Gammaproteobacteria > Burkholderiales > Burkholderiaceae_D > Solimicrobium. Next base: position 1,311 of record JAJNBE010000082.1, on the reverse strand, counting down.
CACACGAATCATTCGGAAGCTCAATTCCAAATTGGATTAATGTATATGAAGGGGCTTGGGGTTAAGCAAAGTGACACCAACACGGTTAAGTATTTAACGGAAGCGGATGAAAATAATCATCCCAAGGCGGCATTTATGCTCGGTGAATCTTTCCTTTCGCGCTCTTATTTCAGACGAGATATGGCTCAGGCATTGATCTGGTACAAAAAAGCCTCTAAGGCCGGAAATGGCGACGCCAGCTATAAACTTGCTGAGTTATTAATGGAAGCTCGTAATAAAGAAGACGCCCATGAAATTCGTCGCTATTTGAATTTAGCCATTAAACAGGGACATCCTACAGCTGAGGAAAAATTGGAAGACTGGGAAACAAACCCCTACCGGATCTTGAGTTTATCTGAGGAACAGGAAGGGACAGAGCTGCAACACGCCCAGTCATTATTGAAAAAAGAACTGTATGCACAAGCTTTCTACCGCTATAAGCAGTTAGCAGACGAAACAGGGAATGCTAGCGCCTTTCACAATATGGGCTATTTTTATAGCCTTGGCATAGGCATTTCACAAAATTATGAACAAGCTATGTCTTGCTTCAGCAAAGCGGCGGTTAAAGGGCGTGCTGCCGGTTTTAACAGCATGGGAATTCTACATCAACTTGGTTTTGGGGTTCCGCAAGATTTTGGACAAGCCAAAACATGCTACGAAATAGCTGCGAAGAAAAAAAGTTACTACGCTCATTTTCATCTCGCGCTGTTATACCGTCATGGTCTGGGTGTGGAAAAAAATGAACTGAAAGCGGAAGAATGTGTCAACAAAGCTGTGGCTCTTGGTGAACAAGCCAAACCGAATAGCATAGATGAATTTCAGCAGAGAGTATTTACCAACACCTTATACGATCTCGAGAAGAAAAATTATGGGGTGGCTATTTTTAAGTTCCATTTGCTAGCACAAACCAATCATGCGGAAGCCCAGTTTCAGCTTGGGCTGATGTACATGAAAGGACTAGGTGTCGAACAAAGCGATACTAATGCTGCCAAGTATTTAATGGCTGCTGATGAAAATAATCATCCCAATGCCGCGCTTACGCTTGGTGAAGAGTATATGGCACACTCTGCACCCGAACGATTAACCAAAGTATTAGCGTTCCTGGAGAGAAAGGATTATTCAAGTGCGCTCATACATCTCCCTCTATTAGCGAACGATCCCGAAGCGCAATTCCAACTGGGATTGATGTATATGAAAGGGCTCGGTGTTAAGCAAAGCGATGCGAACACCGTCAAGTATTTAACCAAGGCATATGAAAATAATCATCCCAAA
>JAJNBE010000081.1 GCA_021155915.1 Solimicrobium sp. | reverse complement strand
ACACTTATTGACTGTATGTTGTTAAAGAACAAGCACTCCCTGTATCCTTTACTCCACTTCTCACAGACACAGCGTTTTGTGTGCCTGAAATGAAGAAGCGAGATTATGCGGCATCTCTCTTCATTGCGTCAACTTGTATTTGCATTTTTCCGAATAATTAAGTTAATCACTATTTAAACGGCCCAAGCTACGCATTTCACGCAAAACTTTAATTGTGTCGAGATCAGCTTCAATATATGCGGAACGGCGATATCTGTCATAGAGTGCATTTTCTTTATCTTCGGATTCCGTGGCTTCGCTATCGTAACTAAAGCGGACAAATAAATGGGGAAATGCCTGCTCTTCTATTGTCATACGCATGCTTGAAGTCGGAATTTCCCGTTGCCGAGGAACCTGATAATGAACAAAATTCATAGCACTAAACTGAACCTGATCATTAATTGTTAATTCACCAAATTGTAAGTTCCGTGTTAATCCTTCGGAACTCCGTGATGTGATAGTACATGTATCTAAATTGAATAAAAATAATTTAGGAAATTCTGCACGTAAAACTAAACCATTCCAAAGCTGTTTTCTTGAGAAAACAGGAATAAGCGGATTATCGAGCTCATTTATTTCTATGAGGTGTTCAAATTTCATATCGGGACCTTTCATTTACACCGACTGTCAGCGCTTTAGATCATCAATGATAATTTGGCTAAATTAATTTGGAATTACGCTAACCCGCTACAACGCTATGGTAATCTTCTATTTAGCGTAGATATTTTTTCAGTGTAGAACCTTTTTTGGCTAAGTTACAATGCCGTGTTATTTTCTCCCACATTTTAACAAATGTCATCTAATCACGGTCTCAATGCACCACAACACGAAGCAGTTAATTACCTGAATGGCCCCTGCTTGGTATTAGCTGGTGCGGGATCGGGAAAAACGCGCGTTATTACTCAAAAAATTGCCAATTTAATTGAGCGCCATGGGTATGACGCGAAACACATCGCGGCGCTGACTTTTACCAATAAAGCTGCCGCGGAAATGCAAGAGCGAGTTGCAAAATTATTGCAACAACCGCGTCAGGTCAAACACTGCGTTATTTCAACTTTCCATTCCCTCGGCGTCAAAATACTACGTCAGGAAGCCTCCGCGCTAGGCTTAAAGGATCGTTTTTCAATTATGGATAGTGACGACTGTTTTGCTATTGTTCAAGACTTAGCGGCAACTACAGATAAGCAAGCTATTCGTCGGATCCAAACCGCCATGTCACTTTGGAAAAATGCCTTGGTGCACCCCGATAAAGCTATTAAACAAGCACAAAGTGACGACGAGGCTCAGGCAGCGCGAATTTATCGAAGTTACACAGCAACTTTATCTGCTTATCAAGCAGTTGATTTTGATGATCTGATACGTTTACCAGTTGAATTATTTCGACATACCGGACCAGTACGAGATAAGTGGCAGCGACGTCTACGCTATTTATTGGTTGATGAATACCAAGACACCAACACCTGCCAGTATGAGTTGGTAAAATTGTTAGTAACGGGCGTGGGTAAAAAACCCCTTTTTACTGCGGTTGGAGATGATGACCAGGCAATTTATGCTTGGCGCGGAGCTACCATAGAAAATCTAACAACTTTACAAGTTGATTTTCCTGATCTAAATATCATTAAGCTTGAACAAAATTATCGATCAACCACACGTATTTTACAGGCGGCGAATGCCGTTATTGCCAACAATCCGAAGCTATTCGAGAAAACGCTCTGGTCGGAACATGGGCTAGGGGATCCAATTAAAATCATGGCGATGGAAGATGACGAAAAAGAAGCCGAACAAGTGGCTATGCTTATATCAGCGCATAGATTCGAACGCCGTGCGCAGTTTTCTGACTATGCCATTTTGTATCGTAGTAATCATCAATCACGTAGCATTGAATTAGCACTTCGTAAAGAGCACATTCCCTATACTGTTTCCGGAGGCCAGAGTTATTTTGATAAAGCTGAAATTAAAGATATCATCAGTTATTTGCGATTAATAGCGAATCAAGATGACGATCCAGCATTTATTCGTGCCATTACCACGCCGAAACGTGGGGTTGGGCAAACTACTTTAGAAGTGTTGGGTGAATTTGCAGGGCAATGGCAGTGCTCATTGTTTGAGGCTGTCTTCAAAGGTGGTTTAGAAGCCAGGTTACCTGAACGGCAATTGCGGCCATTGCGTGACTTCTGCACGTTTATTCAGCAGTTAGAATCCCGGGCGAGTAAGACTAATGTTGCCAATGATAGCGCCTCAGAGGTGCTTACCGACATGATGAAAGAGATAGACTACGAAGCGTATTTATATAGCATGTTTGATGATCGGCAAGCACAAAATAAATGGCAAAATACTCTTGATTTTGTTGATTGGCTTAAAGCAAAAGGAAATGGCGGAAAAGAAGGTCTTGATCCCGAAAAAAGTCTCCTTGACTTAACTCAGATGGTCGCATTAATGACCATGCTGGAGGGGCAAGATGAAGAACCGGACGCAGTGCGAATGTCTACTTTGCATGCATCCAAAGGTTTAGAATTTCCTCATGTTTTTTTGGTGGGCGCTGAGGAAGGAATTTTGCCTCATAAAGGCGACCCCGACGCACCCTTCGATACCGTAGGTGCGCGCATTGAAGAAGAACGGCGTCTAATGTACGTTGGTATTACCCGCGCGCAACGTAGTCTTCATATTAGCTGGTGCAAAAAACGTCGTCGCGCCCGTGAGAACGTCCACTGTGAAATGTCACGTTTCATTAAAGAAATGAAATTGGACGAAGGCACCGGACCACCAAGCGAGGCCGAAATTATTACTCCAAAAAATCGCTTGGCAAATCTTAAGGCATTGTTGAACAACAAACCTCCGCAAGACCTTACACAAACATAAAATGGATGCCTTTCTCGTTTCTACTCTTGCTATTGCTATTGGTGAAATGGGCGATAAAACGCAACTTCTCGCGTTATTATTAGCCGCTCGTTTTAAGCGCCCATTGCCCATTGTATTGGGAATTTTTGTGGCCACAATCAGCAATCATTTATTAGCTGGTATGTTTGGTTTTTGGATCGCTCATCATCTGCCGGCAGAATTTTTACGGTGGTCACTTGGTCTTTCTTTTCTGGCAATTGCTGCATGGACGCTTAAGCCAGATAGAATGGAAGAAAATTCGATGATTAATTATGGAAATTATGGCGTATTCGCCGTTTCTGTGATCACTTTCTTTTTAGCTGAAATCGGTGACAAAACTCAAATCGCCACGATGGCATTAGCTGCTAAATATGATGATATTGTCATGGTGGTTGCGGGCAGCACAGCCGGAATGATGATTGCTGACATACCGGCTGTCTTCTTAGGAAAACTTGCTTCCCCTAATTTTCCCTTGAAATCGATACGCCGGGGTGCTGCGGCTATTTTCGCAATTTTGGGTTGCGCTGTGCTATCCGGCTTTGGGGACGGTTTAACGTTTTTAGCTTAAAACCCTACTCAAACTGAAAATTCAACAAAACGGTTCTCTTCCACCTTTTGCAGGCTAAATTTAAAAGTACATTAATCAACCTGCTGGATACCAGCTAACAGCCAGCCCTCTGGGCCAGTTATTGGTTTACTTAAATTCCAAATTTCTTCGAAAGATATTGTAGGTGCGTCTACCTCTTCCTTCATGGTACCGACAAATTTTACGCTGGCTAAATAGGTAGATGCTTGTGTTTCAATACCAAGCAATTTTGCATGAATGGTGATGACATCAGTTACCGATAAAGTAGAGCCACGTTCCAGAATTTGCAATTTCAGTTCTGCAAACATTTCAGGTGTAGTAAATTCAAAGATATCGTCAATGTCAGCTTTATCCCACGCTGCCTGCAAACGAATAAAATATGTTTGGGCTGTTCGCTCAAATTGAGCCACATCGAAATCGCTAGGAATTTCCCAGGTAACGCCTGACATGCCGGGATTTGCGCCAGCCAAATTGCGCGCGCTATCAGCAACCGAAGATTGGTCACTATTCTCATCCCCTTTAGCTCTTACCAAACGTGAACCGATTTCTGGTGTAGTCGTGAATTGAGTTGAACTTGCATAAGCATTATTCAAAACTGGCCCCGGAGACCCTCTCTGCTTAAATAGACGCATGAGAAACATGACTAAAGCTATCCCGATACCCGCCATTAATAAGACACTAATAATGTTGGACATCCCGGCGCTAAGGCCTAAACCTGACAACAGCGCGCCCAACCCTAGTCCGAGTAGCGCTCCTCCTAACATATTTTTCCATGGGCTAGTAGGCTGTGCTGCCCCCGCAGGCGTCGCTGTCGTCGACGAAGCGGGCTTAGCCAGGTTATTGCCAAGAGGCTGAGCGGGAGCCTGTTGCCCTGTGACATTCGAAGATTGTTTACCAAAGGATCTGCTTCCACCCATACGTTTAGCTTCTGAAACTGAGGTTACCAGCAGTAGAAAACCGATTACTGTTGCTAGAATCACTAAAAATTTATTCATTTGTTTTTATCCCTAAGTTAGTTAATAGCAATATCTTATTATGCAGACAGTTAACGATGTAAACAATTGACAGTAGCCTCTGCAAATTTATTCGGATAACAATTGCTAGTCGGCCCCACATTGAATTATATTGATCATCTCCCACTAGCTTGGCATCTTCTAGAATTGCGCACACTATAATGCAAATTAGCTATAAAACTTCGAGTATGAAGAAGTTTTAGTTCATGCTACATGACACTAATCATAATGAAAAAAGACACCTCAACAAATAACCTCCCTATAAATTTAGATCGAAGCTGGCGCGACCATCTCTATGCAATCATTTTTGAGTCAGACACAGCAGCCGGCAGGCGTTTTGATAGCATTCTTCTTGTAATTATATGCTTAAGCGTAGCCACAGTTATCATTGATAGCGTGGCTTCAGTTCGAGCTAAGGACTTTCTTATTCTAAATGCCCTTGAATGGCTCTTCACACTATTTTTTACAATTGAATATATTTTGCGTCTACTCTGCGTAAAACAGCCACTGCGATATGCCTTGAGCTGGCTCGGCATTGTTGATTTGATCGCTATTTTGCCAACTTATCTTGCTATCATTTTCCCGGAGTTTCATTTCCTAATTGATATTAGGTTATTGCGCATGTTTCGCATGTTCCGCATTTTGAAAATTCCTCTCTATTTACATGAATCACATATTTTATGGTCGGCGTTGAAAAGTAGCCGGCACAAAATTTATGTTTTCTTGGGCGCGGTGGTGATTATGAGCGTAATCTTAAGCACGATCATGTATGTCGTTGAAGGACCCGAAAATGGCTTTACCAGTATTCCTCTTGGTATGTATTGGTCCATTGTCACGTTAACAACAACCGGCTACGGCGATATTCGACCGCACACACCATTGGGGCAACTGATTACATCTTGCGTCATGTTAATCGGATACGGCGTTATTGCCTTACCCACGGGAATAATTGGAGTTGAGTTAGCAATGGCAATAATAAAAGGTTCTGGTCGCATTTGTATTTCTTGCACAGCCGAAGGCCATGAAACAAACGCTACTTACTGTAAAAATTGTGGCGAGAAATTAGCATCAGATCAAAACGGATCAGCTAAAAATATATAACAAGGTGTTATTGGGTAAGAAAATCTCGTGTTAAAGTCGGTTATACTTTTCAGCCGAAAAATTTGGCTGAATAAGTTTCCGGTAAAGAAAATCTCACGTGTCGCCATCAATTTCTATTCACGGCTGATCTGCAACTTAACGTGCTAAAGTCTAACATTCGCCTCTCGATGAGTCTTTGAGATCAGAGCGGGATCTTTTCGCTCAACCAAATCAATATACCAGTTACCAATAGGTTAAATTAACTATGCTGCTTATGATTGATAATTATGATTCCTTCACCTATAACCTGGTGCAATATTTTTGCGAGCTGGGCACGGAGGTGCGTACATTTCGCAATGATGAAATCTCCACGGAAGAAATAGCGAACTTGGCCCCCGACCAAATTTGTATTTCTCCGGGACCTTGCACCCCGTTTCAAGCGGGAATCTCAATCGCTGTACTTCAGCGATTTGCTGGAAAAATTCCAATGCTCGGAGTATGCCTCGGACACCAAAGCATTGCGGCTGCTTTTGGTGGAAAGGTAATCCGGGCAAAGCAAATTATGCATGGAAAAACCAGCTTAATTGCGCATACGGACATTGGCGTTTTTCGTAATATACCCACGCCCTATAACGTTACGCGCTATCACTCTCTTGCCGTCGAGCGTGTAAGTCTGCCGGATTGCTTAGAAGTGACTGCATGGACGGATGATGGGGAAATCATGGGAATACGGCATACTGAATTTAATATTCATGGCGTGCAATTTCATCCTGAATCTATTTTGTCCGAGCACGGTCATACGCTACTAAAAAATTTTTTAACATATGAAATTTTTTCAACATCTGCGAGCCCAAAATGACTTTTTCTGAACAAGCAGCTCTGCAGCGTTGCATAGAAAATCGTGAAATATTTCATGATGAAATGCTGATATTGTTTCGTAAAATCATGCAGGGAAAAATGTCACCTACAATGATTGCCGCTCTAACAATGGGCCTACGAGTTAAAAAGGAAACTATAGGAGAAATTACGGCTGCGGCTCAAGTAATGCGAGAATTTTCAATTAAGGTTCCGCTTGCCAGTACTGAACATTTGATCGATATCGTTGGCACCGGAGGCGATGGTTCAAATACCTTTAACATTTCCACTGCATCTATGTTTGTAGCTGCCGCTGCAGGCGCGCGGGTAGCCAAACACGGCGGCCGTAGTGTTTCGTCTTTATCCGGGAGCGCTGATGTTCTGGAATCGTTCGGAGCCAATATTAATCTATCTCCAGAACAAATTGCTCAATCGATTGCACAAACTGGCATCGGTTTTATGTTTTCTCCTAATCATCATGCTGCCATGAAATGCGCCGCTCCTGTTCGCAAGGAATTAGGTGTACGAACTATTTTTAATATCTTAGGCCCGTTAACAAATCCCGCCAGCGCACCAAACATTTTAATGGGCGTATTTCATGCAGATTTAGTTGGTATTCAAGTACGCGTACTTCAACGACTGGGTGCACAACATGCCTTAGTAATTTGGGGGAAGGACAACATGGATGAAGCCTCACTTAATGCTGGAACTATGGTCGGGGAACTGGTAAATGGGGAAATTCGTGAATACGAGATTCATCCAGAAGATTTTGGTTTACCGATGTCCTCTAATCACAGTTTTAAAGTCACTAATGCCGATGAATCAAAGCAAAAAATAATGGATGCTTTAAGTAACATTAATGAAAATTCCAACCCGGCACGCGACATTGTTGCTTTGAACGCAGGCATGGCTCTCTATGGCGCAGGCATTGCTTCTAGTATTAAAGATGGTTTAAGACGCGCCTATGCAGTAATTTATTCTGGTGCTGCACTGGCTAAGGTTAACCAGTTTGTAAAGGTGACACAAGAACTGGGTGCACATCATGCCTGATATATTGAAAAGAATTTTAAGCGTGAAAGCCGATGAAATCCATTTTGCCAAGAAATTTCAAGCACTAACTAGCTTGAGACGAGAAGTGGAAAACCATGCGCATTTACGTGCTGGCTTGCGAGATTTTGAAGCCAGCATTCGTGAAAAAATTCAATTAGGCAATGCCGGCATCATTGCGGAAATAAAAAAGGCCTCGCCATCTAAAGGCGTTATTTGTAATGATTTTGATCCCTCTGAAATTGCAATAAGTTACGCCAACTATGGGGCTACTTGTCTATCCGTGTTGACCGATGTACATTTTTTCCAAGGAGCGCCGGAATACGTACAGCAAGCTAAAGCATCTTGTGCTCTGCCGGTATTACGCAAAGATTTTATAATTGATCCCTATCAGGTGTATCAAACTCGCTCATGGGGTGCGGATGCAATATTACTTATTGTGGCAGCGTTAGACGTGGGTCTAATGCGTGAATTAGAAGCAATTGCCCATGAACTTGGCATGGCAGTTTTAGTGGAAGTACATAATGTAGATGAATTAAACGCTGCTCTTACATTAAAAACGGCATTACTTGGGATTAATAATCGCAATCTCCATACATTTGAGGTGTCATTAGAAAACACCATCGCATTATTGCCAAAAATTCCTCCTGAGAAAATAATAATCACGGAATCAGGCATTTGCACAATTGATGACGTTAAGCGTATGCGTGATTTAAACGTAAATGGATTTTTAATCGGCGAAGCATTTATGCGGAAAGAGGAGCCGGGCGTAGAAATGGCACGATTATTTTCTTTATAGCGAGATCAACTTTGCGAAGTTAAGTTTTCACAAAGCTTGGCCGTGGTAACAATGCGCTATGTTTATTTTTTGTTTTATTTTTTGTTTTATTTTTCACCTCATTTTGAGTCTGCAGGATCCAATCCGGCACATTATTCGATTGCAGGCAAACATGGAATTGCCTTAATTCATCGCGCCTGAATGCATGTATTAGGACAGTAGTCCCTACCTCATATCGATCTAATAAATGACTCAAATTAGTCTGAATATCTTTTGCACTAACACGTAAATTATCTATTGCCATAATCACGTCACCCGCTGACATCCCCGCCACATGCGCCGCGCCGCCATGAAACACTTGTGCTAATTTACAATCACTGTTTTCTTGCGTTAACTTTACACCTAAGACCGGTTTTTTAGTTTTACATCGATCCACCAGATCAATGCCAAAATTTGTAAATAGCCTATTTAACGGGATGTCACTGGTACCGCGTACGTACTGATCAAAAAACGGCTTCATTCGAGCTACGCACAATTGATCCACCATTGCCTCAACCTGCTCAGCAGTTACTCCTTTCTGATCACCTTTAAGCCCTAACGCATAAAAATCACGTCCAAATTCTTTCCAAAGAGCGCGCATTAAATCATCCAACGATTTTTTTCCCGCGGTATTACTGCGTATCGTCAGATCCAATGCTAAGGCTAGTAACGAACCTTTGGTGTAGTAACTCACTATAGCGTTAGGTGAGTTTTCATCTTGTCGATAGTATTTAGTCCAGGCATCAAAACTTGATTCAGCCAAGCTTTGCTTAAAACGCCCTGCGCCACACAGCACGGCATTCAGCGATTTACTAACCAAGTTTAAGTAAGTTGTCTCGCTAATAATGCCGCTGCGTACTAACATCAAATCGTCGTAGTAACTGGTGACTCCTTCAAACAACCATAGCAATGAGGTGTAATTTTCAGTCTGTAAATCAAGTTGCACAAAGGATGCTGGTTTGATCCGCTTAACGTTCCAGGTATGAAAATACTCGTGACTACAAAGGCCTAGAAAATTGATATATGCGTCGCTCCTTTCACTATTGCCCGTTACTGGTAAATCACCTCGGTTACAAATTAATGCTGTAGAAGATCTGTGCTCCAACCCGCCATATCCATCGCCGATCGCCATCGTCATAAAAACGTAACGCTCCACGGGTGCACGTTTTGTTTCTGGCTCAAAAAAAGTGATTTGCGTTGCGCAAATTTTCTCCAAATCATTCACGATACGATTTAAATCTAAGTTAGGAACATGTCCCGTAACGACAAAGTCATGCTTTACACCGTACGCAGTAAAACTCGCCATCATAAATTCACCCATTTCAACCGGGTGATCAATTAACTCTTCGTAATTCTCTGCGATGTAACTGCCAAACCCATATAATTTTGCTTTCAGAACTGGGAGCGAGGTAGCTATTCGCCAGCGCTTACACACCGCATCAGTTGGCTTTTGGATCTCTACCACATGATTAACCATTTCCTGACCTACAACCCGCAAGAAAACGCTGGTACCATTATAAAAACCGTGCGTTTGATCCAAATGCGCGCCGCGTACCGATAGATCCCAAGCGTAGATCTGATACTTCAACGTTAACACACCCGAGACCTTTGCTGCTTGCCAGCTATGTTTATCTAGCTTTGAGAGTCTAGTTTTTTTGCCACTACAAGTCGCACCAATCTGCACAATATGTCGAGCAAATTCGCGCAACATGTAGCTACCGGGTATCCATGCCGGCAAAATGAAAATTTGTCCGTTAGGGTCGGGATTATCGACACGCAACGTTACTTCGAAAAGATGACCAGCTAAGTCACAGGGGATAATTGTGTAATGAATTGACATGGCTGACTATCTATTTTGACATTACTTGATACTATCCAATTTTTTTTCTAAGGCTGCAGCATTAGCAAACCCCGGAATGCGGGAACCATCTTTAAAGAAAATTGTGGGAGTACCCGTAATATGTAATTTGGCCCCGAAGGCCAATATCTGTTCATGGGGATTTGACATGCAAGTTGCTGGAGCATCAGGTGCCGGCTTTCCATTCACCATCAAGTCATCCCACGCTTTTGACTGATCTGTTGAACACCACACATTTTTAGATTTGATAGCAGAATCTTCCGACAATATGTTGTACATGAAAGTGTAAATAGTAATGTTATCTACGCGCTCCAGTTCTTTACGCAATCGTTTACAATAACCACAATTGGGATCCTCAAAAACAGCAATTTCACGTTTACCGTTTCCTTTAACTTGTTTGATCGCTAGATTTAACGGCATGTCCGAAATCTTCATTTTATTCAAAACATCAAGCTTGGCTTTAGTCAGATTTTTTTGAGTCTTCAAATCCATCACATTACCGACAAAAAGATATTGTGCTTTCTCGTCGGTATAAAAAATATCCCCTCCAACTTGTACTTCGTATAAACCTGAATATGGCGTTTTAATCACAGAGCCAATTTTGACGTCATTGCCCAACTTGGGTTCAATCAACTTTTTAACTGCGGCCGACTGATCCGTTTGGGCACAGGCGGTCGTCAATATTAAGCTCATGAATAAGCTAGCCACTAAACTATTTTTTTTAAATTTGTTCATTTATATATACCTCTAATACCACCATTGATGTCTACCGGCCTATTGCATGCTGTATTAGTTGCTTTTTTAGGAACGGTAATTTGTTCACTAAATGCATACCGATATGCCGGGCTGTTTTGGTTGGCGCAAATTGAGAATCAAATAGCCGCGCCAATCCATCTGTAACTAACTGCATTCGTAAAACGTCTTCCTTACGTGCTCTAGCATAACGTTGTAAAACTCTCGCATCGCCACATCTTCGCCAAGCCTCACGTTGCGCTATTGCTTCCAGTAATAGCGCCAGGTCGCCAAAACCTAAGTTCAGCCCATGGCCGGCTAGGGGATGAACGACATGAGCGGCATCACCGACTAATGCCAAGTGTGGCGCAATTACACTGTGGGGACTAATAAAATTAAGAGGAAACGATTGCACACGATACGGTGGTAGCGGTATTAAATCGCCCAATTTATCTGCACAATAAAACATCAATCGTTGCGCCAATTGATGCACATTTTCCGTTGTTAAAGTTATAGCCAATGCCTCAGGAG
>JAJNBE010000009.1 GCA_021155915.1 Solimicrobium sp. | reverse complement strand
TAGCGCTCTCACCTAAACGGTGGACGGGTTAAAGAGCGAAATCCCCAACGAAACCATTCTGTTATCGAAGCTAAGCAGCGGTCAACAGAGGAATCTAGGTTAAATCGTCATCCTCGAGTGCTTTTATCGGGGATCCAGCGACTTTCTTTAAAACAAGATTTTCCATTAGGACGGAAGCACGTGTGCTGGTTTGGAGTTGTTTAACCGCACGAAACCGTTGGACTTAGGAAACTTTCCTTACAGGAAAAGTTTGTTCCATAAGCACGAGCAGGCACTTCGAAACCCTCGCACCACTACGCCGAAGCAGCGGATAAGGGAGAAAATCACTAGTGAATAGCTTTTGCCCACAATTGTGAGAGAGTTCAAACCTGGATCAGAAATTCGTGAGTAAGAAAAAACAATTTTACGGACACAAATACAGTGCTCATTACTTCCGATAATCAAATCCTCAAAGCAGCAGGAAATAACTTTTCTAGGTTAAATCAAATCTCATTAATTGCTTCATTTCCCGAAACGGGGGGTCTGATAATCTTATAGTTTACTATTTTTGCTTGTTCATCATTCCTGAGGTTATCGGCAAAAGATATCTGTGCGTCATTATGCACATCCCATCCCCCGTCTGAGCGCTTGCAATACAGATAATAGTGTCCGCTATCTGCTGAACGACCTTTGTGAACAATAATATGCTGGGCTTCTAATTGAGCATTAATTTGTTGACCGTTATCTGTGCACTTAAAATTAATCGCTGAATCGAAGTTAAGCTTTCTTAACGGCACTTTTAAAGGAACTGGCTGGCTTCTCCCAAAAGGAGTAACCATTTTGAAAGCGCTTATATGGTGAAAAATTTGCGTCGTTGTTGGGTTCAACTCATAGGATAATGATTTACTCATTCCTATGGACTGATCTTTTTCCCATATATAATCTTTTATTACCTCTTCCGAGGTGAACTCATCAAACATATCTTGTAAGGTCGTGGTTCCGACACTTGTGTTTGATTCCAGCATCCAACAGTCGTGTGATTTTTTTTCCGATCTGTTATCTTGATTTTGTTTAACCTCCTTTACCTGAATATTCCTGCTTTCGATCTTGTCGAGTTTAAATAATAAATTCAACTTCATTAAAAATTCTTGTGGATCTTGTTGTCTTCCAATTAACGTGAAATTTTGATCTCCGTTAACATCTCCACTAAAATAGCTTGTTTTTTGAAGGGCATTAAGAAATGATTTTAGCTGAAATTCAAGAGGTTCACTGCCAACACAACTATCCGCTATCACTAATAAAAATGCTCTGAGTGCATTTTTGTCCTGGTCATTATCACTTGACTTTAATAGCTCGTTGAGATGCTCATACAGCGGTACCGCACCGATCGAGAAAATCAACAATTTAATGGAAGAGTTGACATAGCAGGTATTTGACAGATTGACATACGGCTTTATTGGGCACATTTTATCTACTAAATCTGCCCCTCCATTTCTTGACACACGGATCTTTTCATCAATCAGGTTATCGATAAATTTTTTTACATTACTACTTGCTTCCAAATCCGCAAAAACCTCCTCCATTGATTTAGCAACTGAAAATCGTTCACTTTTATGCCTAAAACCACATTCAGTTGTTATTTCATTATTGGGAGATCTGTTCTGTGTTATCTCAAATATGCAGTCCACCCCCTCTACTTCAATCGGAATTTCAATATGAGGGTTCTCATCTAACGTATAGGGATAATTTTTATTCCTATATTCGATTATTGCCCGATCTACGATCGCTTTGTACAAATTAGGAGTATTTTCCGAACGCGTATCAGATAGGGACGCAATGGCTTGTATAACCGCGTACACACCAAGGGTAATTATGCTTAAAAAGACAAATTCAGCTATATCAGCGCCTGTAGAAAACAGTGAGAGTCGCTCGTCTACCCGAGTTTTAAATGTCTCAGTATCATCACCGTTTAAAAAACAGTTTGATATATTTCTCGCCATGGCTTTTGTAGAAAATTCCATATTAGTTCTCCGGCATGAGGCTTTTAACTTAGGGTAGGGTGTGAGAAAATTATCTTTATTCAGCTGAGTCTATTCGACTATTAGGTACAGTCTACTACTGAGACGGTGAATTTCCAATCGGGAATAACACGTAGGCAAATACCAAGATTCGCCAATTTTTTGGCTCATATCCCGAAATTAATCTTGCTGACTGGGGCAACTTTATCCTCGGCCAGCGGCTTTGGCGTTGTTGTCCTAGCCCTGTCAGATTCCAAGTTTTTCTGTTCGTTAATTGAGTGATAGGGGCGAGGGGGCTGATACAACGAGTTGTATTTTGAGATGTACGCCAGTTAATCTGCAATTTGATCATCAAAAGTGATATTGATGACACAGAAAACCGAATGTCACATGACTTTTCTTTTTAAGGGTAATAAACTAGCGCACGCAATTTGGGCCGTTTGTGCTACTTCGTGCCAATATTGCAAAATTACCCTTATGGAAGCTATGACGAAAAACGCAAAAACTGGATTAATCTTATCGGGTGGCGGAGCTCGAGCCGCTTATCAGGTTGGAGTGTTGAGGTCGATTGCTAACCTACTCAAAGAAGCTGGTTGGCCCGCGCATCAAAATCCATTTCCCATTATTTGTGGAACATCAGCAGGCGCTATCAATGCGAGTGCATTAGCCTGTAGTGCGAGCAATTTTTCTTTTGGGTTGCGTAAGTTAGAGCGAATTTGGTCAACGATGGAAGCGCACCAAATCTACCGTGCTGACTCGTTATCCATGGTGCGCTCCGGCGCATCGTGGTTATCTTTTTTGTCGCTTGGTTGGATGGTGCGGCGATGGATTAAGACGTCTCCCAGTTCGCTTTTTGATAACTCGCCATTAGCCGAATTATTGAATAAAGTCTTGGATTTTCCCGGTATAGATGCTGCATTGACCTCCGGTTCCTTGCATGCGTTGGCTATAACAGCCTCGTCCTATACTTCCGGAATGCACCTTACCTTTTATCAAACCTTAGCAAATATAGAACCCTGGATTCGGTCGCAGCGCTTAGCACAGCGAGATTTTATTAGTCTCCGGCATTTACTGGCCTCGTCTGCCCTACCACTGATTTTTCCTTCTGTTCCGCTGAATTGGAATGGTAGATTTGAATATTGTGGTGATGGCTCAATGCGTCAACTAGCCCCTATTTCCCCCGCTATACATTTAGGTGCTGAAAAAGTATTGGTAATTGGTGCGGGACGTATGTCGGAAACCCGGCGAGAAATACCTGAGGATGCGCCTTACCCCAGTATTGCGCAAATTGCTGGCCATGCTATGTCCAGTATTTTTTTAGATAGCTTGGCGGTAGATATTGAACGATTGAATCGTATTAACAAGACGCTATCGTTAATGTCTGAAGAAAATGTGAACCAAACTTCGTTACGTCCGATCAGGACATTGGTGATTGCACCATCTGAGCGTATTGATGAAATTGCAAGCCGCCATATTCACAGTTTGCCCGTCTCTATTCGTAGCATGTTGGGACGTATTGGTGCAACAGATGTAAGTGGAGCTGCATTAGCTTCTTATTTACTATTTGAATCAAGCTTCACCAATGAATTAATGGTGCTTGGAATGAAAGATACTATGCGCGTAAAGAACGAAGTGTTAGCTTTTTTTGGTAGTGCAAAAGTTTGCCAAGTTGAAAACGGCGATAGCATAAAAAAAGTGGAGCGACCGCAGATGGATTCACCTGTTTTTCAACCGTCCATCCTAAGTCCGACTGGTTTCTAATAGCATCGAAGAGGTAAAGCTATTTTCGCCTTATTTAATCTTTGAATCACTTTCACGCTTGTTCAATTTTCAGAGAGGTAACTATGAGTTTATTAAGCACAGTTCGGCTGAACAGCGTGCAATCCATACGCGCTTTCCGGGTGGCTGATTTGCGGGCTGCTGCCATAGATTCAGGTCAACATTTTTTAATTGCAAATTGTGCAATAGCGGATACCAGACACCAGGTATTAACATGTATTACAGAAGCTTTTTATTTTCCGGAACATGCCGGAAAAAGTTTTAACACCCTCTACGAATCCTTAACTAGTTCGTTCCATAAAGCAGGAACCCAGACCGGTTTTATTGTGGTTCTTGAACAGTTACCTCACACCACGGAATTCGACAAGGAAGCGCGCGAAACGTTATTAGATGTGTTTCGGGATGCAGCTGACTTTTGGGAAAAGAAGAAAATACCCTTCAGAATGTTTTATTCTTATGCTTAGCACTAGCAAACTGCACGCATAGGGCAGGTCCGAATACGTTACAATGCCTCGATGAAAAATATTGTTATTCTGATTTCAGGACGTGGAAGTAACATGCAATCCATTGTCGCTGCGGCAAAGACACAAAAATGGCCCGCGCAGATTGCCGCGGTAATTAGTAATCGTGCCGACGCGGAAGGTTTAATCTTTGCGGCAGAACAGGGTATCCCAACCTCAGTCGTTGTCAGCAAAAATTACCTGTCTCGTGAAAAATTTGAGGCGGCGCTGCAGGAAAAAATCGATCAATTTTCCCCGGACTTAATCGTACTAGCTGGTTTTATGCGCATTCTAACTGCCCGATTTGTGCAGCATTATGCTTCCCGCATCGTCAATATCCATCCCTCTTTGTTACCCCGGTTCCCAGGTCTTCACACACATCGTCAAGCTTTGGAATCCGGGGAAAGTGAGCACGGCGCCACCGTACATATTGTTACTGCGGAGCTGGATCATGGCCCAATTTTGGGACAAGTGCGCGTGCCAATACTCCCTAATGACACGGAAGCAAGCCTGGCTAACCGGGTTTTAAATCAAGAACATGTTTTGTACCCGCACGTCATCCGTCAAATTCTACAAGGTGAACTTAACTTATCATTAGGTGCCCCATCAGAGAGAGCAAGTTAACAATTACGGTACACGATATTCTGCTTGACCTTCACATTAACTGAAAGAACCTCATGCGACTACCTCCCGCCATTATTGGCCACACGGAAGAAGTATTACGCGAAATTCTGCGCTTTACCGCCCCGGCTGACAACACATTGTCGCGTTATTTCCGTGAACATACCCGCTTAGGTTCACGCGAGCGGGGTGTAATCGCCGAAAGCATTTATGGTTTGTTGCGCAATAAAGCCGTATATACCAACTTTTCTGAATCAGGTAGCGGATCACTAATCCGCCGCATGGCATTGCTTGCTTTAGCCGACGGCGTTGGTATCGATTCATTAGGTGGACTAAGCGAACAAGAAATAGCCTGGCTCACGCGGGTTATGGACATCGATCGTAATCATCTGCCTTTAGGGTTACGTGTTAATTTACCTGAATGGTTGTTGCAAAAATTAACAGAGCAATTAGGCGAACCCGGAATGTTGGCGTTTGCCGAAGCGGCGAATAAACCTGCACCATTGGATTTGCGTGTGAATAGCATTAAAGCCCAGCGTGAAGCCGTGCGCATTGAATTGGCATTGTCCCCGATTCAGGCCGAGTTGACGCCTTTTGCTTCAGACGGTTTGCGAATTGTAAAAAAACCTGCTTTACAAAATTTAAGTCTGTTTACAAGCGGAGCGATTGAAGTGCAAGATGAGGGAAGCCAAATTTTGGCGCAAATCGTCGGCGCTAAACGTGGCGAAATGGTGGTGGATTTTTGTGCTGGAGCAGGAGGTAAAACGCTCGCCTTAGGTGCAGCAATGCGTAATACCGGTCGTTTATATGCTTTCGATATTTCCGAAAAACGATTGGCAAAACTGAAACCGCGGTTAGCGCGTAGCGGTTTGTCCAATGTGCATCCCGTATTAATTGCACATGAGCGCGATGCAAAAATAAAACGTTTAGCGGGAAAAATAGATCGGGTGTTAGTTGACGCACCATGCAGTGGTTTAGGAACATTACGCCGTAATCCTGATGTGAAATGGCGTCAGTTGCCCAGCGCTATCGGAGAGTTAAATAGTAAGCAAATTGCTATTTTAGACAGTGCAGCGCGCTTACCAAAACCAGGGGGCCGGCTGGTTTATGCAACCTGCAGTATTTTGCGCGAAGAAAATGAGTTAGTTGCGGAACATTTTTTAGCTACGCATACCGACTTTGAACTGGTACCGATGCACAATGTGCTGGCGGAACAAAAAATTGCGTTAAAAATGGATGATTATCTGAAATTATCGCCGGAACATCACCAAACGGATGGATTTTTTGCTGCGATTTTCCGACGCAAACTAGCTGAGTAACTATTAAGTGATCAATTAGGAGGAATTTTTATGTCACTTCATCTTTGGACCAATTTATGGACAGATATGCATGGGATCGATGTCTGGTGGCAAATTGTTGTAGTCACATTGTGCGTTTTAGCGAGTTACCTCGGTATGCGACCTTTGAATCGATTATTTCCTAAAGACCACTCCGTCGATGCCCTGGAAGCGCAATCGTTTGCAAAAGGAATGCATCCCCTTCTGCTATTTGTCTTGCTTTGTATCGGCAAGCTCATTCTTTTGAGGTGGCAGCCTGCTCATTTGATTTCGTTGCTTATACCAATTTTTGGTTCGTTGGCGTTACTTCGATTCGGCATTTACTTATCACGTCGAATTTTCGTAGGTGGTGCCAACGGAATAAGTACCCTTCACTTGCTGTTTGAAAAAACCTTTTCTTGGGGCGTTTGGATAGTCGTTATTTTTTACTATACGGGGCTGTTGCATGATGTGTTGACATTACTGGATCAAAGTACGATTCCTTTAGGCCGCAAAAACTTATCCATTTTAGAAATTATACAGGCGCTAGTTTCCGTTGTAGTCACTGTGATTTTAGCGCTTTGGGCGAGTACCGCTTTGGATAATCGCTTGATGAAAGCAGAAACTCTACATAGCTCGTTACGCTTGGTACTTAGCAGGACAGGGCGAAGCTTATTGGTCCTGTTTGCAATATTAATTAGTTTGGATCTGGTCGGCATTGACCTAACAATGTTTTCCATATTTACCGGCGCGTTAGGTGTTGGGCTAGGATTCGGCTTTCAGAAAATTGCCAGTAATTACGTGTCAGGTTTCATCGTTTTATTGGACCGTAGTTTGTCGATAAATGATTTGATTACCGTGGACAAATATAGTGGAAAAGTAAGCAAGATAAATACAAGATATACCGTACTAAAGGGCCTAGATGGAGTCGAATCTGTTATTCCGAATGAAATGTTAATATCTTCGCCTGTGCAAAATGCATCGGCTAACATTAAAGGGGTCGCGGTTAACACCACATTAACTGTTGCCTACCACACAGATATTGAATCGTTGTTACCGATGTTGGCTACCTTAATCAGCGGCATAGAAGGTATATCGAAAAAATCAGTGCCTTCTGCTCAGCTGACTAATTTTGGAAAAAATGGATTCGAACTAACTATGGGGTTTTGGATTACTAATCCCGCAGATAAAGGGGGCATGACCTCAAAAGTTAACCGCGCAATATGGAGACTTTTACAGGAACAAAATATTGAAGTCCCTTATCCCCAGGCTGAAGTCCGGATCAAAAATTCGGGTGAAGGTGCTGCGGAGTAGACAAATTTTTGCAAATCTCAAAAAAAATAGCCATCAGTAATTCAAGTATAATACAAGTCTAAAAGGCGAGACGCGGAAATAACGTTGTCGAAGCCATAAGAACAATTTTTAATAGGAGTTAACTACTTTGAGTAACTTACTTGCGACATCATTCGATTTTTTAGCTAATGGTTTTATGCATGTTTCTGGATGGGAAATCTTTATTTTTACCCTGATTGTGACGCACATTACCATTGTGAGCGTCACCATTTTCTTACATCGCTGTCAGGCACATCGTGCCTTGGATTTACACGCAATTCCCAGTCATTTTTTTCGCTTTTGGCTTTGGTTAACTACGGGCCAGGTGACTAAAGAATGGACGTCGATCCATCGTAAACATCACGCGAAATGTGAAACTGAAGAAGATCCGCACAGTCCGGTCACGCGCGGTATAAAAAAGGTATTCTGGCAAGGGGCGGAACTTTATCGCGCCGAATCAAAAAACAAGGAGACCATGCTCAAATATGGTCACGGGACGCCAGACGATTGGCTTGAACGTAATCTGTACGCTCGGTTTACATGGCACGGAGTGGCATTAATGCTCATTATTGATGTGTTATTGTTCGGGGTTATCGGTTTGACTGTGTGGGCGGTCCAGATGCTCTGGATACCAGTGAACGCGGCGGGTATTATTAACGGAATCGGACACTATTGGGGTTATCGTAATTACGATTGTACCGATGCCTCTACTAATATAATACCTATTGGTATTTTGATTGGTGGCGAGGAATTACACAATAATCATCATACTTTTGGCACATCCGCAAAATTTTCGACCAAATGGTATGAGTTTGATATCGGTTGGATGTATATCAGCCTGCTGGAGGCAATTGGTTTGGCTAAAGTTAAAAAAGTAGCCCCAGCCCCAAAATTGCTTGCCCCGGATACTCTTGTAAATCAGACGACTTTACAATCTGTCATTGCTAATCGGTACGAAGTGATGGCGAAGTACACTAAATCAATTAAAAAAATGTGGCGTGCCGAATTAGAACATTTACGTAACAAAGCCAAGTTAGAAGATGAGTTTCTGGCTTCCAGCAAAAAATTGTTACACTGTGAGCCGGCTAAATTGCAAGCTAGTGATATGCAGCAATTGATGGAGTTGTTTGTACATAGTAAAGCGTTAAAAACTATGCATGAAATGCGCATTGAATTAACGATGCTCTGGGAACGTTCCAATGATACACGTGAGCAATTAGTCCATAAGCTGCACGACTGGTGCGCACGAGCAGAAGAATCGGGCATCCATGCATTGCAAGAGTTTGCTTTAAGGTTGCGTCGTTATGCTTAGGTGCTAATCTGTTGGTGGACGTTGTACACAAAAGCACCTTTCGGGGTGCTTTTTGTTTGCTATTGAATATCTCATAAAAAAAACCGCAATTTACGTTGCGGTTTTTTTATATGTTTAACGCCACTGCCAGGTCGAGACCGCTGCATAGCCTACTGCGCGAGCCAAATTCGGCGTTCAGAGTTACACACTGGTGCTCGCAATCCTCATGTACTTAAGTACATTTCGGTTGCTGTGCTCCGTGCGCCTTGACTTTGACTCGCTCGCTACGATTATGCAGAGGTCAGGTCTCAGGTCAGGAATAATCTTAAGCCAGTTGCGTCTTCGTCGATAGGCAAATACCGGATCAAGATCATGTTATTGGGCCGAAGAGGTTGCTCACTTCCCGTTTAAAATACCCCAATGGCCTTCCTCTCATGCGAGAGCACTTTGCTTAAAGCCTTATTTAATTCGAAATTAAATGCTGATTACTTAATTTTAGTTTCTTTATACGCTACATGCTTACGTGCCTTGGGATCAAACTTCATGATCTCCATTTTTTCAGGCATGCTGCGTTTGTTTTTTGTCGTAGTGTAGAAATGACCCGTACCTGCAGTCGATTCTAACTTGATCTTGTCACGCCCAGATTTAGCCATGATATATTTCCTAAAATACTTAAGTGATTAGTGCTTAGATTTTTTCGCCACGGGCGCGTAAATCGCTTAATACTGCATCGATACCAATTTTGTCGATAATACGTAGGCCAGCGTTGGATAAACGAAGGCGAACCCAACGATTTTCAGATTCTACGAAAAAGCGACGATTTTGCAAGTTTGGCAGAAAGCGACGTTTAGTTTTGTTATTTGCATGGGAAACATTGTTACCGACCATCGGCTTTTTCCCAGTGACTTGGCATACACGAGCCATGGCACACTCCTTTAAAGTTTTCCGAAATTGGAAAAGCCGCAAGTATATATAAAATCCGATTAATTATCAACGACTTGCTGAAAAAAATTGTTTCTTCTTTGTTTTTTAATATTTAACAATTTAATGCTGCACCATGGCAGTCTAAATTATTCCATGTTCGGCAAATGAAAACGTTTTATTACCAGCCACAATAATATGATCCAGGACTTTAACTTCCACGAAATCCAACGCCTTTTTTAACTCGTGGGTTAAATGGATATCTGCGTCACTGGGTTGTGGATGACCGGAAGGATGATTGTGCGCTAGGATGACGCCAGCCGCATTGTGATACAAAGCTCGTTTTACCACTTCACGTGGATACACACTCGCGCGCGTTAAGCTACCCTGGAATAATTCTTCGCTTTGTAATAGACGATTTTTTACATCCAAAAACAGCACAGCAAATGATTCAAAAGACTTGCTACCGATAAGAAGTTGCAAATAATTTTTAACGGATTGCGGTGAATTAAGCGCTATGCCTTCTTGCAAGTCTTCGGCCAAAGCGCGCTTTGCCAATTCCAAAACGGCTTGCAGCTGAGCAAATTTTGCCGGCCCTAAACCGTTTATAAGTGAAAAACTGGTTAAAGACGCAGAGAACAAGCTGTGTAACGACCCAAAGTGGCCAAGCATATCGTGTCCTAATTCGACAGCGCTTTTCCCCTTTACACCGACACGTAAAAATACCGCCAGTAACTCCGCATCGGAAAGGAGGCCTGGCCCATGCCGAATTAATCGCTCTCGCGGTCGTTGTGCTGCCGGCCAATCGATAATGGACATAAGTAGGGAAGCAATTAAAAGTTGAGAAGAAACAAACATAAACGCAACTGCTGTGTGGTGTACTCTTGCTTTGTTACCGTAGTTGCATGAATGCCGTGATAAATAGTGGCCTTCGGTTATTTTGGACTAAGGCCTCTTCGGCCCAGCGTCTACGGAGATAAAGTTGAACTGATAATTTAGCTTAACTCGAACTCGAAGCTTTAAAGATCCGGGGATTCATGCAACTGCGGAAAAGAAAGCAAACAACGCAAGTTATAATGCTAAATTATTTAAAGGCATTTGTGTGAACTTTATGTCAACTCTTTTGAATTCTGAGTCAATTTTAGGGGGAACAATGGCTTCAGTGGTGACCCCATCTTCTTATTTAACCTTACATTATCGTCTTTCCACCAAAGAGAATGCGGAAATCATAAGTACCTTTGATGAAAATCCTGCCACTTTGCAGTTAGGTACTGGACAATTCGCATCCGCACTAGAACAAGAATTAGTTGGTTTGGCTGAAGGCGCACACCACGTTGTGGAATTGCCACCAGAGCAAGCATATGGTTTACGTAATCCGGCGTTAGTACAGCATGTGTCACGCAAAACGTTGCAAGAAAATTCAGCATCAACTGAAAATTATAAAGTGGGCGATTTGGTTGAATTTTCAGCGCCGGCAGGTGGACAATTTGCCGGTGTTCTACTTAGTATCGATGCGGATGCGGGCTTGTTTGATTTTAATCATCCGCTTGCCGGCCAGACCCTGATTTTTGAAGCACGTATTATCGGCATTCTATAAAGATAAAGAGCTAAAAAAAATGGAAAAAGAAATCTTATTAGCAGAGCCAAGAGGTTTTTGTGCCGGTGTTGACCGCGCTATTGAAATCGTAGAACGTGCATTGCGCCAATTCGGTGCACCAATTTATGTACGGCATGAAATTGTGCATAACGCTTATGTGGTCAATGACTTACGGCAGAAAGGTGCAATTTTTATTGAGGAGTTAGCCGATGTCCCCGGCGGAAGTACGCTTATTTTTTCAGCGCATGGCGTTTCTCTTGAGGTAAAAAAAGAAGCGGCACAGCGCGGATTAACGATTTTTGATGCAACCTGCCCGCTCGTCACGAAGGTGCATGTGGAGGTGACGAAGATGCGTCGTGAAGGACGTGAAATAATAATGATTGGTCACCAGGGACATCCGGAGGTCGAAGGTACGATGGGGCAAGCGGTAGATGGTATGTATTTGGTCGAGACTTTATCCGATGTGGATCGGTTAAAAGTGAAATCGCCAACGATGCTGGCTTACGTTTCGCAAACCACGCTGTCAGTAGATGACACTGCGGAAATTATCGAGGCACTAAAACGGAAATTTCCACAAATTACTGAGCCAAAAAAAACCGACATATGCTACGCCACGACTAATCGTCAGGAGGCGGTGAAATTTATGGCGCCCCAAGTGGATGCCGTAATCGTGGTCGGAAGTCCTAATAGTTCTAACTCAAACCGTTTACGGGAAGTAGCTGAGAAAAAAGGCGCCGTGGCGTATATGGTAGACCACGCCGGACAAATCAATGCGGATTGGTTAAAAGGCTGCCAGCGAATTGGCGTTACTGCCGGCGCATCTGCACCAGAAGTGCTAGTACAGGAAGTAATTAAGGCCCTAAAACAACTAGGTGCAGAAAGTGTGCGTGTATTAGACGGAGTACAAGAGAATGTGGCTTTTCCTTTGCCGAAGGGATTGTAGTGTAATACTCTCAATCCCGCTTGTGAAGCTTACTAAGGAAGAAAATATTGCTATGCGCAAAAGTATAATGCGCTATGC
Organism: Solimicrobium sp.; assembly: GCA_021155915.1. Lineage (GTDB taxonomy): Bacteria > Pseudomonadota > Gammaproteobacteria > Burkholderiales > Burkholderiaceae_D > Solimicrobium. The sequence goes on along the minus strand of JAJNBE010000009.1, from coordinate 46,123 downwards.
GTTTATGGGGTCTGGAGGCAAAACATTGAGTGTGCTAGCCTGCTTGGAATGCCAAATTTTTATGGCCGCGTGATTCCAACTTTGCAAAATATACGCCCCAATATTTACGTTTGCTTCTAATGCATGGCTAAATTTTTTCTCTAACCATAATCCATGAACTGAAAGCTTTTGCTTTGACCCTGTTGAGGATACTTTTGCGCTCACTTCGTATGATTTTTGATCGCTGGATAGAATATCTGCCAAGCCGTCCGTGTAATTAGCAATAGCCCTTCTTTCCTCAGCGTTTTCAAAAGCGGCAGCAAATTCTTCTTGATTTGTTAGGGGAGTGAAGAAAAAACTGGAATTTTGATTAATAAATTTTTTCGCTAACTGTGTGATAAAGGGTGTGCGATAGCTGTCGGGATGATTGAGGGTATACAGTAAAGCTGAATCGTATTCTTTTGATGTGTAAAGCTTAGGGTTACTAATAGTGAAGTGTGCGGCGCTTCTAACCGATTCCGCCGGGTACGCGCTTCGGTTGGCCATAATATACTTCGCCGCTTCGTTGGTCAGCCTATTTTTACAGCCTCTGGATTGATGAATAATCGTTAGAGTCGCATTGAGAAATTCTTCATTAGTACGGCTGTTGCCATCGAGAATTATCGCTTTAGCGTGCGTTATTTGATCATAATTAACAGTGCCCTTAATAATATATTTCGCCGCGCTTAGTATCTCTCTTTTGTCAAAATTGGAAGGATGGTTGACAATTTGTTGGAAGCGCTGCTGCTTAGACATCTGGTAAGATTCATTATTAATTTCGGTAGCTACCGCACGACGACTTTGAGAAAATGAAGCCTGATTAAGTAAAACATGATCCGCTGCGCGTTTTACATCGGTCATATCCCTTAAACGTCTCGAATTATTAAGCAAATAACGTGCAGCCATATGTCTCATCTCTGGCTTAGTCTTGGGGTTTTCGATGCAACGAATAGCGAGTTTACAGGTAAGAACCGAATTGTTATCAAAGAAAGCTTTGTAATCAGCAACCGCTATTTTCACATTTTGGAAATATTCGGGATTCACCGCAGCGGCCTCGAATGTGTATCTGATAAAATCCACACGTTGCTCTGCATTCGGGTTAGTAAAATCTTCTGTAAAATCGTCAATAACTCTTTTGAGAGATTCTCCTATTCTGCTATTTAGCGCATTTTTTATTGTTTCTAATGTGCCGTCTACTTGAAAGGCTACACGCTCTACATCCCCATTTTCACTAATTTCTACAAGTTCAATACCGCTACCACTTATACCATCAGTACATTCTCGTAGTTGATAGGTTATAAGGTCGCCGTGTTCGTTGGTAATTTTGAAAGGAATTGATTGTGGGACGTTGTCATCGTCTGGAGGAGGGGAATTTGAAAGCGCAATCGCTAGTGTTATTGCAAAATTAGTTTTAAGTGTTCTGTCTTCCTCGTAAAGATCAATTCCAAAAGGCTTAAAAAATAGGTCATGCAAGAAAGCGAGGAAGGCATTTTTTTCGTAACCCGACATTGCGGAGATGGGATTGACGTGTGGAGAAACAGAGGCTCCAAGCAAACGCTGTGCAGAACCCGAGGTAACTTTAGCCAGAGGGGGCGTTGCGTAATTTGATCGACCTGATACTGGTAACATAATGTTTCACCCAGTTAAGTTTCGTTAAATTGGTTTTAGTATTATGCTAAACAATAAGGAATAAGTAAATTTAATTTTTGTGCATCGGTGAGCAAAGCGCACAGTTGCGTGCCGTTTATCCATAGTGCCAGAGAAATTACTTTTTTTACTTTACTTCTTGCTACTGGCATACCTCCCTTGCAGTCCCATAGCAGATGTTGGGACCGTTTCAAGGAAAACACACCTTGTCTTTTTCCGGCAAAATTTGTTGGTAATTTTGCGATGGTGCGAATTAGGCGAATTGAATGGTTATACAAAAAACCACAATTTAATCCTGGGATGCTAACTCAGTAGCACTCACGATAATTGAAATACTGTAATCCATTACATTTTGGAATGTGTGTTTTTGATAGCTAAATACCTCTTGATCTGCTTTATCACATACCCAACCCACCTCCTTACAGATCACATAAACGTGCAGCCGCCAGTTCAGTTTTAGCGCTCCATTTGAAAGTACGCCCAGATTTCATCGGGTAGAAAACAGTTTTACTGATGGGATACAGCGTGGTTTTTTCAAAAACCGCCACTTAGATACACAGTATTGAGGGCGAGTTCCCCTCAGACTGGAAAAATGCGCGAAAGCCTTCAACCTAAGTATTTTCCACAATGTTTTTTTTTTGATCTGCGCATTAAACTGACATCACAAATACTTACTACGCTTCGCTGAAAGCAATTGGTTTTCAGTACGGCAATGCAATTCAAGGATGGACTGAGAGCGGCGATCTAAGCCTTCAGCTCCTTTGATCTAATACTTATAGTTATTATTAATAGTAGAGACCATCATGGCAATCAGCGCAAATACTTTCTCCCGAGCCTTTTTATCACCTGACAGCATGATTAGGAAGGCCGCATTTTATACAGAAGATACCCTTATTAAGGAAATACCAAGATTCTTAGCTTTTTTCTTTACTGCTGGATTTTCTGAGACTTGGTATCAAGAAAAAGAGAATAAAAAGCTGGAGGAGTTTGTTGCCCTCATAAAAGACGCAGGAGACAAAGAAAAAATTGAACTTAGGGACGAAGCAATATTACAAGTAAAGTCGTCCTGGGGGGAATTGAAGATTGTTGAATCAATGTTCAACGAAGAAAAAATATTAAGCGGTACATTTAACGGGGTCGCATTTGATACCGGCGGTTTGAAAACTATTGATGAGTTTAAAGCATACATACATAAAAACCTCAATAGAAATCAGGCGGTAGTAGAATATATTGACAAAAAAACAATAAAAAATGTTACTGTCGCTCAAAGTCGCATACGCAGTTTTCTTGCTACCCGAAGAAAGGAAACGCGGGGCGTTGTACCTGCGTTGAGGGACGATAAAGGGAACATTGTCGCGTATGAGGTAAATCCTGGAAGGAATGCGGAAGGGAAAAAGCAGTACCGATGGGTTGCCATGCCGCCATCAGTTGAAAATTTCCATAGACAAGGGGGCTTTAAAGTACTCACACATGAAAACGATCGCTATGTCGGGTTTACTCTAAAAGATGCTGATTCAGATACACTTTCTTCAGGGATGCTGGGCATATTAGCTAGCAATAATTTTCACTGTATTTCGCCTCAAATAAGGGTAAATGACACGCAGCTTATAGCAAAGAATCTTGGCGCCAGAGATCTATGGACTGAAATCAATGTTGACAAGAGAAAAACGTTTCGTGTGCAGCATTTTAGAAGACTGGCCACTGAACTTGACCGGCTGCACGGGATGAATATTGTCCATCGGGATATCAAACCAGAAAACATGTTTTTCAAGGGTAGCAATATGGTACTGGTTGATCTTGATTCAATGGGGAGGGTTGGGACTTTTTTGGGTTCGTTTGGTACACCTGAGTATGTTCCTGATGTGTTCCAAATAGAAGAAGTCGATAATCTAGGGAAGGAATGGAATATTAATGCTTACAAAAAAGATCAATATGCTTTTTTAAAGACGGTGGCGGAAGCTACGTTATGCTTATCCACGAATGATTTCAACGGTCAAAGAAAATTATCACACATTACTACCTTTTCAAGTAGGCTGCCTTGCAGTGATTCCCTCAAAATAAATTTGAGAAAATTTTTAAGTGACCCCTTAAAATATGAACTCACTAATCCACTAACTGATTATTTTAATAGACCAAATCTGAGTATGGCGTGATAAGCGAGCTCAAGTTATTGTTAATTTGCAACTGAAATTAAGCAGAATTAGGAAGTTGATACGCTTTTAACCTGGCTATAAACTTAGTCACTCTATTAGAGTCCAGAGTAGATACTTTCGATTATTTTCGAATACAGGCGACTTTGTCTCCTTAAGACTAGTCAGCGTGAGTTAGTGCTACTTTCCCTGCTTTGTACGTTCACATAAAATTAAAACCTAGAAAACCAGTTTTTCGGAGTTGTATTTTACTCCGTTACATTTTAATGGTGCGGAAGCTGGAATCGAATATACAGTGAAAAATCGCAATGTTTAATAAAAATACCGTCAAACAAATGCATAACTGATGTTAGTTTTAACCAGCAGCATAAGACAGTTATTCAAATTCTCCGACTTAAACACTCCCACCCATTCCCTCAATGAAAGTATGGATAAAGATCTGAATCTTATCAGCAACACGCTCAAGTATAGATTTTTGTTCTAAGATTTTAGGTTTGAAAGTCAACGCATCGACAATTTCTTGGTCCCGGGGCAGGCGACTTGCGAAAATATAAGTTTGTAGCAACTTTCCAAGTTGTTCTGGGCTGATATTTTCATCCGAACATAACGTCTCAAAAGCTTTTTTCTTGTGTTCCGTCCAGTAACTTTCAAATTCCGCAATTAGATTGCCGTTCGGTTTCAGCTTAGGTAGATTCTCTTCTATAAATTGCTCGATCAGTTGCGCTTGCTGCGAAGCTGTACTTCACCGGCGATGAGATCGATGATTTCTTTTTGGCGTTTCCTGGCTTCTTCCGGCGTGAGCTTGCTCAGGCTCATCAGCAGACTCAGGATATACGCTACGTTGATTTCGTCGCGGTGGATCAGGCTTAATTCAAAATCCACATCTTCCAATATCGATGCTTTTTCACCTTCATTTTGCTTTCTTGTTTTGTCATGCAAATCAAGGTATTTGCTTTTATAGTCTTCAAAGGTTTGCGGCTCTAGCGTCAGATCGGCATCATCGAAATCGGCAAAGGTAGTCAAAATATTTTTAATGCGCAGTAATTCTCTAAAGCGGATGACAAATTGCAGTTCAGCATTTTCGTCGGGCAGCATGTCTACTCTGGCAACGGTGGGCACGATGATCAACAACACGTCGGTTGCGGCGTTAAACTGTTTGACGTAATCCTCATACGGCTCCACCAAGACGGTTTCCTTGGCATTCTTGTTCGAAAACAAGGCAATCGCCTCATCCGTCAATAGCTTCAGGTTTCTGAAGCAAACAATATTGCCCTGTGATTTTTTGTCATTCAGGATGCGGTTGGTGCGTGAGAAGGCTTGCACCAATCCGTGAAACCTGAGGTTCTTGTCCACATACAGCGTATTTAGGCGCGGACTGTCAAACCCGGTCAAGAACGTATTCACTACCAGCAGAAGATCAATCTGACCTGCGAAATTGGTCGTTTCATAAAATTCTTTAGAAAACCATTTAATCGTAGTCGAGGTACGCTCATAACTTGCTCCGCTTATTTTTTTTTAGCAATAGACTTCGCCACTTTATCCAACTCCTGCAAATCCTGCGAATCCGCTTCGAGCACCTGCTCTTGCTTGCGCCTAGCGTCAAACTGCTCGTATCTGGTGGCAACTTGCTGTTCCATTTGCGCATGGCTAATGCGCCCCGTAGTGGTGAGTATCGGCTTGTCGTTAAAAGTGAGGAGCTTGTCCACATTGTCGCGCCAATAGTTGATGGTGAGGTCTTTGCGTTCTTTCACACGCAACTCGGCGGTTTCTAAAAAAATGACAGTCAGACGGTTGAGGCCGTCGACTTCATTGGCGTTGAGGTAATTTTTTGCGATGGCGATGTCTGCCTTGCGCACTACGCTGCCTTTCCACGTCGTCAAGTTGAAATTAGGCGAATTGGCGTCGGCGCGTTGCAGGATTTCCGCAGCGGTGTGGCCGGTAACCGCGTAGAGCAGTTTGTTTTGCGTTTCGGCAAAGAACATTTGCGTGGCCTTCTCTGTCTTGTTATAGTCAGATGACAGGGCGAGCAAGTCACGTACTTTTTGATAAAAGCGTAGTTCCGAGGCGCGTATATCGCGGATACGCGCAAGCAGTTCGTCAAAATAGTCGGCTCTACCATCGGGGTTTTTTAACCGCTCGTCATCCATCACAAAACCCTTGATCAGGTATTGCTTGAGATGAGAGTTCGCCCACTTCCTAAACTCGGTGCCACGTGCGCTGCGTACGCGGAAACCAATAGCCAAGATCATGTCCAGCGCATAAAAGGCAGTGTTGTAGTGCTTGCCATCGGCGGCAGTTGTCAAGTAATCCTTGACAACTGAATTTGCCGATAACTCCTTTTCTTTCAATATGTTAGCGATGTGCAAGCTAACGTTTTGCTTGGAGGTGGTAAATAGTTCTGCCAACTGATTTTGATTCATCCATACATTGCCGTCGCGGGCATGGAGCGACACTGCCGCCTTGCCGTCAGCGGTGTGATAAATGATGAGGTTTGCTGGGTTGTCCGCTTCGCTCATGTGCTTACCTGTGCGAATGGTGGAGCGATCCCCAACTCGTTGCAGAACGCGGCAATGGTGGCATCGGTGGCATGGCTGGCTTTATCCAGTTCGATCAATTGCGCAGAAATGGCGGACAGATCAATCGGTTCTTCTACTTCAAAAGTATCGACGTAACGAGGAATATTGAGATTGTAATCGTTGGCCTTGATGCTGGCGATACTTGCCACATGGCTGTATTTATCTTCGTTGCTGCGCGCCTTGTAGGTGCTGACGATTTTCTCGATATGCTCAGGGCGCAGAATATTTTGAGTCTTCACTTTTTCAAAGTGGGCGCTGGCATCTATGAACAAAATATCGTCCGGGTTTTTGCGGCACTTCTTGAACACCAGCACGCATGTAGGAATGCTGGTGGCGTAGAAAATATTCGCGGGCAGGCCGATTACGGCGTCCAGACAATTCATTTGCTCGATTAGGTACTGGCGTATATGACCTTCGGCGGCGCCACGGAATAACACCCCATGCGGCAGCAATACGGTCATCGTACCTTCGTCGGCGAGCTGGTAAATCATGTGCTGCACAAAGGCCATGTCTGCCTTGGTGCGGGGCGCAAGTTTGCCGTAGACGCTAAAGCGGTCGTCGCTCATGTGGAGCTGGCTGGCGCTCCAATGCGCTGAAAACGGTGGATTGGCGACGATGGCATCGAAGCGTATGTCGCGGTGCTGCGGGTTCTCCAGAGTGTCTTCTTGGCGAATGTCGAAATCGGCATAATGCACGTCATGCAAAATCATGTTCATGCGCGCCAGGTTATAGGTGGTGCGGTTTAGTTCCTGGCCATAAATCTTATCGACGTGACTGGCCTCCCGCTTTACTCGTAACAACAGTGAGCCGCTGCCGCAGGTCGGATCATAGACATTCTTGAGATTTTTGTTGTTGCTGGTGACAAGTTTGGCGAGCAAGGTAGATACCGGTTGCGGTGTATAAAATTCACCGGCTTTTTTTCCGGCACCGCTGGCAAATTCCCCGATCAGGTATTCATAGGCATCGCCCAACACATCGGCGGTTTTGTTGGAGAGATCGAAGTCGATCTTGTCGAGATGCACCAGCACCTTGGCAACCAGATCGTTTTTTTCTTTCTCGGTTTTACCCAGCTTGGACGAGGTTAAGTCCAGATCTTCAAACAGATTCACAAAGTCATCGGCGCTATCGGTGCCCAGCGTGCTTTGTTCGATGTTTTTGAGAATTTTGGTTAGGTCAGCCAGAATAAAATTATGGCTGTCGCCTTCATTGTTGGCGTCTTGCTGATTGCTGCCTTTCAGGGCCACGGCATGAAATAGCTCGGAAGACTTGAGGAAGTAGCCTAATTCGTCTAGTGCGGCATGTTCCAGTGCGGTGATGTAGGCTTGTCCTTCTTCGGTATCTTCCTTGATGTTAGCAAAGTGAAGATGGTCTTGGGCCAGTTCAGCATCCGCAAATCGCTGGATTTTTTCGGACAAGTATTTGTAAAAAATGAAGCCGAGGATGTAATCGCGAAACTCATCAGCGCCCATCTTGCCGCGCAGGGTGTTAGCGATATTCCAAAGCTGTTGTTGTAATCGGCGGCGCTCTTCTTCTGACATAGTTGTGTTTAAATTGGGTGCTGACGTGTAACACGCCACAGTCATAAATTATCAGTACGGGATTATGCCACGCTACTGGCTAGGGCTGTTATTCCATGATCGATCACAGTCGTGCAAGAGCGCCAGCAATTTTCTTCTCGTTAATCTCCTGGTTTTTGGACGGAATTTCCAATTCGTTCCCTACGTTCGCCTGCCTCTGCCTGCCAATTTCCCTGTAGCTGGTAAATGTTGTAATGACATTTTCATGCCCGATATTCTGGCCCCACGCTTTGAACTGTTTCGGCGCCTCGCCGATTTTCTGACCAAGTTGGACAAGGGTATTTTTGAAGCTGTGCGGGTTATTAATGCGGCAAATTGGCTTCGCCGAAAGTTTACTAAAATATGATAGGTATGGGTGTAGCGCTGCACCAGTAATTCCAGTCCAAGCCAGATGCTCCGAATTGTCGGGTTTGACCAAGAACAACACAAGTGCTAGCGGCATTGTTATCGCGGACGGTATTTTGTTCCTGCGCTTTAAAAGTACCGGAAAAAGTAAGGGTCTTTCTTCACGTTTCCAGACTATCGCCTGCGTCAGCGTGAGACAACAAAAAACCCGCGTCTCCTATAAATAGCGCGGGTTTTGTAATTGCGGGATACTGCTTAAAAACTTAGTGGTGCCGGGAGCCGGAATCGAACCGGCACGCTGTTTCCAGCGCGGGATTTTGAGTCCCGTGCGTCTACCAATTCCGCCATCCCGGCAACGCAGGCCGTGATTATGAGGCATCGAAAAATTTGGTGCAACTTATTTTTGTGTTATTTATGTTTGTTTGTATGGGAAATGGTAGGGAAAGTTACTCATCATGGCGGCGTTTATTCTGGCGGTTATTTTATCCTGTATAGCGCAAATCGATCTGATTTGTCTGAAGCGCGGTGGCCTTTCCAGACTGCTTTTTTATTTCGGACGCTGGGTGGTTTTGATTCGCGCTCTTCTGCTAAGAAATAATCACATTGCTCGACGGCGAAATGTGCAAAACGAATGTTACCAAAATAAGCAAATAACGCGCGTTGAGCTGGACCAACATTACTGTCTACGCAATTATACTTTGGTGGTAAATGTGCTGCGAGATCGTGTGCCAGAGGTTGATAACTGACCCGATAGTTAACCCATGGCATCCATAATGTCATGCTAAGTAACCAGCATAAAATGACACCACTGCTGGATAGCACTACGGCACGCCATAAAACGCTGGGTTGGCGGGAGATGCGCCATTGAACTAATTTGAGCCAGGCGCAGGTTGTAATAAGTGCAATGATAAAAGCCGCAAGGTTAAATCGTGCGACAAAACCAGGTACGGATTTAAAAATATTATGATGAAGTTGGCTTGGCCATCCTGTCTGCATAGCTATCCAGCATAACCAAACAAATATGGCCACCAAACTAAATGCTATGACAGAAAACCAATCCACTGCATTAATCGCTCCACGTTTCATCGTTGGTAAGCCAAATGCTGCAAGGATGGAAAGTGGAGGTATTAATGGAATCAAACTGCTTTGTTCGGAGTGAGGGCTGCATAAAGCCAATACGGTCAGCATAATAAAGAAACTGAGCGGAAGGGCAATGTGTAATGCGGTAATTTGTTTGCGCCAAGCATAAATCGCCCAGCCTGCAAAGGGCCATGCGGGCCAGGTAAACCACACACTGTATTTGATACAGTAGTACAGAGTGCTGACGCTGGGGTAAGAAAATTCTGGCTTGTTCCGAAACAACCGAGCTGAATAAGGTGCATCATTGAGCGGCAAAACAAATTCACAACTCATCTCCCAAATTGACGTGATTGCCAGCGCGACGGGAAAAGTGATCAATATCAGGTACGTTAATAATTTTTTGCAGCGAAATCCGGCCAATAACAAGCAGGTGATCCAAAGTGCCAGTGGAACTAACCAATCGCGCGTCAGTATGAGCAAGCCAAATACGCAGCCTAAAATGAGTGAAAATTGAAGAACTGAAGCAGATTGGTCGGGCTTGATATCAAATAAACGAATGGCAACATACAAGGCAAGCGCGACGAGCGAAATTTGAAGGGCGACTGGGGTCGTCAAATGACTATGGATAAGCAATCCAAGACTGCCTAAATATATCAAAAGAGTTCCATCGGCGAGAGTGCGTGCGAAATCTCGAGGTTCGGGATGCCCTCCAAAAGCAAGGTGAAGAGGCTGAGCATCTTCTCTGCAGCCTAGCGAGTATGTGCCGTACCAGACTGAGGCCGCGCCAATTGCAAAAAAGAACAGGTTAGATAGGCGCGCGGCCGTGTCATCACCTACCAGCCAACCTGCCACTTGGATGCAAATCGCCCCTATCCAATAACTCAACGGTCCTGATTGCGGCATTGGAAGGCCAACGATATGTGGCCATAACCAGTCGTGAATAGAGCCATGCGCCATTGTCCACATTACGCCAAAAGTGGCGGCGTCGTTATCAATTTTCCAGGGATCGCGTCCAATTAGACCAGGCAATATGTAAAGCAGGCACAAGGCAAACAGACCTAAACGGGGGAGCGTTAGGGTAGCTGCAGCTGGCAAACGAACTGGTTTCATTTTGGCGCGCTTTTGATTTAAAAAAAGCAGCCGAAGCTGCTTTTAGTGGTGTTACTAGTGGAAATTATTCGCCGGTAGCTGTTGTTTTTGAACCCACTGCACCGAATTTTTTACGGAATTTATCAACACGGCCCGCAGTGTCAACAATTTTATGTTTGCCCGTGTAGAAAGGGTGCGACTCAGCTGAAATTTCAATTTTCACTAAGGGATAAGTTTTTCCTTCAAATTCTATGTTGTCACGCGTGTTAATGGTGGAACGGGTAATGAATTTGAAATCAATTGATACGTCATGAAACACGACGTCGCGATAATTGGGATGAATACCATTTTTCATAATAAACCTTTGAATAGAGTAGGGCAGCCAATAACCACTTCGTCGATCGCCTTGCTTCTTGATCCGATTGATTATCACTTACCTGACTTGAACGTTCCACAATACAGTTTGCGGAACAGCTGCGCATTATACATAAAACCGATCAGGGCGCCTACTGGCGACGCATCATTTCGAAGAATTCAGCATTATTTTTCGTAATTTTCATCTTATCTAAAATGAATTCCATGGCTTCAATTTCATCCATGCCATAGAGCAACTTACGCAATACCCAGATTTTCTGTAATTGATCCGGTTTGATGAGTAATTCTTCGCGTCGCGTTCCTGATTTATTAAGATTAATCGCAGGGTAGGTACGCTTTTCGGCCAGGCGACGCTCCAAGTGTACCTCCATATTCCCGGTACCTTTAAATTCTTCGTAAATCACATCATCCATACGACTACCGGTTTCGATTAGGGCAGTGGCGATAATGGTCAGTGAGCCCCCTTCTTCCACATTGCGAGCTGCGCCAAAAAAACGTTTTGGTCGTTGTAAAGCGTTAGCGTCAACGCCGCCGGTCAATACTTTGCCGGAGGCAGGAATAACGGTGTTATAAGCACGAGCTAAACGGGTGATCGAATCGAGTAAAATCACCACATCTTTTTTCATTTCGACAAGACGTTTAGCTTTTTCCAGGACCATTTCCGCAACTTGTACGTGGCGAGTTGCTGGTTCGTCAAAGGTTGAAGCGACCACTTCACCCCGAACGGAACGCTGCATTTCAGTCACTTCTTCGGGACGTTCATCGATGAGTAGCACGATTAACGTAATGTCGGGATGGTTCGCAGTAAGCGCGTGAGCGATGTGTTGAAGCATCACCGATTTACCTGATTTTGGAGAGGCTACCAATAAGCCGCGCTGGCCTTTTCCGATGGGAGCAATCAAGTCAATAATGCGGCCAGTGGTATTTTCTTCACCGCGCATCTCACGCTCTAGTAATAGCGGCTTATTGGGATGAAGTGGCGTTAAATTTTCAAATAAAATGCGATGTTTAGAAGCTTCCGGCGATTCACCATTTACCTTATCAACCTTAACCAAAGCAAAGTAGCGTTCACCATCTTTGGGTGTACGTACCTCACCTTCGATGGAATCCCCGGTGTGTAAATTGAAGCGACGAATTTGTGACGGTGAGATGTAAATATCATCCGTGGATGCCATATAGCTGGCGTCTGGAGAGCGCAAGAAACCAAAACCATCTGGTAAAACTTCGAGTGCGCCGTCACCAAAAATTTGTTCGCCTTGTTTGGCGCGTTTTTTAAGAATGGCAAACATAAGTTCTTGTTTACGTAGTCTGGCCGCGTTATCAATATCCAGGCCAAGTGCCATTTCCAGTAATGCGGAGACGTGAAGCGCTTTTAGTTCAGATAAGTGCATGTTTGAGTGTCCCGAGACGGGAATAGTGGTAGGGGGAGTTACTGCAGGATGTAATCATGAGGTATAGGCTGGGCTAAAGCTGAGTCAGCTTAAATTGCAGCCCTACAATCTTTGACCAAATGATAAAAATTAAATTTAGTTGGATTGGCAAAAAATTTCGACGTTTTCTCGAAGTGAGTATTGGGCTGAAATTTAAGTTAATTCAGTTCAAACCTCACCCACTTTCTCACATCTGTATTCTGCGCTATAAATTATTATCAATAAATGTGACCAACTGTCCTTTGGCTAGTGCACCTACTTTTTGTGCAGCTGCAACACCATTTTTAAACAGAATAAGCGTAGGAATGCCCCGCACACCAAACTGAGCCGGCGTTGCCTGATTGGCGTCGACGTCCATTTTTGCAATGACGACTTTGCCATCATATTCTTTAGCAATTTCCTCTAGGATTGGCGTGATCATTTTACATGGGCCGCACCATTCCGCCCAGAAGTCAACCAGGACAGGCTTATCGGACTTTAGGACATCGCTTTCAAAAGTTGCGTCGGTGATGTTTTTAATATTTTCGCTCATAGATTCCTCATTATGCGGGGAATTAAACAGGGTGTGGTTATTATGAATCTGTTGCTGGTATTTTGTTTTTTTCTTACTTTTTGAATTTTGCTTAGGGTGCTACCCTTATTCAGAGGAGCTATCTGAAGATTCGTTGTGTAACGAGGAGCTTATTGCAGCAGAATACGAATAATACCGCATTTTCTTAAGTTATGCGAATAACTAACGAATTTGCAACAGGAGGCCTATGCATGTTTCTATTTTACATTTAGTTTTGAATTACTTATGCCGTATAAAAAATAAAGAGCTATTGAAGCAATGATCCATAAACTGAATACGCGAAACGTTAGGTTCGGTAGATCTTTAATGATGTACAAGCAAGTAAAAACACTAAGTACCGGTACCAAGTAAGGCCCGAAAGGAATTTGAAATCCTTCCATTTGACTTTTATCGGCTTTTTTACGCATCACTGGCACAGCGATCGCTACCACAATAAACGCTATCAACGTTCCCATACTCACCATATCCCATAAGAAGTTAGAGTCAACTAAGCCCGCGATAATACCAACGACGATGCTTACAATGATTGTATTCTTAACCGGTACAAAAGTACGGGGATTGATTTTCTGAAAAATGGGTGACACCAACGCATCTTGACCAATGGCATACAAAATACGTGTTTGGCCATAAATAGTCATCAAAGTTACGCTGAAAACTGAAATGATGGTCCCTATTGAAAGCACCATAGAGGGCCAGGACTTACCGGTCACATTGTGCAGAATAACGGCTAAACCGGCTTCTTGCCCGACAAATTTAGCCGCTGGCTGTGCGCCTATAGCAGCAATGGCGACCAGTAAATAAAATACGGTAACGATTAGCAATGCAATCAATATCCCCCTAGGTACATTGCGTTTTGGATTGGTCACCTCAGCCCCTGCAGTTGCAACAGTGTCAAGGCCAATAAAGGAAAAGAAGATGGTGCCTGTAGCTGCAGTTACCCCAGCCATTCCGGCTAAATTATGGCTATTGTCGGCATTAAAAAAAGGCAAAAAATTGTTGGAATCAAAACCTGAAAATGCGATTACAACAAAAAATAATAAGATCGCCAATTTGATAAAGACCATAATGGCATTGACTTTTACCGATTCTTTAGTGCCCCGACATAAAAGAAAACTACAGAGAATGACTAAGAGCACTGGAGGCAAATTAAATTGGCCAGGATAAAATCTCATGCCTCCTGTAGTTAGCACAAACATGGGCGATCGAAGCACAAGGGGAATGTGCCAATCCATCGCGTTTGCTAGAAAATTATTCACATATTCGGACCAGCCAATTGCTACTGCGCTTCCGGCTAGGCCATATTCTAGTAATAAACATGCAGCAACGATAAACGCAGCGAACTCACCTAAGGACGCATATGCAAAAGAATAAGCAGAACCAGAAGAGGGAATACGAAACGCTAACTCGGCATAGCAAAGAGCAGTTAATCCGGCGGTAAGTGAAGCTAGGACAAATGAGAGAATCACAGAGGGACCTGCTTTGGGGACTGCCACAGCTAGAGTAAAGAAAATTCCGGTACCTACCGTGGCACCAACCCCAATCATCGTCAGAAAAAATAGCCCCATCGCGCGATTAAGAGCGTAATCTTCCTTCTCATTATCATTTACATAATCAACCGATTTAGTACGTGTCAATTTTTGAAACAAAGTGGTTGTCATGAAACACCTTAGATTTGAATAAAAAAGCTGCCGCAGCTTACCCGGGAACAGAGCTAAGTTCAAGTAGCTGGTTTCCGGCAATGGCGTTTTCACAATTTCATGATCTTCTGGTTCAAGGTTTAATCCAGATTCCCCATCGTACCAATGCACCTTCTTGAAAGAGCTGATGAAAATTATCGATTAAACTAAAGAGACATTCGCCGAAAAATACTGGGAAGATATTAAGCTCGGTGCGTTTCTTTCTAGTTACCTCGACTGCGTTGCTTCTCCTTGCGGCATACAGACCCCCCCGGGCCGCGCGGTGGTTCACGGGTTTCGCAGCGCGTGCACTGTGTCTGCGGAATGGGCTTTCGCAACAAGGAAAGTGCTCAAAGCCCGAAATTTTGTGTGACCAGACAACTTAGAAGTAGCATACTTCGCTCCCTCCTGAGGGGAAATCTGGGTTTACAATAAAAGCTCATCAGTTCACGATAAAATTTTATGCTCAATAGCACTCTATATTTCCCGCCTTCTGATCGATTCTGGATGCACTGCGCACGTAGTTTGATTGGTACGATGCGGCCGAATGGGGTGTTTTATAACGACAGTAGCTCTTCATTGCCAATTACAGATTATTCTGAACTACGGGTGATTGTTCCCGCATTTGAGCATGCCCAATTGTTAACACGAGCTATGGCGGAAGAATTAGGTGGTTGTTTCATCCCTCCTCGAATTAATACCCTGTCGGCGTGGTTATCAATGCAGATGCCATTACCTGATGTGCCGCAACCGATTGCGGAAAGTGAGCGTTTAATGGCGCTGTATGCGCAATTGCGTGAGCATGCCTGGCTAAAAAAAATGTTTTTAGCGCATAAAAATACCGACTTACTTCCCTTGGCACAAACGTTAATAACTCTTTCTGATGAGCTCACGCAGGCGATGCTGCCGTTGGTATTGGGGCAAGGCTTTGAGCAAGCAACGCAAGTTTGGCACCAAGCATTATCCTCCTTACCTATGAAGCACGCGTTATCCGACGAGGCGCAATTGGTATGGAAAATTTGGACGAGCCAGTTAGACGGGATAGATGCCATCAGTCTACGTTTTCAACAGATGCTAAGGCTCGCGGAGACCGCAACGGATGCGTTGCTTTGGATAAACCCCGTTAAGCCCAAGGGCTTAGATCACCTTTTCTTAATTGCGTATGCTAAAAAAAGCCCTGTGCAAATTATTAGTTTGGATTGGCGGGCTGCAGCGTTACCGAATTTGTTAAGTACAGCATGGCGCGAGGTAATAGAAACATGCGCGGAGGAATTCAAAGGGGATAAATTTAAAGGCGACGAATTCGATACGGCTGCATTGAGTTTGAGAAATAATTTAACTCACGTAAGCACGATCGCGGCCGATAGTTTGGAAAAACACGCACAATTCGCTGCGCAAACCATTGTAGACTGGCTGCAACAGGGGAAGAAAAGTATTGCAATAATCGCGCAAGATCGTGTCGCCGCGCGCCGAATTCGGGCGCTATTGGAGCGTGCGCAAGTGCACGTGGCCGATGAAACAGGCTGGAAATTATCCACGACGCGCGCCGCGGCAGTAATCGCGGCGTGGTTTGAAGTGGGCGCAACCCGAGCAGACACATTAATGTTGCTGGACTTACTTAAGTCTCCCTATTTTCAACCAGCAAGTATGTTGGGTTACGACGAGAAGTCAACATGGCTAATGATAATTGAAAGGGCATTGTTACGCGCCAATGTGGTGGGTGGCTGGGATGCCATTATTTATGCCTTGGAACAGGCACCCCCAGAATGTATTGCCTTAATCGAACAGTTAAAACGCAGCATGCTAGGTTATACGGGGCGTAAAAATTTATTGGCCTGGCTAAAGATAACACAACAAGCTTTTGATGAGTTTGGAATACTCCTGCATTGGAAGGAGGACGAGGCAGGTCTACAAGTGGTGCAGTTGTTAGAAAGACTAGGTGAAGATTGTGCCCAATTATCGGACACTTTTTCGTTTTCTGAATGGAGAAGGTTTGTTGATTTTCAGTTAGAAAATACGTCTTTTCAAATTAAAAAATTTGATCAGCGCGTAGTTATGTTGCCCTTGAATGGCGCGAGATTGCGACACTTTGATGCCGTTTTGATGGCGGGCTGCGATGCTGCGCATTTACCCTCGCAAACAGAAGAAGTACTTTTTTTCACGAATGCAGTGCGGCGCGAGTGTGGATTAGCCACACGTGAAGAGCGGCTCCGGCAACAATTGCGGGACTTTTCTGAATTATTGTCGTCAAACCCGGAAGTGGTTTTATCCTGGCAACATCAACGACATGGCGAGGATAATCCTGTTAGCCCATGGATAGCGCGTCTAAATCTAAGTTTGCTCCGTTTTGGATTAAATCCATTGGAAATGAGACAGGTACAACTTGTAACACAGTCTTTGCCGGCAATTAAACCACAGCAACCCCGACCCATCGCCATCAGTTTACGGCCCGTCACGTTATCGGCGAGTGGCTACAATAGTTTCCTAGCTTGCCCCTATCAATTTTTTGCTACGCGTATGTTGGGTTTGTCTTCATTAGATACGCTGTCAGACATGCCAGAAAAGCGTGATTATGGAGGATGGTTGCATGCAATTTTAAAAACGTACCACGATACATTAAAAGCACAGCCAGATCGGTATCCTAACGATAAGCAAGAAGCGTTATTGAGACAAATTTCGGAAACGATGTTTGGGGATATTTTGCAGAAAAGTCCAGCGGCGCTGGGTTACAGTGTACGTTGGCAAAAAGCCATCCCGGCCTACATCGCATGGAGTCAGCAGCATACACAAGCGGGTTGGCAATTTGAAATGGGCGAGGTTTGGCTGGAAAAAAAGCTGGATTGGGAGGGGCAAAGCATTACTTTGCGTGGACAGATTGACCGAATTGATAAAAATCAAGCAGGCGAATTTGCGGTGTTGGACTACAAGACGAATCCGGCCAGTATCTTAAGAAACCGATTAAAAGATGCAGAAGACCATCAATTGCCTTTTTATGG
Organism: Solimicrobium sp.; assembly: GCA_021155915.1. GTDB lineage: Bacteria > Pseudomonadota > Gammaproteobacteria > Burkholderiales > Burkholderiaceae_D > Solimicrobium. The sequence continues at coordinate 28,593 of JAJNBE010000009.1, read as the reverse complement.
CTTATTGGCTGAACAGGAAACAAAAATAATTTCATTTGGACACTATGTGGCTTTAGAAATGACGAGTGAAAAGTTGACCGAAGTAGTCGCAAAAAATTATTCAACATGGCAAGAAAATTTGAAAGCATCCATTATAAAAAATGTGACAGCAATTGGGCAGGGTGCGGGACTTCCGGCTCAAGGCGTCACCCAGGTTTGTCAATATTGTGAAGTGCGTGGTTTATGCCGGAAAGGTGCGTGGTAATGGAGGTGTCCACAAGCAGTTCTTATCAAATAAATGGGGAAGATTCTAATGCCAGACAGTTTATTGAGGTAGCGTGTGACCCGCGTAATTCTATTGTTGTGGAAGCTTGTGCTGGAAGCGGAAAAACATGGTTGCTAGTCGCAAGGATGGTACGTTTATTGTTAGCCGGTGCCGAGCCAGCTGAATTATTGGCAATTACCTTTACACGCAAGGCGGCGCAAGAAATGCGTCAACGTTTGCTGGGGTTATTGGAGGAATTAGCACTGTCTAATGATGAGAGAGTTATTGAGTTATTGTTGGAGCGAGGCATTTCTACCGCTCAACTCGTTTCGGTAGTAGTGAAAGCCCGTGGACTCTATGAACAGGTGCTGTCGAGCCCACAAACATTAGCGCTAGATACTTTTCATAGTTGGTTTGGGCGCTTAATTCAAATTGCCCCAATAAATTCTGGCGTGCCCCATGGTTTTACGTTGACCGAATCCACGTCGGAGTTACGTCAGGAAGCTTATCGTCAATTAATGGTGTCAGTGAATAATGAAAAAACCGTCGAAAAGGATAATGAAAAAAGCGGCGGAAAATCTGACTTAAAAAAGGCGATTATTTTTTTATATGAAGAGCTAGGTGACGTAAACACCCGAAAATTATTGGAGGCTTTTTTAGAAAAGCGTGTCGAATGGTGGGCATGTAATGAAGCCCCTGACTGCGGAACTCCGTTGGACTGGTTGCATGATTTGTGTGGAGAGGATGGGGTCATCGATGCACGTTTGAGCTTATGGCAAGATGAGCAGTGGTTACAACGTATTCAACAAGTTGCATATTGGTTAGGACAAGGAACCCTAGTAAATCAAAAGCGTGCAGTGGCGATAGAAATGGCTGTTTCGGCGGGTAGCAGTATTGAAAGTTTTCTCGCGCTTTGTTATGAATTTTTTGGTGCCGATGATAAGAATCGTTCTAACAAAAAAACGAATGCGTTGCTAGCAGCGCTTGAAAAAGATTTAGGTCCTGATTGCGCGGCTCTATTTGACGACGAATGTGATCTTATTGCCGAAAATTTACGCCATTTGCAGCAACGTAGCGCTGAGAAAAATGTTATTCAAATTAATCACGCTTTGTTTGAAGTAGGCCAGGCTTATCTGGACTGTTATCAGACTTTAAAAGCCGATCAACGCGTAGTTGATTTTGCAGACCTGGAATGGCAAGCGTATCGACTTTTACAGTCAGAATATCATGCAGCGTACATGCATAGTCGTTTAGATACACGGTATAAGCACATTCTGTTAGATGAGTTTCAAGATACCAATCCGCTCCAGTGGAGTATTGTGCGTGCTTGGCTGGATGCGTACGGAGCCGACGGCGGGCGCCCCAGTGTTTTTATAGTGGGTGATCCCAAACAATCAATTTACCGATTTAGGCGGGCCGATCCGCGTGTTTTTTCTGCGGCATGCGAGCTATTGCAAGCACAAGGCGCTTACATGTTGCGCACTAACCAGACGCGCCGGAATGCAAACGGCATTGTTCAGGTGTTAAATTCCTGTATGAAGCACAATCCTTTATACACCGAACAAACAACCTTAAGTAAATCAGAGGGTGTCGTGTGGCGGTTACCTCTGGTCGATGGTGACGATGAGATCGAGAAAAAAAATCAAACTGCGCGAACGCTTAATGAAATCGCGACAGTGCGCAATCCGTTCATAACACCAATGCAGGAAACCGAAGATCTACGCCGGTTGAAGGAAGGAAGAAGGATCGCCCATGCATTGCGCGTCGCGCGCGGTCAGGCTGAGGAAAGCGGAAATGCATTGGCATGGTCAGATGTCATGGTGCTTGTACGGCGCCGTACACACTTATCGGCTTATGAGACTGCATTTCGCGAAGCGGGCATTCCTTTTGCTTCCAGTCGTCACGGTGGTCTTTTAGATTCACTGGAAGTGTCGGATATTATGGCCTTATTACGATTTTTGGTGACGCCTGATGACGATCATGCGCTCGCACATATTTTAAAGTCACCGATTATTTCTGCTACCGATGAAGATTTAATAGTATTGGCCCAATGCGGTGAGACTACATGGTGGAAACGATTGGTGGCGTTAAATTTAAAGAATTCCTTGTCAAGCGCGTCAGTAAATTCAAAGGAAAATGTGCAGGAAAATGTACTTCAACGTGCAGAAGATTTATTGACAGCATGGACGAGCGCAGCACATTTCTTGCCAGTACATGATCTGTTAGATCGTATTTTGCACCAAGGTGAATTGGTTCAACGTTATGCGCAACAAGCAACCCATGCGAATCGCAGTCAGGTAGTCGGAAATTTAGAAACATTTATTGAGTTGGCATTGAATATGGATGCCGGGCGTTATCCGAGCCTTCCTAAATTTATTGCGGCTCTAAATGAGTATCAATCTGGTAGCGAAGGCGACGCGCCGGATGAGTCCCACATGGAATCTAATGCGGATGCAATGCGTATTCTTACTATACATAGCGCGAAGGGCTTGGAAGCGCGGGTCGTGGTGTTAGCAGATGCTAATCACAGCCAGGCAGCCGAGGATACGTTGGGTATTTTATGCGAATGGCCCTTGACCGAGGACTCGACTGCGAAGCATTTTTCCGTTTTTGGCCGGAAGAACCAACGCGGAGCAGCGCGGAATGGTTTTTTTGAGCAGGAGAATCAACTAGCTGTGCAAGAAAATTGGAATTTATTGTATGTTGCAGCCACTCGGGCCCGACAATGGCTAATTATTAGTGGAGTGAGTGTTAGTAAAATTAGTGGCGCTGGTTCAGTAGCGGATACGAATATATCAGAAGCGGTAATCGAACCGGGTAGTTGGTATGAGCGTCTACAAGAAGTGGAGGAATTCAACGCAATTGGGGAAAATCGTGCGTTTAATACAGACGACAATGAACAAACCGCGCGGCTAACCCCATGCGTGGTGTCTAGTTTTATGCCGCCCGATTTGTCATTATCTTCTTGTGCATTAAACTTGAGTGCGAATAAGGTGGCAGATAAGGAAGCGCAATTAGAAGGCGTTGCTCTACATAGCCTGATGGAACGATTAACCAACGTTCCCGCTTTATGGCCGATATCTATTCCAGATGCATCAACCATTGCACAATGGATGCCTTGTAACTTAAGCTTGGCTAAAGTCATCCGCGTGTATGCTCAGACTATATTGCACAATGCGGCATTAGAACGTTTCTTTAATCCTGCACATTTTCGATTTGCACGCAACGAAATGGATATCATCAGCGAGCATCAATTACTTAGGCTAGATCGGGTGGTAGTTTTTGATGATACTGTGTGGGTGTTAGATTTTAAGCGGCAACTGTTGGCCACTGAGCATACGGATTACGAGCAGCAACTGAACAAATACTGTTCCGCCTTGAAGCGGATTTATAATCAAAAAAAAATTCATGGTGGTTTAATATTGTCGGACGGCAGTTTGGTAGAATTGGCACGCTGCTAATTTTTACTTGCTCCGCTTCAGATTACCTTTAGAGTAGTAGTAACTTTTTTGTAAAGCGAGGCAAGCGCAGCATCCGTAGGTTGAGCTAACGCTCTATCCACCTCACATTTTGCGCAAAATGTGGGCAGAGGGTTAGCGTAACTCGCTGCGGTTTGTTAATAGTTTAAGTAAAGGGCCCTGCCCTGCCCATAGCGGTAGCGCGAGGATAATTGAGAAGTTACTTAAATTGTATGCAATACTTTGATTTTATTAAAAATACGCATATCACCCGTTTCCCGGAAAACTAATATGATTGATGAATTTCACCAGCTAACCAGAAAAATTGAGCAAATAGTGGGATTAGTGCAAACCCTACGCGAGGAAAATGTCGATTTACAACGTCAACTTGCTCAGTTGACAGCAACAAATGCCCAATTGACGGAGCGAATTCAGCAAGCGCACGAACGGGTGTCTGCAGTATTAAGTCATTCGGCCTTTAATGAGCCAGCTTCTAACGAACCCGCTGCGTTACCTATAACTGCGGAATCGTACACTGCACAGGAGATAGAATGAGTCAGATAGATGTCACCATTATGGGACAGCTTTATAAGCTTGCTTGTAAAAAAGATGAGCAAGCTGCATTGATACAAGCGGCAGCTTACTTAGATGAAAAAATGTGTCATTTTCGTGACACCACTAAGATAAAAGGGACAGATAAAATCGCTGTGATGGCAGCATTGACTATCTCCGTTCAATTATTAGCCACAAAGGCTCCCGATGGTCCCTTTTCTGAATTGAGTATGGCAGAAATCAATACTCAACTTCAGGGTATGAATAAAGTGCTGGATGGATTGCTTGCGCCACAAGAAAATCTGTTTTAAAAAAGTAAAGTATGTGTTTTGAATAGATCAACAAAAAATTTTTATCAGGCACGGTTTATTAAGGTAAAATTTACTTTCCTGCTGTGTTTGCCAGTTGCCATATATTCCTTGAACCATCTTTATGCATAGGCTGTGGAAATTGTTTAATTGGTGTGAGCGTCGCATCGTCCGATGAACCCGAAATTAAACTGACCGCAGCCACTTGAACCGCTCAGGTTCAGGATGCTGGTACGGCGGCATCGGCGGGACTTATTTCAAGCGGTTGCATACAGTTTATGCAACCGCTTTTTCCATTGGAGAATGAAAAATAATGCGATATTGGCTGATGAAATCAGAACCCAATGAAGTGAGTATTGATGATGCATTAGCACAGAAAGTGATTGCGTGGGAGGGGGTGCGAAATTATCAAGCGCGCAACTTTATGCGTGATCTCATGCGAGTAGGTGACGGCGTATTATTTTATCATTCAAGTTGCAAAGAACCGGGGATTGTTGGCGTGGCAGAGGTGGTCAGTAACAGTTATCCCGATCCCACTCAGTTTGACGCCACCAGCCATTATTTTGATCCTAAAGCTACACTAGAACAGCCCCGCTGGATGTTGGTCGACATCGGTGCGCTACGTAAAACACGTTTGATCAGTTTGACTGAATTGCGCAACGAGCCCGAGCTGGAGGAAATGCAGGTATTAAAACGAGGAAATCGCCTCTCCATTACGCCAGTGAATGCGGCTGAGTGGAGAACGATAATTCGGATGGTTGAACTGCCTACAAAAGTCTGTCGATTATAAATTAACTCTTTTATAATACCTGAGGGGAAAAGGTGTGGGGTCCTCAAGACGCATATCATAAGCAATTTGATTAATTAGCTCTTGAGGAAAACTATTGTCTACAAAAGTAAGCTTTTCAGTGATGGACAATAACAACTGATATCTTTGGAATTCTTTTTGCTTTTCCTGTTCTTTTCTTGCGCTCATAATGGCAGGATCAGAACTTGCAGCGTTAATCAATTTTATTTGCAGCAAGTGGTCTTTGGTCAACTTGGCAAATTGTAAGTAAGCCCCAGCCAAATTAGCCCCCTTTAAGTCACTTTCAGTCAGGTCTTTGTAGGTCAGGTCTGCTCCTGTCAGATTTGTGAAGATCAAGTAAAGCCCATTCAGTGGAGTGCCATCGAAGGAGGCCTGGGTCAAATCCGCGTGTGCCAAATTCGCCCCCTGCAATTTTGAGTACCATAACTGAGCTCCTTTCAAGTTAGCTCCAGCTAAGTCAGCATTTTTTAAGAGAGTAAAAATGAATTTAGCTCCCGCCAGATTTGCATTAGTCAAATTAGCGCCATTTAAGCAAGTGGAAGCGAGATCAGCACCAGCCAAGTCTAATATTTCTGAGTTATCGTCTCGTTTAATTGCAGCCCTCAAAGTACATATTTTTTGATGTGTTTTTTCATAAAATTTAAATAACCAAATTTAAAAATAGTGGATAACCTATTGGCTAAAACCTCCACCAAAAAATGTGAATCGCGCTCCTTACCCCGTGCCAAACGACTTAAATGAAGCACACTTGGCTCCGTTCTAATGGGAATTCCGGGCTGAATTTTAGTTAGCGCTTATCCGACGAAACTTTCGAAGTGGAGAGTCGACTATTTTCTAATGATTTTTTTCGTAGATTGTAGTTTCGCTTGTCCGGATGCTTAAAGATCGGTTCTAAGAGAGCCGTTGATTCTCGTTGACTAAAGCAATATTGTGATAAGCAAAATAGAGAGCAACTATTCCAAAAATAATCATGGGAATCGAAAGCACTTGTCCCGCAGAGATTTGAAACCCGATGACATTAACCGTCCAGTCAGGTACCCGGAAATACTCGGTAAAGAACCGTGCGCAACCGTACAATAAAACATACATCGCCCCGACGGCTAACCGTGGACGCTGTTTTCGGGCATAAATCCATAACAAGATGAAGACTAAAACACCGTCCACTAAGGCTTGGTAAATGGGCGATGGGTGGCGTGGAAGCTGGTCGACATTGGGCCAGATCATTGCCCAGGGTAGGCTAGGATCGGCAGCGCGGCCCCAGAGTTCGGCGTTGATAAAGTTACCAATGCGGCCACACGCATAGCCAAGTGGTACCAATGGTACGATTAGGTCATAGACATCTGCCACATTACGCCCGGCTTTTTTTGACCATATAGCCAAAGCTAAAAGTACCCCGAGGAAACCGCCATGGAATGACATGCCGCCTTCCCATACTGCGAATATCTCTAACGGATGTTGCGCATAATAAGTCGGATGATAGAAGAACACTTCGCCCAAACGACCGCCGAGCACGACGCCAAGCACGCCATAAAACAGCATGTCTTCTAGATGCGCATACCGCCATCCGGCCGCGACAATGTGGGATTGTTTTAAACGAAGACGACCTATGGCGAGGAATAAAACGAAAGCGAGTAAATACATCAGCCCGTACCAGTGAATGGCTAGCGGGCCAACTTGTAGTGCAATTCGATCAGGCAAAGGGTGGATGAGCATTTTTTTTGACAATTATTTGATAAATAAAACGGGGATTGTGGCATAGCTGTAGTGCATATGCTAGAAAAACGTTATGCAATCCCTTAAGGTGATGCTATCTAGATTTAAGCACAAACCTTCCCCATTTTCATTCTCATGTGCTTTTGATGGAGGGCCGGAAAGTTAATCATGTCGACAGCCATCATTATCTATTTTGGTTAGGCAATAAAAAAATGGCGGCCGTCGCCAAAGGTTTACGATACTGGATTCCAACCAAAATCACGTGGGAACGACGATGGTGAGGTTAGTGGATATTTTTCTGGATGCGATAGCCATGACCATTCTGGTGGCACCGCAATGTATGAGCTCCCGTGGAACGGCAGGACGAGTCCAAAATTCTATGGGGCGTTCTCCCCAGATGGGAACCAAGTTCGGTAAGGAAATTGCTGATAATAGCTTCATTTCTTCTCACGGGAGGTAGGGATCAGAACTGGCCAAGGTCGTGAGTAATGCATTAGATGGGCTTCTTCTTTTAATATTTCCGATTCAGAGACCTCTGCACAATTTATTGCGCGAACCAAATACAGCGTTGCGCGGTGCTCGCAATCCTCATGTACTCAAGTACATTCCGGTTGCTGCGCTCCGTGCGCCTTGTCTTTGGTTCGCTCGCTACGGGTGTGCAGAGGTCTCATTCATTGTGAGGCTCTCATACTGTGGCTCTTAGGGTAGATGTGCTGAATAGCTCGCTCAGTTATTGGACAGGTCCGCGTTTTCAGGGCATTCTACGTCTTTGTTTTCTTTTTATTGGAGTACGCATGAGCACGGATTCAAATTTAAATCGGCGTTCCAAAAATATTACTCAAGGCATTTCACGTAGTCCAAACCGGTCGATGTATTATGCGATGGGATATCAAAAATCGGATTTTGAGAAGCCGATGGTGGGTGTGGCAAATGGCCATTCGACTATTACGCCCTGTAATTCCGGACTGCAGAAATTAGCCGATATCGCTATTAAAACGTTGAAAGAAGTTGGTGCAAATCCACAAGTGTTTGGCACTCCCACCATTTCGGACGGAATGTCGATGGGAACGGAAGGCATGAAATATTCGCTAATTTCTCGCGAAGTTATTTCAGATTGCATTGAAACGGCCGTGAATGGGCAGTGGATGGATGGTTGTCTGGTAATTGGGGGCTGCGACAAAAATATGCCGGGGGGGATGATTGCTCTAGCACGCACTAATGTGCCGGCAATTTATGTCTATGGCGGTACCATTAAACCAGGAAAGTGGAAAGGTCAGGATTTAACGATTGTTTCTGCTTTTGAGGCCGTGGGCGAATTTACCGCAGGTCGCATGTCGCAGGAGGACTTTGAGGGTATTGAAAGAAATGCCTGTCCTTCGTCGGGTTCTTGCGGTGGAATGTATACGGCCAATACGATGTCCTCTTCTTTTGAAGCACTAGGGATGTCGTTACTCTATTCGTCCACTATGGCAAACCCCGATGATGAGAAAGTAGGCTCAGCCGCTCAGTCTGCGCGCGTACTAATGGACGCAGTTAAGCGTAATTTAAAACCGCGTGACATCATCACGAAGAAATCGATTGAAAATGCCGTGGCGGTAATTATGGCAACCGGTGGCTCTACTAATGCGATATTGCACTATCTGGCTATTGCACACGCGGCTGAAATTGAATGGACGCTAGATGATTTTGAACGACTGCGGTTGCGCGTCCCGGTCATTTGTGATTTAAAACCATCCGGACAATTTGTGGCGACCGACTTGCATAAAGCGGGCGGAATCCCACAAGTCATGAAATTACTGCTAAACGCCGGTTTGCTGCACGGCGATTGCATCACTATTACGGGCCGGACTTTGGCAGAAGAATTGGCGCATGTGCCTGATCAGCCCAAAGCTGACACTCCAGTTATCAGAACGATTGAGCATGCTTTATATGCACAAGGGCACTTGGCCATACTAAAAGGAAATTTATCCCCTGAAGGTTGCGTCGCAAAAATTTCCGGATTGAAAAATCCAGTGATTACTGGCCCGGCACGTGTGTTTGACGACGAAAACAGCGCAATGACCGCGATTTTGGATGACAAGATCGTGCCCGGCGATGTGTTAGTCCTGCGCTATTTAGGCCCAAAAGGCGGGCCAGGAATGCCAGAAATGTTAGCACCCACTTCGGCGATTATTGGGAAGGGTTTAGGAGAGACAGTCGGATTAATCACCGATGGGCGTTTTTCGGGGGGTACTTGGGGAATGGTTGTCGGCCATGTGGCTCCCGAAGCTTTCGTGGGGGGCACGATTGCTCTGGTTCATGAGGGGGATTCAATTACGATTGATGCTCTAAATCAATTAATTCAGCTCAATGTGTCTGAGCCCGAGCTTGCAGAGCGCAGATTATTGTGGAGGGCGCCAGCTCCGCGCTACACTCGCGGCGTTTTGGCAAAATATGCCGCGCTTGCAAGTAGCGCAAGTAAAGGCGCGATTACTGGATAACTGTGCCAGCGCTGCCCCATTAAACCCGTCGCTGCTATTCCATTGCAAGAAAATAGCCATTAGCCTCACCATCGTCATTCTCACGTGCCTTTAGTGGGAATCCAGTAGCTAATCCGATGGCGATAGCCGCTATCTGTTTTTTATTGTCTAGAAAGATAGATAACCGTGACCGTTCGTCCATTGCAAGAAAATAGCCATTAGCCTCACCATCGTCATTCTCACGTGCCTTTGGTGAGAATCCAGCAGCTAAACCGATGGCGATAGCCACTATCTGTTTTTATTGTCCAGAAAGATAGATAATAAAGCCTGTGGCCCTGAATTAACCCAGGGTTCCCACCCATCACCAGAGGGAGGATCGGGACTAATTTTGATGAGACCGCCTGGATAACCGCGTCGTATCCTTTGCTTTTAAACCGATCTACCAATTTATGTGCAAATGAGTAGCTACACTATTCCGGAGAGAAGTATGAAACGTTTTCTATGTATGCTTATCACTGTATGTGCCTCAAGTGCCGCCTTGGCTAATTTAGAGTTAGCAAAATCGAGGAATTGCATGGCTTGCCATGCTACAGATAAAAAGCTAGTTGGCCCGTCTTATAAAGAGGTAGCAGCAAAATATGCTGGACAAAAGGATGCAGAAGAAAAATTGGTTAATAAAATAATCAAAGGCGGCAGTGGTACGTGGGGGGCCATACCTATGCCACCCAATCCCCAAGTGAGTCCGGCAGAGGCCAAAACCTTAGTTAAATGGATATTCAATACTAAGTAAATTTATGGCTAAACAACACGTGCTCGACAAAGTAGACAGGAAAATTCTTAATCTACTTCAAAAAGATAACCAAATTCCAACCCGAACTATCGCTGAAAAAGTACATATTTCTCAACCTACTTGTTTGCGAAGAATTCGCGATATGCGCGATAGGGGCGTGATTAATGCCGATGTCTCAATGATCGATCCCTTCGCACTTGGTTATGGCATGCTCGCTTTTTTAGAAGTGTCATTGTCGAACCAAAGTGAAGAGTTTATGTTCGCTTTTGAACAGCGCATGGCAAAAGAAGCGCAAGTTATGCAGTGCTATTTTGTTTCAGGGGAATATGATTATTTTGTGGTCGTGCATGTGATTGATATGGATGCCTATTATCAATTTATACGTAAAGTGATTTCAGGCTCGGGAAATGTTAAAAACTTCCACTCAAGATTTCCTATGAAGTGTGCTAAATTTTCCCCAAGAATTTTGTTTGATGAGAAGGCAGCTGAGCTTATGGTGCGGTCAAAAAACTAAAAGCCAAATTGCGATACCGTGCGACCCTCTGAGGTAAAAATTATTAAGTTAGTGTAGATGGGCTGGTTGAATCTTTAGCCCAACCAATGAATTCTGCGTTTGTCCGAATTGATCGAGAGTTATTGGAAAGGAGCTAACCCCTGCAGCTTAGCAAGAGTGCTATTTACACTTAATCAATTTTTACTGACTGTATTTTGGTGATTTCTTGATTTATGGCGCGGTGAATGATTTCTTCCATAGTATTGGTCAGTCCTTTGCGAATATCTTTGGCTAAGTCATCTACCGCGGTTTGCAATACGTCCGCCAAGCTCTCCTTTATCCGATGTTCCAGAACAAAATCGACACGTGTCAGTAATTGCCTTAATACATTTTCATGAAGCGTTTTTTTCAATTCATCTAAAGACGATTCCTGAGAACGGATAGCTTTCTCTTCGCTTATGGCTTCGCACACAGTGGAAATCGGCTTTGTTTCGCTATTCCCCGAAATGATTTCTGTGAGTACGGGAATGTTACTATCAAGAGGGGAAGTGGGATTCATTTAGCGTTAATGTGGTTAATTTGATAGCCTTGTTGTTGATAAAAACGGTACCGTTCCCGTCCTGCCTGAATTGCTGCTTGAATTGTTGCATAAGCGGTGGTGTTAGTATCTGTTGGTACTAAATCAGGTGCTCGGGGAACAACTTCAATCAGACGTTCATATTGCGCGAAATGGGTGGGTACTTTATCGCTGAGATTAATTAAAACTTTATGATGTTTAACGTTTATATCAGACAGAGAAGTAAAAGTGTCATCAGAAGGCATAGCCAATAATATCGGCGTGTGCGGCGCAAGTGGATGGTTACCCTGTTCGAGTACTACGTGAGGTAAAAAATCCGTCGCCGAAAATGTCCAGAGTAATTGATCAAATTGCGCGAGTTGTTCTTTATCTTGATGCCATACTATGAGCTTACACTGTGCGAAAAACGCTTTGCGAATTAATCGGCAAGCATAGTCCAGTTGATTGCTGACGTTGCTATGGAAATCAATGCGCATGTTCATATTGAATTTCAATCTTGCATACCGTTATGCCGAAGTAAAGCATCGATTTGCGGTGCACGACCGCGGAAAGCGATGAACGATTCTAAGGCGGGACGCGATCCGCCGACGGCTAAAATTTCCCGCTGAAATTTTATGCCAACTTCAGCATTATTACCGGCCTCTTCAAAGGCAGCATAGGCATCGGCAGATAATACTTCTGCCCATTTGTAGCTGAAATAACCGGCAGCATAACCACCTGAAAAAATATGACTAAACCCATGCTGAAATCGGTTAAAGTCTGGCGTTTTCAAGACCGAAATTTGTGATCGAATTTGATTTAATAAAGCTTGGACAGAAAGTTGATGTTGTTCTAAATGGCCGTCATGTAAATGTAAGTCAAATAAAGAAAACTCGATCTGTCGCAACGTTTGCAATCCAGACTGAAAGTTTTTAGCTGCCAGCATTTTCTCGTACAAAGCACGTGGTAGCGGTTGTGCAGTCTCAGCATGCGCGCTCATCTTTTGCAACACATCCCATTCCCAACAAAAATTTTCCATAAATTGTGACGGCAGCTCAACCGCATCCCATTCCACGCCAGAAATTCCAGAAACGCCGAGTTCATCGATTTGGGTAAGCAAATGGTGTAACCCGTGACCAAATTCATGAAAGAGGGTAATTACTTCATCATGCGTAAAATAAGCGGGCTTACCGGCCGCCGGTGCGGTGAAATTGCAGGTTAAATAGGCTACGGGAGTTTGAATCCCTTTCGTCGTCAACCGTCTTCCGCGTGCCGAATCCATCCATGCCCCGCCTTGCTTGCTTTCACGTGCATATAGATCCAGATAGAATTGGCCAATAAGTTGCCCATTTTTTTCAATGCGATAAAACGATACGTCAGGATGCCAGACACTTGCAGCGTCAGCTTTAATGTCAACGCCATACAGTGTTTTTGTAATATCAAACAACCCTTGAACCACTTTTGGTTGCGGGAAATACTGTTTTATTTCTTGTTCAGAAAATGCATAGCGTTGCTGACGGAGTTTTTCAGAAGCGTAAGCGATATCATGTGCTAGCAATTCATCCAAACCTAAGTTTTCTTTAGAAAAGCGGCGCAATTCAATTAAATCTTTTTCCGCAAATGGTCTGGCTCGAGTGGCTAAATCAATCAGAAATTGGCGAACTTGTTCGGTGTTTTCAGCCATTTTTGAGACTAAGGACACTTCGGCGTAATTGTTATAACCGAGTAACTGTGCCTCTTCCTGGCGTAACTTAAGAATTTCATGAATAATTCCTGTGTTGTCCCATACAGGATTTTCACCTAATTCAGATGCTTTTGTCGTATTGGCACGATAAACCGTCGCGCGCAATTCGCGATTATCAGCATATTGCAAAATCGGGTAAAAAGAAGGAAATTGTAATCCGAATAAATACCCCGCTTTACCAGCTTGTTCTGCTTTGGTACGGGCAGCCAACAGCACATCCTCGGGTAAACCCTTTAACGTTGCGACATTTTCAATATGCAAAGAATAATGATTAGTCGCATCTAAAACGTTTTCAGAAAATTTAGTTGAAAGGGCCGCGAGTTGTTCCTGGATATCCGCAAAGCGTTGTTTTTTTTCTGGTGCTAATTCAGCGCCAGAAAGCTTGAAATCCCGAATTGCGTTTTGAATAATTTTTCTACGAGCCGGTGAAAAGCTGGCAAATTCTGCGCCATTTTGCAAGGTACAGTATTTTTTGTATAACACCAGATTTTGTCCCAATGCAGTAAAAAATTCGGTGATCAGAGGTTGGTTTTCATTATAAACAGCGCGCATTTCGGGCGTATCCTGTACGCTATGTAAATGGCTGACAATACCCCAGGCGTGGCTAAGCTTTTCGGTTGCGTTTTCAAGCGGTTCGACCACATTTTCCCAAGTCGCTTGGGCGGTATCACATTCCACCTTATTTACGGTCGACTGACATTCTTTTAACAGAGACCTGATTGCGGGCGTGACGTCGGTAGCGGTAATGGCGCCAAAGCGAGGTAGGCCGTTGAAATCGAGGAGGGGATTATTGTCCATAGTCATAATATTCTTTCCGCCGCTTCAATCGTATTTACTAATAACATCGTAATAGTCATCGGACCAACACCACCTGGTACCGGAGTTATATAGGCAGCGACTTCTTTTGCTCCTGCAAAATCGACGTCGCCACATAGTTTACCTGCATCGTCGCGATTCATTCCCACATCAATGACGACAGAGCCCGGTTTAATCATTTCGGCAGTTACGATATTACGCTTTCCCGTTGCTACCACTAAAATATCTGCCATGCGTGTGTGCAGGCCGAGGTCACGTGTTTTGGAATTACAAATTGTAACTGTTGCGCCTGCTTGCAAAAGTAACATTGCCTGGGGTTTGCCGACAATATTGGATGCTCCCACAATAACTGCGTGGGCACCGCGCACTGGATAAGAAATAGCTTCTAACATCTTCATAACACCGTACGGGGTGCAAGGCCGGAACAGCGGCTGCCCTGTCATTAGCAGACCTGCATTGTTAACGTGAAAACCATCCACGTCTTTTTCGAGCGCAATGGCTTCTAAAATTTTGTGCGTATTAATGTGAGCGGGAAGAGGCAATTGAACCAAAATGCCATGAATTTTTGGGTCTGCATTAAGTATGCTGATGCGTTTAAGTAAATCTGCTTCGCTTATTTCCGCGGGATGTTTTTCAAATACAGAATAAATACCACATTCTTCACATGCTTTAACTTTATTGCGTACATACACTTGTGAAGCTGGATTCTCACCGACCAGGATAACCACCAGCCCAGCTTGCTTCCCTGCCCGTGTTAATGCTGCCGCCCGTTGCTGTACTTCAGCGCGTATATGTTGAGAAAGTTGAATTCCGTTAATAATTTGCGCAGTCATGGTGGCCTTAACTAATTTTGATAATAGCTAGAAATTGGGTAAGGGGGAATTATAAGCTGAGCCCGCTGTTTTATTGCATACTTCTCCACAAACTAAGCTAATACAGAATTTGCCAATTGGCTTAAAGAATAATCAACCGATATGAATCAAACAGGTTTCGTTGTATAAGTGCTTAGAGCGTCGCGTGAGCGTATAAGCACTAACTTTAATAAGTTCCAGCACCTATAGGAATTAAACCTCCACATTATTCCCCGCGCTTGTTGGAAGGAGAATGGGGAAGTCTCGAATGCCCGAACATGACGGAAACGTGGGTAGATCTTCGAGGCAAGAAAATTTTAGGTCAGAGACCTCTGCACACAACCTACTGCGGGATTCAAATATGGCGTTGCGCGCTGCTCGCGATCCCTCGTGTACACTCCAGTGCTCTGCTTCTGCGTGAGCCTTATCTTAGACTCACGCAAGTTGTGCAGAGGTCTCAGTTAATGCATATGTGCATATGTACTAAAGATTCATTAGCACTACCTAAGAATTTCTCACTTGCCTCGATTATTGAGAAGTTACTGAACAGGTTTTGAACAATATGGTGTACCAACGTCGGCGTCAAGCTGCTCCAAAGTTGGCCTGTCGTCGAGTGCTGTGTCAGCAGCCTCATAGCTATCAACATTATTTGTCCATTTAGTAACATATCGCTTTTTGCCGGCAGCCTCGTTTACCCATCCACTATGAGACTGAAAAGTAGCTTCCGGCTTTGCATTCATGCAGGCGACCTTGTAGATTCCTCGGTTACCGTCAACAAACCCGCTTGCCCTAACTCCTGTTATTTCATTTTCATCAAAATACTGGCTGTCTGGGTTCTGCCAATATTCATTCGATACTTTCCACTCATTTTTACAGAATACATGTTTTTTTGCCGGGGTCAGATCTCCTTTTTCATAAGCAGGCAGATAGGCTACGGCGATAACTTGTTTTACACCGCCGTAATAGTCTGACACAAACGTGAAGCCATTTTCAATCTTATGATCGTTGAAATCACCTGCTGCTTTGGAAAGTGATGTGCAGAATTCATTAGCCTCCATTTTAGTTTTAAAAACGAGATCTTCTCTGGGGCCGTTTTTTTCACCATTCATTGATCTCTGTAGTTTGAAGACACCGAAGCGCTTCTGGTAGCCTGGTACAACAATATAAAACGTCTTATAGACATCGTTTACATAAGGGGGAATTGCAGTGCCCAGGGTTCGGTATGCAGCTCCGCCCAGATACTTCTCATTAAGCGTTTTAAATGTTTCAAAACCGCTTCCTATATAAGAACTATACGACTGATTGCCAGCGGCGTCTTGCGCTCTTAAATAAGCATCACCCGCATACACATTGGACATTTGGGAATAGGTCGCTGTAAGACATAAACACAGAGTTAGAGCTGATTTAATTTTTGCTAATTTCATAGTTTTAATCTTTCTAAGAAATACTGTTGATCAAGTCACCTGAATTGCCTGAGTTACTTCGCTAAAATGCCTATATAAAGAATGGCGCTACTTACCCTATATGTGCCTTGGGCGGCCACAGTAAAAATTCCCGATCTGCTCATCGAATTCTTCACGCGATGGGTTTTTTCCAAGCTTTCCACGGCGATCGTACAAGTGAGTTCCATTGGTCCATCCTAAAGCCCCTTCTAAGTACCAAAAATTGCCCGGAGGAGTTTCCGGGTTAACACAAATTACCTTGTAATATTGTCTTTCGCTATAAACCACACCGCTAGCTTTAATTCCTGTATAGTCATTTTCATCATCGAACAAAAAATTTTGTTCCTCTCCCCAAGGATTCGGACAAACTGCATATTTGGTTGCTGGTGTAAGCTCCCCTTGGTAATCAGTCTGATAACCGACGGCGATTACACTTTTGGGCCGCTCCAACCAAGCCGAGGCGAACACGGAAGCGGTGGCAGGCATTTCATCTGTAACTATTCCGTGCACTACCTTGATAAGAGCCTTACAAAAATCCACAGTGGCGGCTTTTGAAGGAAAAACAAGATCTTGCCTTGGCCCGTCTTTTTGGCCATTACTTGATTTTTGTAGTACCACAAGATTCCATCTCCCGCTTTTTTCTCTGCTCGGCAATCCTACATAACTTAAGTTGTTGTAAGAAGAATAGCCCATAAACAAAGCGTTACCGAAATAAGTATTGTTGAGGTCGGCATAACTTTCAGGCGGGTCGTTTAGCTTCCCTTCAAAAGGCTGCCACTGAGTATCGTCCCTGCCAGACCCTGGTCTGATATAGGTGTCTGCGTAAATAGTCGACGTAATAAAATAGGTTCCGAAAATTGCAAGAATGAAAGTTAGAGCGGATTTTGTAACGATAAATTTCATAATTTTCCTTTTTCTAAGAAATGTCAGCAAAAACTTCTTTCTAAACCACTTTCAGAACGCAACTGCAGCAAAGGTTCATCACTGGCTCATATTTCAAAATGAATGAATTAAGGCTCCTAGCTATTAATAGTCACCTATTAGCTACCTCATCAAAACCGGAATGTCCAGGGACAAGTAAGTTAAATTCTAGCTAATTTACGCAACACTAGAGCCGCGGCTTGCATTCCAAACGATGCGGTTACTACCATCGCAGATCCAAATCCGGCGCAATTTAGGCCGGTAATTCCATCAATTTCTGCTTCATTTCCTATCGAGCAGTCTGGCTCAGGAAATATTAGCGGTTCCATTGAGAAAACTGCATCAATGCCAAATTTATTCTTTGTGCCGCGCGGAAAATTAAAATTTTGGCGCAGCTGCTTCCTTACTAATGAAAGTAAAGGTTCTTGCTCGGTTCGGCAAAGATCGCGAATTTCGATCCTGCTGGGATCAGTTTGTCCTCCAGCACTACCAATCGTTACTATAGGGATTGACTCAGCGCGACAGAACGCTAGAAGCGCTGTCTTAGCTTTAACGCTATCAATGGCGTCCACCACGTAATCGAATTGGGGAGCTTTAATCAGCTCTATTAAATTTTCTGGCGTGATGAAGTCTTCGATCGGAGTCACTTCACATACCGGATTAATTTGCGCAATGCGTTCAGCCAATGCGATCACCTTGGCTTGCCCGATGGTATTCGTTAGTGCCTGAATTTGGCGATTAATGTTGGATTCGCTGACATTGTCTAGATCAATTAATGTGATTTTTCCTATAGCGCTTCGGGCAAACGCTTCCGCTACCCAGGAACCCACTCCGCCCACACCAACTACGCACACATGAGCTGCTTGGAATCGTGCTAGTCCTTGTGCACTATACAGGCGTGCAATGCCACTAAAACGTCTTTCGAAATCTATTTCTTCCATAAACACTTTAAAATGATGAACTCGCGATATTTTAACGGTTTAAGGAAACTTCATGGCACTTGCAGACATACGTACCGATTATCAACTCGCCAGTCTTATGGTTTCAAGAGGCGTTAAACGCAAAAGTCGTCGAGCCAAACGCCATGAGCCTGGCAACGGTGAGTGAACAAGGTCGACCATCTTCACGCATTGTTTTGCTTAAAGAATTAGATCATCGCGGTATGACTTGGTTTACCCACTACACCAGCAAAAAAGGCGAAGATTTAGGAAAAAATCCGTACGCTGCGTTATTGTTTTTTTGGTCGGAACTAGAACGGCAAGTACGCATTGAAGGCCGCGTGGAAAAAGTAAGTGAAGCTGAAAACGACGCTTACTTCAACAGCCGTCCTCTAGCTAGTCGCCATGGTGCATTGGCGTCGCAGCAAAGCAAAATCATTGCTAACCGCACTTTGTTGGAAGAACGGGCAGAAAAAATTAGTGCGCAATATGGCGAGCAAGTTCCGCGCCCTGCGAGCTGGGGTGGTTATCGCTTATTGCCGAATTATATTGAATTCTGGCAAGGACGCAGTTCGCGTTTGCATGACAGAATTGCTTATACAAAAAATGAACAGGGCGGGTGGCTGCGTGAACGTCTGCAGCCATGATTAAACCTATTTTTTTGCGAATCTGTTTTGCTACGCGGTACCACCTACCGTTATTCCATCTAGACGCAGGGTTGGTTGTCCAACGCCTACGGGTACGCTTTGCCCGTCCTTGCCGCATACGCCAACCCCCGAATCTAAACGCAGATCGTTGCCAATCATGCTGACGCGGTTAAGCACGTCCGGACCATTGCCAACCAGCGTTGCGCCTTTAACTGGGAAGGAAATTCTTCCGTCTTCAATCATATATGCTTCACTTGCTGAAAATACAAATTTTCCGTTGGTGATGTCAACTTGACCGCCGCCGAAGTTGACCGCATACAGGCCGTTTTTGACCGAAGCTAAAATTTCCTCCGGATCTTTGTCGCCAGCCAACATGTAAGTATTGGTCATGCGTGGCATGGGCAAGTGTGCAAATGATTCACGACGGGCATTTCCTGTTACTGGTAATTTCATCAAGCGCGCATTCATAGTGTCTTGGATATAACCTTTTAAAATTCCGTTTTCAATTAACGTCGTGCATTGAGTCGGGTTGCCTTCATCGTCTATGTTCAGCGAGCCACGTCGGTCTGGCAGGGTTCCGTCATCCACTACCGTCACGCCTTTTGCTGCAACACGCTGCCCCACGCGGCCGGAGAAGGCACTGGAACCTTTTCGATTAAAATCCCCTTCTAATCCATGCCCAATTGCTTCATGCAATAAAACGCCAGGCCATCCAGGTCCCAAAACCACGGTCATCGGTCCTGCAGGTGCTGCGCGCGCATCTAAATTAACGAGCGCACCTTTCACTGCTTCGTCGACGTATTTTTCGATGATCTCGTCCGTGAAATAGTCATAACTGTACCGACCACCGCCTCCGGACGAACCCACCTCGCGACGTCCATCTTGTTCAGCAATAACAGTTAAAGAAAGTCGCACTAGTGGACGTACATCTCCTGCTATCACACCGTCACTGCGCGCCACCAGAACCACATCGTACTCACCTGCTAAGCCCGCCATGACTTGTTTGACACGGGGATCTTTTTTGCGCGCCAGTTTCTCTATTCTTTCTAATAACTGTACTTTAGCAGTGGGGTCTAATGAGCTTAACGGATCATGGGGAAAATATAAGGAGTGAGTGTTAATGCCATACATAGAGGTTGCTACTTTAATTTTCCCCTGGCCATAACGGGCAATGGTGCGCGTGGCTGCCGCGGCTTCTTGTAACGCGTTGAGTGAAATTTCGTCAGAATAAGCAAAGGCTGTTTTATCGCCAGAAATTGCACGCACGCCGACGCCCTGATCAATATGAAAACTGCCCGTTTTTACAATGCCTTCTTCTAAGCTCCAACCTTCACTTTTGGTAAACTGAAAGTACAGATCAGCGTAGTCCACTTTGTGGGTAAACATACTCGCTAACGTATTGGTTAAGGCGATGTCATCTAACCCGAAGGGCGTTAGTAAAATGCTGCGAGCTAAGGCTAAATTGGAAGAATTCATAGTGTTCTATTGTTAAAATCAAATAATACAGTTCGTCGTTTGTGTTAACCCCACCTGATTTTTTACACTTACTGGCATTGCCTTGTGAGAACCTGGTGTTGCAAAGCTGGTAAATTGCTTCGTATTTCTTGCATAAATTGCAGGTCAAGTTTTCCTGTAACGATACCCTCAGCATCAGGTAATACCGAAATAATTTTACCCCATGGGTCAATCAGCATGCTGTGTCCCCAAGTTTGGCGTCCGTTTGGATGATGGCCCGTTTGTGCTGAGGCGAGTACATAGCACTGATTTTCGATGGCACGTGCCCGTAATAAAATTTCCCAATGTGCGGAGCCGGTGGTATACGTGAAAGCGGCGGGCACGACGATTAAATCAGTTGCGCCCAACGACCGGTAGAGCTCAGGGAAACGCAAATCATAACAGATCGACAAACCAACGTTAAGCACTGAAAAATCGCTCCCAAATTCGCTGTTAGTATTAAATCGCTCTGGTTTAAAGCCAGCTAGAATACTCTGTGACTCCTGATAGGATTCGGTACTATTTTTAAAACTAAATAAATGTATCTTGTCGTAGCGTGCTATTTGTTGACCATGAGGGTCAAATACTAAAGTACTGTTAAAAATTTTATTAATATCCGGTGATGCTATGGGAATAGTTCCACCCACTAGATAAATGCCATTGTTGCGTGCCTGATGTGCCATAAAATCGCCTATCAAAATCGCATCGGGACCATTGGCTAGCAGATTTTTGTCTTTCTCGTGCATGCCCATCATGGGCCAATATTCTGGTAACACTATCAACTTCGCGCCGGTAGCTACTGCTTTATGAATTAAACGTGCAGCCGTGTCCAAGTTATCTTGAAGAATCGGACCGGAAGTCATTTGAATGGCAGCAATATTCATTGTACGGATTAGAAGTTAGCTATTAGAGACTAGATGGGGGTTAGCCCTTCTCGCACAAGTATGACAGGTCAGGAAACCACTCGCGTCTGTCGATCCTAATTAATTTCGGTTAAATAGTTATTTGAGATTCGAAGTTTTTAATCGCCCTCTAAGGGCACAATATTAGGCTCTTTCCAAGGGCCGGTGATCTTATATTTATAAGTAAATGCTTCTGTTAAAGGTTCTCTTAAAAATAGTTGTGCTAAAAAAGTTCCCGCACCGATTACTGGATTGACTACCAGGCCATATACAACAGAAGCAGCGCCAGCATTGATCTCGGGTTTTACAATTATCTGTAGATTTTGCGTTTCATTACTAATATTGGCAGTGCCATTTAATAACACAGTAGCAGTCGCACTGTGCATTTTTAGGTTATCTGTTTTAGCAACACCTTTAAGAATCTGTGCATCACCGCTAATTCCATCAAAAGAAAAACCTTCCGAAAATACATCGCGAAAGTCAAGCATCAGGCGACGTGGTAAAGCCTGCAGATTTAACACCGCCAATAATTTGCCCGCACCCGGATCCACCTTTAAGAACTGACCATCGCGTAAATCCAGTTGAATCTGCCCGGAAAGGCTGGGAATGTCCATAGAATATGGTGCGCCATTCCAGCTAATTGCACCACTTAACTTTCCTTTACCACCAGAAATTAAGTTTTCATAACCTAACCTATTTAACAGTTTTCCCGCATTTGTGACCAGGAGCTGATATTTAAGATCAGTATGGCTTTTAGTGGTCGCGTTGTGCTCACCGCTCTCGGCGGTTTGATTGCCATTAATCCATTTTCCTTGCGCTGTTAGTTCTGCATCGGGATTGGTTAATCGCAATGTATCAATTTGCCAGTCATCGATCGCTTCATTTTTGTTCGCACTGTCTGCTGTATTTACATTTTTTGCATGTAACTCTAAACGTCCTAATTTTTTTCCGGATAACTCCACAGTTTCAGCAATCACATCTAAGCCGGGAATAGTTGAATAGACATTTTTATTTTGCAATAAGCCCAACACATCTTGTGTGGCAGTTTTAGGAATAATTAAAGAGCTTAAACGTGCAGTCACATGTCCTATACTATGTTCCGCCTTATTCCAGGTAAGGTGGCCAGAAATTTGTTTTGAGTCAAGATTCGCCTGCCATACCCGATCTAACCGTGTGGCACCCAATACAACATGATCTAATTTTTTCCCAAATAATGTTAATTGAATCGCCTGTACAGAAATTAGGTCGGGTTCAAAATAAGAGGAAAAATCAATTTTCGGTGATAAAAAATTGACATTTTTATTTTTAAGCTTATTGTCTAATCCACTTTTCAGTTCAGTTACCAGTTTAGTAACTAGGGTAGTTGGTAAGGGAGCTGATGACTTTTTCGCTAACTTACCTGCGTAATAATCAGTATGGCCAGGCAGCAAGGCCTTTAATTCATCCACATTAAAATGAGCTAAATTTATACGTGCGGATAAGCCACTGTCGGGAGTGGGAGCGACCGCATTAATGCCTATTCCGCCGCGAAGTATTTCCCAAGAGTTCGACGGCAAAGTTCGTTGACGAAAATAGTGTGCATTTACCACATTACCTAACGACAATTTTATTTCGTCGTGTTCGCGAATTCCTGCTGGGGAAATATTCCCCCTGTCAGGGGCGCTAATTAATTCAACATGTATAGGCAAACTACTGGAAGCGACTTTATTAATCGGTTCTGGCAAATCAACTGCGAGGCCATCCAATGTTGAATCAACGCGGACTTCGGTTTTCTTATTCTTTACTTGAATAACGGCGGAGTAAGGTGTTTTCCCCTTTATACGCGCTAATATATTTTCTAATTCTGGTTGCTCATAAGCCTTACGCAAACCATCAGCGGTCATTTGACCTTCCGCTGAAACTCGGACGACGCCATCCTTCCGGGTACCGCCCGCAACAGTAACCGTTCCTCCCAGGAAGTTACCTGTCAATGCCTTTATAACTAACCTATTTTCGTCAAAATCTAATCGGCCATTGACTTGCTTTATTAAGGGTAACTCCTTTAATAAAGCGATATCGTTGTCTTTAAATTGAATAATGCCAGCTACCTTAGTATCCAATGGATGAGCTAGCGGTATTTCTAACAGAAGCTTTAATTTGCTGTTACCAGTTATTTTTATGTCTTGTGTAAAATTTCCAATCCATCCTAACACCGGACTAACACCTAGGTAATGCAACATATTTTGCGCCGTGCCACTGGCAGAGCCATCAATTACTAACAAGTTATTTTCACTCAGTAAATTAGGAATGCAGGCATGTACATCGGCAACCGGAATGCCATCGGTTTCACCCGATTCGGCTTTAATGTCCATACTTGCACGATCAAATACGATCTGTCCTTTGATCTTGCTCAGAATAGGCCAGTAAGGTGCAATGTTATCTTTGCTGAAAACACCAGGTAAATAATTAATTTTCCCATTATCGATTTTCCCTGTTACATGAAATATCCTCAAATCTAACAATTCTTTTTTAGCAAAAGGGAAATCAGCCAAATTTCCTTTTATACGTACACTGATATCGTTCAATCTGCCTTCCTGTAGGCCTTCTTTTAGCCAATGACGTAAATCGGGGTCAGTTTTTGCAGGTAGATAACGATGGATGGTGGGGATATCGATATGCGAAATGGTGCCGGTTAGATCGATAACTCCGCTTAATACCTGGCCTGAAACTTCCTGCGTGTCCTTAGTCGATGATGCATTTTGTGGCTCATCTTTCGAACTCAATGGGAATATATGCGTCCCGTAAAAATGGGCTTGCGTGTCCTGTTGTTGCATACTGAATTTATTCAGCGTTACCCGCAATTGGTGATCCGATTGTAACCGCCAATTTGCATTCAAATTTACCAAATCCAACCTTATTTCCGGGGTAGTAAAAGAAGCAGGTAATTGTAATAACAAATTTTTTGATGCAATATTAATTGAGCCCTTTTTTTCGTTAAACTCAATGCGTCCGGCTAAATTAGTAAAGCCAGGCAAAAACGAAAAAATAGGTGATAATGCATGTGGAACCGCGGGAAGTTGCTGGTTAAACTGGTTTATGGTTAGTGATTTCACCGCTAAATTGGTGAAGTCGCTGCTAATTTGGTAAATCGAAAAATTAGGGTAATGTCCCTGAAGTTTTACTGAAAAATTGGAAAGCTGTCCTTTAGGTTCAACGCTTTCTAATAGTCTTTTGTCTGATTGGGAAAAGGGAAAATATCGGGCTAACCGGGCGACAGTGGTTAAGTCTAACGATTTTGTCGACAGATGCAGCTGTTCAGCGTGATTACTATAAGCCGGAACGAAGTGTGCAGTAAGTGTAGTAGGGGCCAATAACATGCCTGATAGAGATTCAAACCCAAAATTCGTGAGCTCGAATAGATATCCCTTAACTTCATGATGGCCGATAACATTCGCCCTGGCCCTAGGTATACTATCCTGAATAACTATTTCTCGAGCAGCAAATCGACCGGAAACGCTCTTCAAATCCAGGGGTGGTAAATCGGCTCTTAGCCCTGTTTTTACATCAGCCAATTTTAAATCAGCAGTGATACTCACTATGCGTGTCTGATCAAAAGCGAGCCATGCGCGCACATCGCCAATACCATGCTGCACGTCAAATGGATAATCAATGTAACTTTTCCATGCCACTAAATCAGTATTAGAAAAGTTGGTGTAGATTAGACCTTTCCATCCTATAAAATTGGCGATATTTTTGTTAAATGGACGATGGCTAAAATCAGCTCTAACCTCTATTGGCCCCATTAAATTAGAAGCCGGATTAGCAGTCAAAGAAAATCGATGATGCTGCCATTGATTCCTCATCATAAAGTTTACATTAGATAAGGTAAGAACTGGTGCACCACGTTGCTGATCGGTCCATCGTAAAATACCATTTTTGATAACAATGGTGTGTTGTGATAATAGCCAACTTAATCCTTCGGTACTATTTTCTTTAATAGGGTCTATCCACCACCCGGCAATATAGATTTTCCCATCAACACTACGTTTTAATTCTAACTCAGGCTGGTTTATCACTAAACCAGATAACCGTATATCGGCAACAAGGAGCGATAGCCACGAGAGGGTCGCTTGAACATTCGGGAGTATCACTGCATTTTCTCCTCGTTCATCCTGAATAGCGACTTGTTGCAATTCAAAATGGGGATGTATTCCCTCCCAGGAGCCAATAATCTTATTAATGCTGACCGTACGTCCCAACGAAGAACTGAGCAAATGTCCAATCTCCAGATTGTAATTGTTGATGTGGGGAATGAGGATAAAGCGCAACGCTAGGAAGCCTAAGCAAACGAAAACCAACAGCAAAGCCAGAAACTTAATGATGGCGCGTATGAAGCGATGACTTCTGTTGGCTAATTTGGTATAAGCGAAAACATCGACAATCCAACGGCTATCGATAGGCGGCTCGGTTTGCTTTATATTTTTATTATCTGGATTCATTGCTCTGTGTTGTTCCTACTCATATATCGTGTGCCCTGTTACCTCCCGTGTTCATTTTACAGGTAAGGCTACTATTCTCTTCTTCGCGCGAGAGAGTAGAATCGCTTAGATAATTATTAACTCGAATCGACGAATGAATTCCACATCAACTTTCGCTCAAATACATCATTTAAACACTTCACGATTTTTCTCTCGCTGGGTGCAAGCAGACCCGCGGCGCATCGAACAAGTAAAGGATCTGGCAGAATTATGCTTGACACCAGCGACTTTTGCGTACTTTCTGCAAAAAGAAATCGATTTTTTGCATCACGCTTCTCCTACAGCCTATCCAAATTCACAGTCTTCTATTCTGCCTCGCGCGTTGCGTCGTTTGAGGAACCTGGTTGTTTGCACACTGATTGAAAAAGATTTACCAGGAAGTGCAGACCTTAATGAAGTGGTTACCGTTATGAGTAACTTTGCGGACTTTGCCATACAGGCTGCCTTAAATGAATTGACACTAGAAATGCGATCACAATTTGGTATTCCTGTCGTTGGTGAAACTGATGAAATTCAAGACTTAATTGTGATAGGCATGGGAAAACTGGGTGGTAATGAACTAAATATTTCCTCGGATATTGATTTAATTTTTGTCTATGCAGAAGAGGGTGAGACCAAGACGGGGGAAGGTCAAAAATGTCTGTCTAACCATGAATTTTTTAGTCGTCTTGGGAAGAAACTTATAGCGGCACTATCTGAAATTGGTGAAGACGGCTTCACATTTCGGGTCGATATGGCTTTACGTCCCAATGGTGCGTCTGGCCCATTGGTCGCAAGCTTTACCATGCTGGAAAATTATCTGGTATCGCAAGGACGTGAATGGGAACGTTATGCGTGGGTCAAAGCGCGTACTATTACGGGTGTTCCCAGCCAAATCAGTTTATTAGAAAAAATTGTCCGACCGTTCGTATATCGACGCTATTTGGATTTTTCAGTGATTGATGCGCTGCGCGCTATGCATAAGCAAATTCGTGCTGAAGTTATCCGTCAAGAAACCTTACATCCGGAGCGTGCTAATAACGTTAAATTGGGGCGGGGGGGTATCCGTGAAATCGAATTCATCACTCAAGTATTCCAGTTGATCCGCGGGGGTCGAGAACCTTTATTGCGGGATCGATCTACTCGAAAAATGTTGGTTATATTATCTGATTTATCTATTCTGACACCGGTAATAGTTAAGCAACTAGCTGATTCATATACGTTTCTGCGCAATTTGGAACATCGCTTGCAATATTTAGATGATGCACAGACACACAATATGCCGGCTCATCCTCAGGATGAGGAAATAATTGCGCAAATGATGGGTTATGCTACATCGGCAGAGTTAACCGCTGCGCTAACGGAACATCGTGCGTTTGTTGCTCATCAATTTGACATTATATTTGCTGACAAAAATGGTAAGACATCTGACGACAGTGGCGATTTTATTGAAGTAGACAATAGGGAAGCCATACTTTCCTACTTAACCAAATTAGCATTTCATAATGCATCTGACTCAGCAGAAATAATCACGAGTAGTTTTAAAACTCTACGTTTGCGCTCACTCTCTGAAGCCAACAAGAATAAATGTACGATGTTGCTGAAGCGTGCTTTAACGGCAATTGTTGCGTTACCGGATCAACACTGCCAAACGCTACAGCGCTTTCTTGATCTGCTCGAAGCCATTGTGCGACGTACCGCCTATTTAGCTTTGTTAATTGAATATCCTCAATCGTTAGAGCGCGTTATACGCATGATGCATGCGAGCGAATGGGCCACCCGTTATTTAACTCGTCACCCAATCTTGTTGGATGAACTACTCGATACCACTACCTTGCACCAGCAACCAGACTGGCTCAGTTTCTCAGAGGAATTAGACCAACAATTAAATCTTGAGCTTGAGGATACTGAACGCCAATTGGAAACATTACGCGAAATGCACCATGCGCAATTATTTCGACTGTTAGCGCAAGATTTGGAAGGTATGTGGACGGTAGAGCGGTTAGCAGATCAGCTCTCGCAACTGGCTGACATTATAGTGGCCGCCACGGTAAAAGCGGTGTGGCACACCATTGCACAGCGTCATCGCGAAGAACCGTTATTTTCTGTGGTTGCTTACGGAAAATTAGGCGGAAAAGAATTGGGTTACGCATCGGATTTGGATGTGGTGTTTTTATATGAGGATAATGACCAGGAGGCACCCGCCAATTACGCCAAATTAGCACAGCGTTTTATTACCTGGATGACGAGTCATACGCCGGCCGGCATCTTGTTTGACATCGACATCGCACTGCGTCCTGACGGTGCCAGTGGGTTGATGGTTTCATCGATACAAGCTTTCGAGCGTTATCAAACTGAGTCGGCCTGGTCATGGGAGCATCAGGCATTGACGCGCGCCCGCTGCTGTACTGGTCCTGCTGAGTTAGTGAAAAAATTTGACGCACTACGTCAGCGTATTTTATGCCTGCAGCGCGATACGCAAACATTGAAACACGACGTATTAGCGATGCGTAATAAAATGCATGCAGCGCACCCGGTCCAACTGGGGTATTTTGACTTGAAATATAGTCCGGGTGGGATGATCGATATTGAATTTATAGTGCAATATTTGGTATTGCGCTATGCATATCAATACCCCCAGTTGTGTGCCAACTACGGTAACATTGCTTTGCTACTTACCTGTGGGGATTTGGGTTTAATCAGCTCTGACGCGGCACAACAGATCGCGAATGTCTATCGCGAGTGGCGAAAACTGCAGCACAAGAGTCGTTTGCAAGGAATTGATCAGGCGAAAATTGAAATAGATAGTGCGATTCTTAAAGCGAATCAGGTTAGCGTAGTTTGGCAAGATTTATTCAAGTGAGAATATATGTTTGATAAGGATAATAAATTGGAGTCTATGCTGTTTTGATTAGAGGAAATAATTATTCGAGTGCGGCATCCGTTTTTTGGTTAAAGCAC
>JAJNBE010000080.1 GCA_021155915.1 Solimicrobium sp. | reverse complement strand
AATTGAGACGACCTAAAAATAAAAAAACGACCGCATTATCGGATATACCTAATTCTGCACGACGTATTTTTTTTATCTGACTATTACATTGAAAACGTAACACATCAACGCCACAAATCGAGCCGCTCCCCAGCACCACAATTTTTCGTTCCGGAACTACATTTTGCTCAATTAAAAATGCGCGCTGTGAAAAACTATCCGCCATCAATCCAGTGGCACAGAAAGAAATAATTTTATCCAACGTCATTAATCCCCATTTGGTCCATCCCATTTTATTTGCCCAAACCTGACCCGTAAAAGTGTGGATACGATGAGGAACGTGCGCAACGTAAGCAGCCAACATGGCTAACAAACCCGTCTTTGGCATAATAGAATGAACAACATCAAAGCGATTTTTTCTAAAGATCAGATACAACGCGATGAGCGCATATAAATCCGAAAACAAGGCCGTTTTACGGACAATATTGAGGTTCTTAAAACGAACATGCTCACCAAGTAAAGTGTGCAAATCCGCTTCCTTCCCCCGAGTAATTAGCGTCACATCGACTTCTTCAGCTAACATTAAAATATGCGGCCGCATGAATACCTTTAGTGCAAAAGGAACTGTAGCAACAATACACACTTTTTTACGGAGATTAGTCATCAAATAAACTGGCTATTGCTTCGGGAATAGAATGACGAGGAGAAAATGCCAACCGGTCTTTTATTTTATTATTGGGATAACGTGTTCTTTTAGTTAATGCATCGATTCGGCTCTGGGTTAATGGCGTTTGGCCAAATAAAGCCAGGCATTTCGCGAGCAACCTTACCGGCCGTTCCGGAATGCACAGTGTCGGAGATCTTATACCTGCGTTTTTTGCGACAGCGTCAACAATTTCCGACATACCGCAGTCATTGGATAAATTAAAAATCTCTCCTTGTGCTCGCACATCATTTGCACATAACACTAAGGCATCTACTACATCGTTCACATGGATATAGGTTGCAATAGCGCATGCGGAACTCGGCCCAATGTAGAAAAATAATTTTTTCCTAATCATATTAACCAGCGATCGGACTGACTGGTTAGTCATGTTTTTACCGATGACATTGGAAGGCCGCAATATCGAATAAGTAAACAGGGGCTGTGTGCGAGCCAACTCAATTACCATTTCATCGGCAAGCGTTTTGGTTGTCTCATACTCGCCAATGGGTGCGCAAGGGGTCGTTTCTATGACTTCACGTTCGGCATTCCGATTATTTCGGGGTAAGCCATAGGCACCCACACTACTTAACTGAACCCAATGCAATGATTTTTGAGTGGAATTGATATGATTTCTTGCCGCCTGCAACAATCTTTTGGTTCCATCAACATGCAGCGAACGCATCACTGCTTCATTTTTTACCTCTCCAGCACAATGATAAATAACATTGATGTCATCAAAAAGTCCTTCTAAAGAAACCCTATTATTTGTTAGGTCTGCAATAAAAGTGTTCTTTTTGGAAACCTGAGTCAAGTTTCCCCTCGACAAAAGACGCAACTCCACGCCTTCATTTTGTAAGCGCTGAACAAGACTTCGGCCAATAAACCCTGCCCCACCGGTAATACATGCGTTCATGACATCCTTGTTTGTTCAATTTCTCGCTCATTCTTTTTTTCCTTAGTTAGAAACCAGAGTACGCTAAAAATAAACAAGCTTAAGGAAATAACGATCATTAACATATAACTTATACTTTCCGTGTTATTGATGAATAAATAATTAGTACTTAAGGCAATGGCAAAGCTAACTAACATCGGCAACAAAGTATCGATTAATATCCACTGTGGAAAGAGAGGCTTCAGCAGTTTTCTCAATAGAAAAACATTCCAC
Organism: Solimicrobium sp.; assembly: GCA_021155915.1. GTDB lineage: Bacteria > Pseudomonadota > Gammaproteobacteria > Burkholderiales > Burkholderiaceae_D > Solimicrobium. Next base: position 9,729 of record JAJNBE010000080.1, on the reverse strand, counting down.
ACTACGAATAGAACGAAATTGAATCCTGCCCACAACCACGCTGCGCCTTCTGCGCCATATTTGCTCACCATCAACGGCAGACCTGGAAATAAAATAGCAGCAAAAATCAAATTGCTGCGTAAATGCCAACTTACATTGCCCATCGCTACTTGCATGACGTATAAGAGACTTCCCACTGCAAACAACGTACTTCCCAAAACATAACCCCGAAGAATATTAGCGGCATTTACTGCAACCAAATGGTCATGCGTCCAAATAGTTAAAATGGATTCCGGCATCGCAAAGATCACAGCGCCCACTGGAAATACCAACAAAACCGTCCAATGAGTACATTGTCGAAATTCGTTGCAGGCGGCCTCCATTCCGCCGCTTGCATAAGCTTTAGTCAGCCGGGGTTGAAATGCTTGTGCAATGGGCTGAGCAAGGATAAGTACGCTACTAGCTAATAGCGCGGCAATACTGAAGTAACCATAATTCGCCAAGGGCAGCAAACTGGCCAGTAATAATTTATCTAAATTTGTTACGACTATCAGAATTCCACTAGTTACTACCAAGGTCGTCGCCATTTTTCCATGCTTTTTCAACTCTGACGTATCAAAGACAAAAAAAGGAATCGGTACCGGAATACTAACGCTAATTTTGGCTTGGGCGCTGAGATATTCCAGCGCAGTGATGAACAGCCACCAAACAAAAAGAACATTAACGTTGGGCCAAAAATATACTATTGGCAAAGAAACACCATATCGCCACACATTAAAGATGACTAAGTTGATGTTAAGCCAGACCTGTTCTTCCAGGTTAGCAATTACACCCCGACTGACACTGGTTGCTAAACGGATTACAGTCATTAAAATCAATAGAACAAGGCTTAACGCAACGGTTTCTGTTCCCAAACTATTTTTTTCTAACCAATGCTCAGCTAACCAATGGCGCGAAAAAAATACGGTGAATACAATTGGTAAAGATAACCCAGCCACTAGCCAATCAATCGTTCTGATAAATCGGCTGGTTTCTTGCCAACTGGCTGTACCTCCCTGCGCCTGCGCCGCTTGCCGCCCGGCTACGGGACCAAAGCCGGCATTGAGCAGCATGGTCCATGCCTGTATCATGGTAGCAATACCGATCAGCCCGTAGGCATCCGGCCCCAGCCATTTTAAATAAAATGGCACAACGAGAAATGTAAGAAGGGTAGTAACGACGACGCCAGTATAATTTGCGAAAATATGCTTATTTAGACTCATGGAATTCTGCTTACTTTAATTACGGAACGATTCTAGTTCTGTGCAATATATACCTATTTCCATCGCCATTAAAAACTTAGCCACTTTTCAGCGGGTTAAATTAGTTGAGGCCTTAGGCTTGTTCTTTACCGTATCCTCCCACGACCAAGAAATAAAAAAGGCCACCGAAGCAGCCCAATATTCAACTAATTCAACTAATTTATCTCAACTAACTCAAAAAATAATTACTGAAAATCTTTAATCTGCAAATTCAGGAAGTTTGGACCAATCCGGATAGGTTAATTCCCAAAGCCGATAAATTTTATCTCCTTTATATTGGGCAACTAACAGTACTTCTAATTTCTTCGGTAGTTCGTTTGGCACCCCAACTGTAATCCACATTCTTCCAGCTACTTTTTCCTCCTGTTCCAGCAAAGTCATTTCATCATATTCGACGCTGTAGGTTTTTTCAGTCGCATAATATTCCTCATGAGAGCTTAAGAATTGGTTATAGTTCGTGATTTGGCCATTGGTATAGAGCAAAAAATTTTCATGATAATAAAAAGGAATTAGAGAAGCGTCTTTCTTTTGAACCATCTCCGTGAACATTTCTTTTAATTTTTCAATATACATAGATTAACACTCTCAAAATTACGATTCCATTTTCACGATTCAATATCTCACCCATTTCAATAAAGATAGATACACCACAGCAGTCTAGTTCAACCCACCAATTTCGCGCTGCAATGCGTCAATATTATTTTGCGTCCTATTAATCTCTTGTCTTAAACCCTCTGTTCGCTCTTGATATTTGGCATAATTACGTTCATCACCTAAACGATCGGGCTCACCATTCTTGAATACGGCATTCAAATCAGTCAATTTTTTTTGTTCTGCGTTTAATTCAGTTTCCAAAATTTTTCTGCGTTCCAGATCGCGATTTTTTTGGGTAACACTATCCACTGTAGGAAAATTACTGGGTGGAATCGGTGTCATTCCAGCTGATCTTGTCCGGGGTGCAGAAAATGTTGCCAAACCAGGCAAATTTATTTTCTTACAACCTTTATTACTCCCAACGTTGCTAAAAGTTTTTACGCCCTTATTATTAACACAGACATAGATATCTGAATTTGCCTGTGTTAAACCTGTCAAACCGACATAAAAAATCATAAAAATGGATACAAAAAATAGTTTCATGGCAAAGTTGTAGGTTCAGCTGAAAGCATTAGTTTAAAACACGTACCGCAACAGTACATGTGAAGACATAAAAAAAGCAAGGCAAGCCTCGCTTTTTTCATTCATTTCTACTCAGAGAGAATAATACATATCAAATTCCGCAGGATGCGTCGTCATGTTTAATCGCTCTACTTCTTTTTTCTTCAAGTCAATATAAGCATCAATCATTGTGTCACTAAACACTCCCCCGCGCGTTAAAAACTCACGGTCTTTATCTAAATAACCCAGTGCTTGCTCTAGTGATTCGCATACTGTCGGAATTAATGCATCTTCTTCCGGCGGCAGATGATATAAATCTTTAGATGCGGCTTCGCCCGGGTGTATTTTATTTTGAACACCATCTAAGCCAGCCATTAATAGCGCGGCAAAACAAAGGTAGGGGTTAGCAAGCGGATCCGGAAAACGTGCCTCAACGCGTCGACCTTTTGGGTTTGCCACATAAGGAATGCGAATAGAAGCAGAACGGTTACGGGCAGAATAAGCCAATTTCACGGGGGCCTCGTAACCAGGAACCAATCGTTTGTAGGAGTTGGTACCTGGGTTAGTAATTGCATTCAAGGCACGCGCATGTTTAATAATGCCGCCGATATAAAATAAGGCAAATTCCGACAAACCGGCATAACCGTCACCAGCAAATAGATTTTTCCCATCTTTCCAGACGGATTGATGAACATGCATCCCAGAACCGTTATCGCCAACAATAGGTTTAGGCATAAAAGTGGCTGTTTTACCATAAGTATGCGCCACATTCCAAACCACGTATTTTAGATTTTGAGTCCAGTCGGCGCGCTGTACCAAAGTGGAAAATTTAGTACCAATTTCGTTCTGGCCCGCACCGCCCACCTCATGATGATGCACCTCCACAGGAATGCCCAAGCCCTCAAGAATGAGACACATCTCTGAACGCATATCTTGAAAACTATCAACGGGGGGCACCGGGAAATACCCACCTTTAACTGTCGGGCGATGACCCGTATTACCGCCTTCAATTTTAGCGTCAGTTGACCACGACGCTTCCTCAGAATCAATTTTCACAAAGCAGCCGGACATATCAATTTTCCAGCGCACGCCATCAAAAATGAAAAATTCGGGTTCTGGGCCAAAATAAGCCGTGTCACCCAAACCAGATGATTTTAGATAAGCCTCCGCGCGTTTCGCAATCGAACGCGGATCCCGGTCATAGCCTTTTCCATCGGAAGGCTCGATCACATCACATTGCATGAACAAAGTGACCTCTTCCATGAAGGGATCAATATTGGCCGTATTGGGATCAGGCATCAACAGCATGTCGGATGCTTCAATTCCCTTCCAACCAGCAATGGAAGAACCATCAAAAGCATGGCCGGATTCAAATTTATCGATATCAAATTGCGACACAGGCACGGTTACGTGTTGCTCTTTTCCTCTCGTGTCGGTAAAACGAAAATCAACGAATTTGACTTCATTATCCTTTGCCATTTTCAATACTTCTACCGCTGTCATTGCCATGCGAAACTCCTTAAAAAAAGCTAGTTATTTTTGCACCATAACGGCACGCTGAAATCCAACCCAGTATTTTAAAAGACATTTGCATGAAAAGCTTGATTAAATCACGCCTAATCCTCGTTTTACCTTTAGGGTAGGCTGGAATGTTCTTTTTTTCACTGTCAGTAACCTAACGAATCTATTTCTTGTAAGTCTAAATCTCCTTAGAAAGCATCCTCAAAGAGGGACTTTCCCGATTCACTGCTCGCGGCAGGGCCATGAAGCAGATTTTGAGAGAATCGGTGGTTAGAAAAATCATCGCAGGCGGAATAAATTTTGGTATGTAATAGCCAACCAATGCGGTAGATACGTATAACAATAGTTGTCATTTGCATATAAAATCAGGTGAGAATTCGGATAACTTGGGTGATGATAAACAAGACAGCTTTTTAAGCCTGCGCCCCTATAAGCAATTTTTGAATCCTAAAAATTTTTTAAATTTTCTACTAGGAAATTTGCTCCAATAATTTACTCTTAAGAATTATCATGGAAAACATAACAGCTCTCTACAACGATATTTCAAGATCGGAGGTCGAACTCTTTTCTTTATCTAAAGATGACACCTATCTAAAAATTGCCGCGATGTTAAGTACAGTAGAGAACAAAAATCAGGCTTATGATCTTTTGCGTGACTTAATTACGATTAAGTACAACAGACAAGCGGAATTTTCGGATAACGTTGACCATTTGGGCAAACAAGAAGAATGTTGGCAGCGTATTAAGGATAATTTGGCAGGGAATATGAATTTGCGGGACCTAATGATTTTCGTGAAAAACGATGGGTATATAGTTCAAAGAAAAATTCCCTCTCAGTTCAGAGCCTTATTGTTAAGCCTAGACCCTGACCGCCGTGCGGTGCTGATGGATAAATTCAGTCCAGAAGATCGCCCTCAGATAGGAATTTATCTTGGCTATGCAACAGGAGAAAATTGGAATCGACACACGGTTATTACCCCGGAGCAACAATGGCCGGTCGTGTCAACCAATTCAACAACTATTATCGCTAATTCAAATCAGGCGATTAGATGCGAGCCCTTTGTATCCGAACTTAATATATGGAAAAATAACGTGCTCGGCGAAGACAGAGAATGCGTTGCCGAACTCACTTTAAATGCCTATGACTACGCTCTTAGCAATCCGTTGTCAGATATGAAGCTTGATCTGAGTGAGAAACGAATTACCGAGCTGCCTCCTTTGTTTGGCAGGCTAACTATTCTAGATATATCCTCTACGGATGTAACCAACTTACCTCCGAACTTGCCTGAGGGGCTGATTAACCTGAATATATCGAACACACAGGTGAAAAAATTGCCTGATTTGCCTTCCGGGCTGACTATATTGAATATAGAGGGCACAAAAATAACAAAATTACCTGCCCACTTACCGGCCGGGCTAGAACGTTTACACATAGCTCAAACACGAGTGAGAGAATTACCTAAGTTATCTGCCAAGTTGATTGCGTTAGATATAGCTCAAACGTTAATAACGGAATTACCTCCTCTACCTAGCGGCTTGACTCATCTAACCTTACTCGAATCAAAGTTGAAGAAATTACCTGAGAGATGGCCTGTCCGATTAAATTATCTCGCTGTATCGGGCAGAGACATAACAGGACCTTTTAAAAACTTGCCTGCGGGATTGACCCATTTATGTATATCTTTAACTAACGTCACGGAACTACCTAAAAACTTACCTGCCCAGTTGCAGTATTTGAAGATAGCTGGCTCCAAGATACGGGAGTTACCTCAAAACTTACCTACCGAGTTAAGGTATTTGGATATATCTTTCACCGGCGTACGGGAATTACCTGAAAACTTACCTGCCCAGTTGGAGTATTTGGATATAGCTGCCTGCGAGATACGGGAATTACCTCAAAACTTACCTGCCGAGTTAAAGTTTTTGGATATATCTCTCACTCCCGTACGGGAATTACCTGAAAACTTACCTGCCCAGTTGGTGAATTTGAATATGATGTGCACCGATGTGCGGAGATTGCCCGATTTGCCAGATGGCTTACTGTCTCTGGATGTGGGTAATACCTTGGTCACAGATTTACCTAACTGGCCACGTCTACTAGTAGACAGCGAGCTAATAACTAGGCACATAATAGAAAATAGTTTCAGAATTCGTTAGAGAGTTGATGAAAATGACGAATTCGTCACATCAACCAATCGTTGGAATGGCTTTGTCGAAAGTACACCAACCGAGGCGTATTATTTATTTCGCCAACCTAATAAGAAGAGTCCATAAAGCCTCCCTCCCCATATCCAGTTCTACGCGGGAATATATTCAGCACTCTGCAAATTCAACGCTGCTTCAAGTTCAGCAAAAGCCTGATACACCTGAGCGGGTTGGCCTTTCACCCCCAACTCGATATGACGCCGTACCTGATCATTTCCAACGCTAGGTAGACTAAATACTTTAATAAACGGAAATTCCGCTTCTAACCGTTCCATCAACGGTGTCAATACCGATTCGGCAATATCAAACACTAATACCGACTTTTCCGCTCGTTCCTGTTGATGAAATAAATGCGCATAATGTGTGTCTAGCACCCAGGTTATCATAGGCTCCGCCATGACGGGGAAGCCTGGTACAAAGTAATGGTTCTCAAGTGAAAAACCTGGAATCAAATTAAATGCATTAGGAATAATGCGGCTACCTTGGGGAAATTCGCCCATTTTTAGACGATGTAAATGGTCTGGAGTATTCAGATCAACTGCCTTACCTGCTTCTTGCAGTGATTGAGTAATGCGCTGCTGAATTAACACTTTAGCTTCAGGGTGCAATTCCAATTCAACACCAAAGGCAGCGGCGGCACATTGCCTTGTATGGTCGTCAGGAGTGGCTCCAATGCCGCCACAACAAAATACGATATCGCTACTGGACATGGTGCGTCGCAAGGTGGCAGTAATGCGCTCAGGATCGTCACCAATAATTTCAGTCCACTCCAATTGCAAATTGCGCAGCGCTAACAATTCCACTACTTTTAAAAAATGTTTATCGACACGTTTTCCCGATAAAATTTCATCACCGATGATAATTAATCCAAATGCCATGGGGTCTCTTCTTTTATATCGAATAATTAATTTTAAGTTTTTTTTCTAAGTTGTTGCAACGCATCTAAACAAAATAGCTGAAACCACAAACCAGAAAACATAAAGACTAGTACATACAGCCAAATGGCAACGGCAGCTAACAAAGGCAAAAAAACGATAGATAAAACACCACCTAACCAGACTACCCCCGGCAACGAACCAAGAAAACCGGCAGCTATTCCCATTCCCCACAGCTGCTTACGATACTGCTGCATAATAATTTTTCGTTCTTCGGTACTGGCATGTGTAGCCAACGCATCATAAGTCATAACTCGATAAGTAAGCCAACCTAACAAGACGGGTTGTATGATAATACCAAAAGGCGTAAATAGCGTCAGGGGTAGACTGACCATCCAAGTGAAAACAAATAGCACAACACATATCAAAGCGAATCCCAAGCTACGCCACCAGCTGCCGCCATATCGCTTTTCCAACTGAGAGTAATACTGCTTGCTCACAGTCCAGTTAATTAAGGGCATACTAATGCAGGTAACGAATAACAAAGCAAAAAGTAACATGAATGGCAATAATAACCACATAGCTATAAAAGGAATAATAACTGCCTTTACTGTTAGCAATCCAATAAAATTAACTACAGGGTCCGGTAAATGAAATGCGTTATTATCCAAAAAACATTCGTGTAAATACCCAATTAACGGTGGCAAACTAGAATACAGAACAATCGCCCAAAAAATGAGTGCCAGCACGCTGGGCAACAGCGAAAGTAGTAGCATTTTATAATTAAACTGTATTAGAAATGCTTGCCTATAGGATTTCATTATCATATTCATGATTGCTCCGTTCTAAATCGAAAGTACGCAACTTTAACCATTGTTCAATCCAGTAAACAATATCTCATACACCTTGTTACATTCTTCTCTTTTGCTCCGTGCGCCTCGCTTCATGATTGCTACCAATGTGTAAAAAATTTCGATATTAAATTGTGCACAAAAACGGCGAGGGCCGATTTTAAATTCTACTTAATTTGGTCTACAATTCTTCTTCTTATTTTAATTTTTAGAAAGAATGTGATGACAACTACCACCACCACGGCTTCAGGATTGCAATACGTTGATAATATCATTGGCACCGGCGCGACTGCTGCGGCCGGCAACCAGGTTAGCGTCCACTATACTGGCTGGTTACAAAATCCCGATGGTAGCAAAGGGAAAAAATTTGATTCCAGCAAAGACCGTAATGAACCATTTGGCTTCCCATTAGCCGCTGGCCATGTCATTAAAGGCTGGGACGAAGGAGTGCAAGGGATGAAAGTGGGCGGCGCACGTACATTGACTATTCCGTCCTCGTTAGGTTATGGTGAGCGTGGCGCCGGCGGCGCTATTCCGCCCAATGCGACCTTGATTTTTGACGTGGAATTGCTAAAGGTTTAAATTGATTGAGCTCACCAAGTATTGTGAGCTCACGAGTTAAAAAATATTCCCGAGTGCATAGAACCCGGGAATGGTAACTACCAGTCACTCCTAACAACTGCCAACAACTACCCCACCCATTTCCGTGCATTACGGAACAGTCTCATCCAAGGTGAATCCTCACCCCAACTTGAGGGGCTCCATGAATGAATTGCTGTCCGGAATACGCGCTCCGGATGCGGCATCATTGCCGTGAAGCGTCCATCTGCTGTAGTCACGGCCGCGATTCCCTCTGGTGAACCGTTTGGATTGTAAGGATAAGCCTCACTTACCTGACCGTAGTTATCTACGAAACGCAAGCCCACCAATACTTCCTGAAGGTTTCCTGTCGTAGAAAAATCAGCGTAACCTTCACCGTGCGAAACCACGATCGGGGTTTGTGTGCCGGCCATACCTTGCATGAAAATAGAAGGAGTAGGTGCAACATCAACCATCACAAAACGGGCTTCAAATTGTTCGGATTTATTACGCGTAAATTTGGGCCAGGCGTGAGCCCCAGGAATAATAGATTTTAAATTAGAGAACATCTGGCAGCCGTTGCAGATGCCTAAACCAAACGTATCTTTACGTAGAAAAAACGCTGAGAATTGTTCCGCCAGCTGAACATTAAATAAAATTGTTTTTGCCCAACCTTCTCCCGCACCTAACACGTCCCCGTAAGAGAACCCGCCAACCGCGATCATTCCGTTAAAATCGGCTAATTTGGTTCGCCCTGCAATTAAATCGCTCATGTGAACGTCCACAGCAGTAAATCCCGATTTATGCATAACGTACGCTGTTTCTACATGGGAATTAACTCCTTGCTCGCGCAGAATAGCAATGCGAGGTCGAATTCCCTTCGCGATAAATGGAGCGGCAATGTCCTCTTGGGGATCAAACGTTAATTTAGGTTGCATTCCCAAATCCGTTACGTCTGCAATCCGCGCATATTCAGCATCTGCACAGCTCGGGTTGTCCCGGAGGCGCGCCATTTGCCAGCTAGTTTTGCTCCATATTTGGTGCAACTCAAAGCGACTTTGTCGGAAAATTTCCTTCGCATCACAGGTGATAACAATTTCCGCATTGGCATCTGCAACTGGCTTACCGATAATATGACTACAAGCACCCAGGCTGAATTGCCGTAATACGTCCATCACGGCCGATTTTTGATCTGCCCGTACTTGAAGTACAGCGCCGAGCTCCTCATTAAATAAAGCCCGGATGATTTGCTCATTTCGACGT
>JAJNBE010000126.1 GCA_021155915.1 Solimicrobium sp. | reverse complement strand
GTTAGATTTGTCAGCTTAGAGATGTGGTCGGTGCCCGCCCTACCCAGCTGGTTCCACCCAGTGGACAGATCCGTGAGGTTTGTTAACGTAGAAATAGCCTCTGCACCCCTCTTTCCCATGCGGTTCGAACCGATATGAAGACTTGTGAGTTTAGGTAGTTTGGTGAGGGAGCCAACACCCGACCATCCTATGCTACTCGAACCGAGTCTCAGATTTGTAAGTTTCGACAGTGAGGAAACTAACTCCACGCCCTTGTCGCCTATCGAGTTGCTACCAATATCCAGACTCTTGAGATTCGACATCCTAGCGATAAACCCGGCACCCACCGGCCCTATCTGGTTCAGACGGATACTCAGATGCGTGAGATTGGGTAGCTCGGAAATCATCCCCGCGCCTCTGTCACCCAGGGATGTACCGTCAATTTCCAGACTGGTAAGATTGGGCAGCAGGGAAAGCAGCTGGCTAATCCTCATTAGCACCCTAACATTTTTCCCCAAACCATTCGAATCAAGATTTAACTGGATATTTTTTACCTGTTTATTCTTAGCCAGACTTTTGATGAATTGGGCAAACAAAGCCTCATTGTCGGTGACCACGAACTGAGCAAGGGAGGCCTCCTCTTTTCGAGCTATGGCTATGTTCTGAAGCTTTATACATATCGAAGGAATATTAACGTGTTCATAATACGTATGTCCGTCCGGACTCGAGTTAATCGCGAGCTGATCAAATTTGAGGTTTTTCGGAATTAGCTTTTTCTCTGCCTGATCCCGGGCAGCTATCGATACTAGCCGCATTGCTTGGAGGGAAGAATGATCTAAATAGTCCACTATTTGCGCGGCAATTTCCCGTGGAATTCCACAAAACACGAGAAGATTTGACCGGGTGACACGACTCGCGGCCACCAGAAACGCATCTAACAGCCGGTTCTCGGTTGAATTGGATAACCAGCTTTTCACTTTTTCTATTCCGCTCAGGCAAGGCACAGCTAGCCGAATCAAGTGCCGAATAAACGCGTTGGCTTGTTCAGGATCCTGAAGAGCGCGGGGATACGAATTGTCTAATTTCTCCATGGCGGAAGTCATGATGTCTTCCTCCTCCGTCCCTTCGCTGACATCAGACTGGATACTTTTCGTCAACTCAACTACGCTTTGCCCCACTGCTGCCCAGTCACTCGTTCCATCGGCAAGCGTCTGATAGAGTTCTATAGCCTGTTCACAAAGGATTTTGTTGTATAACTCCACCACCTTTGGGGAAGGTTTTTTACCGGGCGCGCACGCCGCCTCACGAATATCCCTTTTCCACTCCTCGCGCAAAGTAGAGAATGTCCCTTTTATGGTGAAACTGTTGCCTGTGCACCTGCTTGATACTTTGAGTTCTTCCCCCACCTCTTGGATATCGAACTCGCCAGTCGAAATGATTGTCGTCTGTTCACCTTCTGGTGGAAACAAGAGCGCGTCAAAGATAGCAGCGAGCTCGTCTTCTTTCTGGCCTATATTCAACGCATGAAAGCCTGCATGTAATAACAGGGAGAATCCCCCCAGAGGCATGAATAGGGCCGCTAAGCTGGCAGAGCGGCTAGTGTCGTAGTCAGCCAGAGCACTAAAGGAGCTGGCATGCTGGTGACCTTCATGACCTATTTTCATCAGTGCCCGCCGCATGGCCGCTTCGCTTATATTATGATTTGAGCTGGGGACAGTGGGCGATAAAGGTATGCCATTCATAGCGGTTTTCTTTCCTTTGTATGAAGAGAGTTAAACCAGCTCTGCGCTATTTGCGCAAAATAGATTAACGTTTCTTGCCTAGCGAAAATGGAGCGTCAGAGCCACCAACGGTCATATTCACTATCAAACTAATCACAAATCGATTTTCATTTTTTAAATCATTGCACTTAACAGAAAACCTCTATGGTGCATCCTCGGAAAGCTCAACCTTCCAGCGCACTTCATATTCCGACCAAATCAACGTAGCGTCAGCTAATTTATATTTCGCCCAATAGCGCTGCTCCGTGCATGCCTAAAGAGTTGTAAATTGTTCTCGGGCGTTAGCCTACTCTATTTTGAGTTAGCCGGTAAGATTTTTGTTGGCATAAAAACGATAAAAAAACCCTAAGAAAGTAGCTGATAAAAAATTGATGGGCAGTTATGTTGCTTAATTGTTACACAATCACTCAATCCAAATCAGCCTCTTCATAGAATGAAGATTATTCCTGATAAAAATGACAATTCTAGTGCATTTTTGCTATTTGCGACAAGTTTGTCGATAGTGAAGAGCAAAGTATCGACAGCGCACATACTCTTCTTATATTATCGATAATTTTTCAAATTTCTAAAGAACAAGTAGGGGAAGTAAAAAAACAATAAATATATTGACGTTTTTATTGCAATAATAGAAACTTGCACAGATAGATGAGAAACAGTAGTAGAAACCACACTCGTCTAATTTTTGTATTTCCTTATTGTTAAGCATTGTGTAAAATGTATCTGACTTGTTTTTTCATAAAACACGATACATTACGTAACTCAGGTCCGAAGCCAGCAGCTTATCGGATATGAGCAAAATCTCAGAGGACATTTTATGGACGCAACGTTAGCGATTAGACCGATTCGGACCACCCTGACGAACGGGGAGGGAAGAGTAACGAACTCGTTAAAGTGCGCGGAAAAAGAACCCCCTGTTTCAACTGCTGTAATAGTAGCTGCGGTAATAGCGGCTATTCCCACACTTGGAATTGGAGCACTTTTAGTGTGGGGAATTCGCCATTATTATCTGGCGTGTAAGGCAGAGGAGAGGCAAAGAGAACAAGCCGAATTTGCATGCGGAGTAATTTTTGAGAAAATTCAGTCCTCTGACAATGGTGACCGAAGCATTACCATCTCATTAAGTACCGGCTATAAAGTGGTCTGTACACAAAAGGGAGGGAACGGTCTTTGGATAAGTACTAATGGAGGGAAAGAAACAACGCATCCGGATTTGCTGACTATTGAGGACTTAAAGAATTTTTTCATAAATGATATTAAGGAAAATATAGATTTTTATGTTGAAAAAAATCCAAAGAATTCTCTTATCGCTCTTTTTAGTGGGGCAATCAATAATGAAAATAATAAAGATGAGCTTGATGATTTGATTAGGTTGATCGAGCGTGTAGACCGCTCAGCTGATCACAATCTTCTAGAGAAATTTCAAGAGATGTTTTCTAAATTAGAAACGTATATTGAGAAAATTTGTAGTGGGTTTAAGGACAAGTTGCGAGTGAAAATTGTTCCGGGTAATGAACGAGAAGACGGTTTTACATTTAATGTGACGTTCAATGATTTCTGTATCGCCAGTCCATTATTCAGAGCGGAAAAGCCGTTACGTGATGCAAATGAGTCTTTTATTACACTACTCACTAATGCGAGAGCAAATGGTACGGAAGCGGCACTGATTAATTCTATAGAGGCAATGGATGCGTTTGCCAGAGCCAATAAATTTAACGAATTTCAAAAAAGCATTTGCTCCCTGAAATCTTGGATTGAACGAAATGACACTGATTTTAAAGGCAAGCTGCGAGTAGAAGTTACTGAGATCAGAGGCAAGTCTACATTTGCGGTCAAACTTGGCGATCTCTGCATTGCCAAACCGGCTTTTTATAATAACAGGCTGGATGGCGACTTATTCCAGTTTGAGGCTGACGTTTATGATGAAGACGGTGTTAAATTACATACTATTTTATCTCCACAATCGGTTGAAGGGTTATTGAGTGAGGTGACTAGCTCTCCAGATAGTCTCTTGTTTGAAGTTAATAGTTCGCGGCTTTCCCATTTTTTGAAGAAAATGGATGAAAACTCGGAAGGGCTGAAATTAAAGGTAGAAACAAAGCAGGAGCATTCTACGGTCACCCTTATTCTTCCGGGCAACGATGAGCGTCATCAGGTTAATTTTGAAGGCAATTTAAAGCTGAATGACCGGCTCTTTTCGAAGGTTAATGAGGAAGATGTG
>JAJNBE010000079.1 GCA_021155915.1 Solimicrobium sp. | reverse complement strand
CCTGTATGTTGCAAGGAGGAGCAACACGGCCAGGGAGTCGAAAAAACGTACAATTGAGCCTGTAGCGCTCTCACCTAAACGGTGGACGGGTTAAAGAGCCAAATCCCCAACGAAACCATTCTGTTATCGAAGCTAAGCAGCGGTCAACAGAGGAATCTAGGTTCAACCTTTTACTGCAATCCTTTGCCTGGAGAATAGATCATGCAAGTTATAGCACAACGAACACGTAATTTTCTGGCAGAAACCGCACCTATAGCGGCAAGTGTGGGGCTCTCCGGTGGGGGTTTGCTGTTGGGGCTCGGTTGGACGTCAAAAGCGGACTCGCCTCCAACTTTAAGCGAATTCCAACAAGCATTAACAGCGGTATGTAATCCATTAAATAGCGGGGACCCCAACAACCTCCTATGTCAAGTGACCGATTTAGCTTCAGTATCCGCCCTATTTGTACGTGTAGGCCCAGCGGCGATAATTTCAGGATCAATACTAATCGGAGGCGTAGCAAGTGTAGGATTACTTCTTGCTTGCTACCGACAGTGCTGCAGTCCCGAGGAAAACGAAATTCCAGTAGAGAATATAAGCTTACGGGGCCTTAAAACTTTTATCAATAATAATGCTTCTATTGCTACGGGAATTGCGCTTACTATCGGAGAAGTACTGTTGGGGAATGGCTTAGCGTCCTATGTAGAACGTTCGTCTCCCTTATCCCAATTCCAACAAGTAATGAATGCGATATGCGTGCCTTACCCTGCTAATAGCGATACGGCGCTTTTATGTAATGTGACTAAGTTAGGTCCCATAGCGGGAATATTTAATCAAACTGGTTTCACGGAGTTAATTATGGGGGCTTCGTTAGTTGGATTGGTAGGAGTTAGCGGATTAGCTTACGCGTGTTACCAATCTAAATCGGATGACGCTAGCCCAGAGCGGGATGCATTGATGCAGAGTACTTTATAACTTCTTAAAACGAAAAATTCATGCATTAGATTTATGGTTTTCATTTTTACAAAATATTTATGGTACTGGCGTATTCTACTCGCCCCGTTGCTGATTAGTCGTTCCCATTTACGTACCTTCTGCCTAGTGCAATCCTTTGCGGGAAGGCCACTTTACTGCCCAAGACCGGACAAAATTCTTAGTGTAATGGATTAATGGCCAAAATTTCAAAATAATTGATTTCGCGGGTCGAACCAACTCGGACAAATTACTTAATGCTGACATTAACACGTTAAACAAAGAAGCATAATGACGGTAGCAAACATTGGAAGATTACGCGGATTTAATGGTGGTTCGCAAACTAAATCGAATTCATCGATATAAAAATTGCTTCTTGCCTGGTTTTGATTTTCTTTATTCAAAGCACGAGGCACTAGTAAGAATTTCCGTCTAATATACGCAGCGCCTATTGATTAGCTACATCTACAATCCAGCGATTCACTTTTTTTTCAAGCATTGACAAGGGTAAATTTCCTTCATCGACCACAACAGCATGGAATTCAGGCAAGTTAAATTTAGCACCCAGGGAATTGGAAGCCTTCTGACGCAATTCTTCAATTTTCATTGAACCAACTTTATAGCTAAGTGCCTGACCTGGTAAAGCCATGTAACGTTCAACCGCATTTTTTGCTTCTGATTCGGAATACCCCAAAATTGTACTCATATATTGAATAGACTGTTCTCTTGTCCAATTTTTTGAGTGTAAGCCGGTATCGACGACTAAACGTACCGCGCGTAGTAGTTCAAGATTGAGATTGCCAAAACATTGTTCGGGATCTGCATATAATTCGAGCTCCCGGCCAAGGGTTTCTGCATATAACGCCCAACCTTCTGCATAAGCATTATTGAATCCGTATTTGCGAAAAGCGGGCAATTCAAGTTCTTGTTGAAGTGCAATTTGAAAATGGTGCCCAGGGCGACCTTCATGTAGAAAAATAGTAGTTATTCCAGTGCTTTCAAACTGTGTGGGGTCGTTGACCGCTACCCAAAATATTCCAGGACGCGATCCATCAGGATTGGGTGGAGTGTAATGCGATGAGGCAGTCGCTTTTGTTAGTTCAGGTTCAAGACGTATTTCAAGGGGCGCGCGAGGAATTAACGAAAATAGGGCTGGTAATTTAATACTGAGATTGGTGTTTAATTGGTTAAATGCATCCAGAACTTCCTGCTGGGTTTTGAAGGGACGAAACTTTTTCTGGGAAGCAACCCACGCCGGCAAGTCTGCCGTGGGACCGAAATAGCCCAGTTTAGGTCCTAAAAGTGCAAATTGATCTTGAATACGTGCCACCTCATTTATTCCAATGGCGTGAATTTTATCGGGTCGTAATGATGTAGTCGTTGTATGGGCAACATGCGCTAAGTACCAGTTTTCTCCATTAGGTAATGCGCTCCAACCTGCGCTATTGCGCGATGCAGGTAAATAATCTTTTTCTAAGAAAGTTGCGAGCCTAATTAACGCGGGATTAAGCTCTTTTTCGATGACATCGCGGTAGCGGGTTGTTAAAGTTTCTTTATCCGCTGTCGAAAACGTGTCAGGTAAATTTTTTATTGGTGTATAAAAAATACTTTCTTCAGGCGTCAAGCTAACTAATTGTTTAAATTGCGGAAGTACAGAAGTAATTAATGCTTTAGGCTGCACCACGCCAATTTTCATCCCTTTACGCATATTTATGATGGCCTGATCAATCCAGGAAGGCAATTGCGTAATTCGATTAAGATATGCTCGGTATTGCTTTGGATTAGTAATAGGTTGTGAGCCTTTGCCGTTAGCGAAATTGGCCAGTGTAATTGGCATACTGTGCATTTGATTAATGGGCAACATATGCTCTGGAAATTTTTCAAATGACAATGCGTGGTTAATTAGATAGTCAAGGTAGTGATAACTGGTTTGATCTCTTTGGCCAAGTTGATTTAAATTAATTTTGTGTAACTGTTTGCTGAACTTGCGGTAGAGCGCAAAATGGTAGGCGCGAATTTTTGGGTCAATGTTCATACCGATGTGATCATCGAACCGATTGTCCCCGATTAGCGTTGCGGATACGGGGTCATATTCTGCATTGTGCTCGTAGTAATTCTGCATTATTTGGTTGAGCTTTTTCTTTGCAGGAGACTCACTTGCTTGCACATTAGTTAGTCCTGCTGCTAAAGCCGTATGAAAAGGTAAAAAAAGAATAACAATGAGAAGGAGCAGTGTGAAGAGAAATAACCGTGAGATTGGAGAAATAAAATAGTGCATATAAAGCCTCGTGGTAAGTGTAATAAGAGGCAGTGTTTATAGTAACCTCTCTGTGTGAATTCGACGATTTCGTCGCTTCTCGGACACTATCGCAGTACCATCAGGATTTGCAAGATCTAATTGTAACCCAGTCAGTTGTTTAGTCATTGTATAGCACCTGGATTAAACTGATCGGTACTTTGGTGTCTTTGCGTATTAAAGGATCCGTCTAAAGAGCTGCCGCCGTAGCGTAGTAAGGCGACTCAGCCACGGGAAGATGCTGAGCAGACAGTTCGAATCTCCAGGATTAAAGAGCAACCATTGCTGGATTTGATGGACTATGCCAGACTATAAACTGCAGAGGTGATCTTAAGCCCCTATTCTTGCTAAAACTGTTCCTATTAATAGTAGGGATATCTTTACGAAATCGGCAGAACTTTTCGAAATTTCAAATAAATTTTTATAGGACATTTATGTACCCAATAGGATATCGAGGCCCAGTAAATTACTCACTAGCTCAAGAAAGCTTCTCACTTAATCAACGAATCGTACATGCACTTGATAACGATAATGTTAGCGAAGCTATTCAGTGGGCAAAGGTTTATATCGATAGGCAACCCCCAACAAATTTAGAAAATATTTATTCCCATTTTAAGCATATGGGAGAGCATAGGAATAATCAATTTTTTATACAAGAAATCGATATCCTTAGAAGATGTGATACCCGAGTGAATAAACACGCGAACCATTTTATTACATCTCATCCGCATACTGAGCTTTATAGAAGCGACAATACGTCTACTACGCCGCACCCTTTGTGTTCATCCAAGGCAAATTTTGCTCCTCAATTTTTTCCTCAAATATCTAATAATTCAAATAACCATAATTATCCTTTTAATTATGATAATAAATATACTGCCCAACCAAACCCATTTGACAGTATGTCTAATGATTACGATGAATATCATTGTAAAAATAATTTAGCTTTTCATAAAAATTTTGCTGAGATGCCTGCTGACTATGCCTTATCGGGTCAATCAAATATACTAACCAATTATGGAAAATCTCTTGTAGAAGGAATAATTCCCTTTGTAGGAAAATTATTAGATAAGAATGGAAATATTATTGGAAGTTGTGTATTAATTGGTGATAGAAAAATTTTAGCTTCAAAGCATTGTGTTAAAAATGATAACACTCCAGTTTATGTTAATTTTTCTAAATCTCAACGGGTTTTTCAGTTATTTATTACTGACCATGGCAAACATCAGGACTATACTTTTCTTCACATGAAGGAAAATTTCATGCCACATAATGTAAAGTATCCGAAATTAAGAATATTATCTGATAATGACATTATATCTAATTCTATTTTATTACATTATCCTAATAATTCAAAATCATTACTTATATCGGGAAACTCAACAGTTAACGATCACCTCTTAATTAACCAAACTCTTTCAACTTATCATACGACAAGACCGGGGTCTTCTGGTGGGATTTATATTGATAATAATGGAAATATTATTGCGATTCATACAGGTGTAGACAAGAATTCATTATTATCCCAACAACAGCGTGTTGGTCTTACAATGCGATCCATAAAAGAAGATACTCCTTATTTTTCGGAATTTTATGATGATCTAGATTTAGAAGGGTTTGAATCCCAAAAAATGTTATATGAGAAAAGTTGGCATATCCTTCCAAAGGAATTCACGCGGAAAGATGGAGGAGTAACAATAGCTACTATTGAAGGTATGAAGTGGGTAAGAAAAAATCATATAGGAATTTTTGAAGATGTTTATAACAGTTGTTTAGGCATAGGCGGCTTACATAAAACAACTCATGATTATTCCATACTCCGTTACATAGAAAGTGATCATATACTTCCCTCAAATGTAATCAAGAATTCTATAAAAAATAAAGCTTTACAAAAATATGTAGACCCTTCATCTAAGTTCTACATGAGTGGCGGTAAAAGAGTAGGGGAGTATGGTATGCCGGCAATTACCATTCCATATGGTACACATAGGAACTTACTAACCACCGGGCTAGGATTTCAGGAGAGGAAGATAAAAGATTCTAACGGAAATACGGTAAAAGAAAGGGTTAATAAAACTCGTTACCACGAGACCTTAATAAATTTGTGTAATATGGGTAATGTTTTTTCTGCATTGGACTATCAAATTCAGGATTACTATGAGAATGGCCTTTGTACTAGAGATTACGCGACAGGAATTATCGCAAATATTCAATGTCATTTAAATGTTGGCGCAATAACAACTAAAGAAGCGAAAAAATTAATTGTTTTAGTAAATCGCCCTTCTCTATGTGCAAGGAGAAAAATAAAATTTGAAAATAATGAATATTCTTTAGTGAAGCGTTGATGCAAGTTAGACTTAAGTAATTCTTTTGCGACTAATTTTCTAAGAAAACCTGAAGCAAGATTTTTGGAAAGCGAGGAATCATAATAAAATAGTCGCTAAAGTACGAGCACTGAAATCTTTTTTAACATTTCTATATTTCATTATTTAAATATAATACCTAGATCAATTTATTCGCTTCAAAGGTATTTGAGGTGGAGCAACAAAATCTTTTTCCCTAAAATATTTGATAACGTATTGCTAATAAAGAGGATGCTAATCTCTAATGCGGTAAGTTTTACTATACTTAACAGGAGTGTTGGTGGGAATTCAGAAAAAAAACACCAAAAAATCAGCTTAAGCCTATGATTTATATAGGAATGCTATTTGCGGTTCCACTCTTTCAACTTGCTCATGGATAATTTTTGAAAAGAAATCTATGGGCAACTCCCATCTCCCTCTAAATCCACCGGGTATTCCTAAATCAATTGATCTATGCCGTTCACAGTAATACGACTACGTAGTTTCCCCAATACGAGACTGAATTATTTGTCTGTATGATCTGACTTTTCTTTGAAAGCTGTCAGTGAAAACCGCTCGATTCTAGTTTATTCAATTGAAATTTTATTGTTTTGCATTTCTTTTTGAAGATGATGTTTAAAAAAATTAAGGTTAAATATGGAAAACGCAATAAATAATAATACTCAGGGTTTATCCGATCGGACAATAAAAAATCTTGTGAAAGCCGTTAACGACAAACGATCAAAAACAGTGGGAGTCGAACAGCCGATTAACTTATCCGATGAAGAGATATATGCTGTTGTTAGCAATAACTGTTGGATTGGCCGTTTTTTTGCATGTTTATGCTGCTCTACTAGCTACGTCATAGGAGACGAAGAAAAGTGCAGATTAGCAAGCGAATTTTTAAAGAAACTTGGAGGACTTCGCCCGGATCAAACAGAGATGTCCCTTGAGGGATTGAATCGGACGGGTAGAGCGACCATGACGCTTTTTAATAAAGATAACTCTATATGGTTAAAAACGTCTGACCCCACGTTTACGCACGTTGAAATTATGGAGAAAGGCACACTTCATTTTCTACAAAAATTATTTTCAAAAATAGTAGAAGCTAGATATGAAGGAGATGCATCTTTATCTGAGCGGAAGTCGCTCACTTTGGAACCCTGCTCGGAGACTACTGAAATAGTAATTGACACGCAGCAATCCTCAGTAAAGGAAGCATGCAATAAACCGGAAGCAGTAGCTAACCAAGTGTCCCAACAAGGGAAACGGGATAGTGCTGAAACTGCGCAACTATCAACAATAGAAACATCACCAGAAAAACAAATATCCATATCAAATAAGCTCCCAGCTCCTACTAGCCGTTCTCACAAGACGCAAGTTTTTGAAGAACCCCTGTCAATAGAAGTGCTTTCGAAACAAGAGCCACTAAAGCAAGAATTTTACGAGAAAATAGAAGAATTTCCGGTTATGTGCTTAAAAAAAGTAGATGAGGATGCAATTCTTTTAGAGGTGAAGGAGGATGAAGCTCTATTAGAAGTGGTGGAGCATGAAACTCTATTAGAAGTGGCGGAGAATAAAACTCGTTTGGAAGAAGTGGCTAAGGAAGAAACTCATTTAGGATTGTCGGAAGATGAGACTCGTCCAGAAGTGGCGAAGGTTGAAACTCTATATCCGTCACGTGTTGAGTGGGAGGACGACGAAGATATTGATCCTTTAAACGGCGTTCAAAGTAATGAAATCCAAGTTTTATTGGCCAAATTCCCACGACATTTGCCTTTACAACTGAGGGCTGCAGTGGAAGATTTCACGCGCCGTCAAAGCTTTGATGCAAAAACGGATGAGAATAAAGAGCTGACGGATAATGAGAAAACGACGAAACATAGTCAGCGATTATCTGTTCCTAAAAGATTACCATCAATACCATTATCAAAATCCATAACAACCAGAGAATCAACGCCACGGCCTTTAGAAACAGAAAAACTAACGGAGCAGGCGGAAGAGGCACCAAATCTTTTACTTTACATGAGTGAAAGACGAGCTTATAGGAATTCCTCCTTTTATAAGCGCAGATCGGCTGCAGAATGTGCTGAAGAAGAATTTTTACCTAATAGTGCTTATAAGAAATTCACGGGTTTGGAATTTGTTATGCCAATTAGTGGTGATCAAGAAATGCAAAATTATGACAGCCTGGTAGCAGCAGAGGCGCGTCGACTAGAGCATTTAGCAAGAAACCAGACCGGTGGCGCGGCTGGTGAGGATGCCTTCGTTACTCCGCCAAATGAGCTTCCTCCTCTATACGGGCCTGCTCCAAACGAGCTTGATAAAGGAATAGTGATTTCTGCTACCCTTGAAAATTTACCAAAAATACCGAGTCGTAGAAAAGAACTCGGGCGCGCTCTAAAAAACACTGCAGAGGAAAATGGGCAAGCTGTGTTGGGGGCGGGAAAAAAACTTGTTAAAGGGGTGGAAAAAAAAGCTAGCGGGTTTGCTTCCTTCACCAATATATTTAAGGGAAACAAGACATAACTCTTTACCAACTAACCGGCAGGATCGAA
Organism: Solimicrobium sp.; assembly: GCA_021155915.1. GTDB lineage: Bacteria > Pseudomonadota > Gammaproteobacteria > Burkholderiales > Burkholderiaceae_D > Solimicrobium. The sequence goes on along the minus strand of JAJNBE010000079.1, from coordinate 3,771 downwards.
CAACCTCAATTGAAATCGGAATTCAACGCTCCTGCGGGGATTTTTTTTAGTTCTACTTTTTGAGCGTCTTCAAGGTAGGGCAGGATTAGTCCCCAGGTACTTTTTAAAGCTTTCCTTTTCATTGCGTAATTTATCAAGGCGTTTAAGGCCAGTATAAGTAATCGAGGTATCAGTACTAAAGGGACCGGTTCTGACATTCGTACATTTCTTTATTGAAATGTAAAAGTGTTAGAATTGCCTTTTTGCTCTGTGAAAAGTTAATGCCACAGAATCCTTGGGGCCAATTCAAAGTAACGTTGAACGGTGCGGGTTTGCCCCAACAGAAAACTTTTTCTTCGCTTGCCATAATCCATTTCTTAAAAACCCCATGAGTAAGTGAATGCAAAATAAATCATATTCGTTAAAGATATGCGTCTAATCATTTATAAACATTAAGGGAAGGACATCCATGGATAGCTCTATCAACTCATGCAAAAGTACACCGTCTGGACTTAACATCGCGCTGCGAGACCAACATAGCAATAATTCACCCCTGAGAACCATCCTAAGCTCGGCTGACGATTTGCAAGTGTTCATCGGGCAGCAACACTATAATTCAGGCCAAACTTTTGACCAAAATATAGTGAATGCGATTAAAGGAGGTTTCTTTCTCACTAGTTCAAACGTCACCTTAACAGGATGCACTTTTGCGTTACGTGAAGGCGAAAAAATCGAAATTCCTTGTAACGTTACACTAGGAAAAAACTGTTTTGTCATCAGTGGTGAAGTAAAGTTTTACCATGGTGAGCTCAGTGCAAGTGCTAGTGGTGCAGTAGGGTGGGCATGTGGAAAAGATGCAGTAGCGAATGCTACTGCATCTGACTCATGGGCGTTTGCAATTGAAAACGGCGCAGTAGCGAATGCGACCGTAGCTGGCTCACGGGCGTTCGCAAATGAAAACGGCGCAATAGCGAACGCGACTATAGCAGGTGCACAAGCGGGCGCCACGGAAAGCGGGGCAATAGCCAACGCCCTTGTAGCAGGTGCAGAGGCGGCGGCAATGGAAAGCGGCGCAATAGCTAACGCCACGGCAGCAGATGCAATGGTGATTGCACAGAAAAACGGTGCAATAGCCAACGCCACCGCGGCTGGAGCGGAAGCGTGCGCACAGGATGACGGCGCGATAGCCAACGCCACCGTGGCGGGTGCGAAGGCCGGTGGACATGCAAAGGGCTCAATAGCCAATGCCACCGCAGCTGGTGCGGAAGCATATGCACAGGAAAAGGGCGCGATAGCGAATGCCACGGTAGCTGGTGCAACGGCGTGCACACAGAAAAATGGTGCAATAGCCAATGCCATTGCAGCTGGTGCGGTAGCGTACGCACAGGAAAACGGTGCAATAGCCAACGCCACCATTCTAGGTGCAAAGGCGGTCGCAACGGAAAGCGGCGCAATAGCCAATGCCACTATGGCGAAGGCAACTGCGTTCGCAACCGAAAACGGTGCAATAGCCAATGCCACTGTAGCAGGTTCAACCGCGATCGCAAAGAAAAACGGCGCAATAGCTAATGCCACTGTGGCTCGTGCTGTGGCAGGTGCAGTGGAAAACGGTGCAACTGCTAATTCCACAGTAGCGGGGGCTTCGGCGACTGCTATGGAAAGCGGCGCAATAGCCAATGCCACCGCACCTGATGCGGAGGCGGTCGCAATGAAAAATGGCGCAATAGCCAACGCCACCGCGATTTTCGCTTTGGCAGTCGCAGTGGAAAACGGCGCAATAGCCAATGCCACGGTAGTTGGCGCAACAGCAATTGCCGTCGTAGCTGACGCCGTAGCAAATGCACTGGTTCTTGGGGCAGTAGCTGAGCAAGTTTTATTCTTACCTGAGGTCGAGCTAGATCCAACACAGCGTTGGAATGCCTTTATTGATCATACAATTAGAACAAAAGAGAAACAGAACCTAGATTTGTATGAAAAACAAGGGGGCTTGAAGGACATTTTTATTCATCAAGAACCCAACTTAACGCAGATTGCTGCAATAAACTCTTATATTGCCAAGAATATCGAGAACTTAAAAAACGAGGGGATGATCGGAGAAAAAGGGACTATCTGTTTGACCGATGGGGTGGATTGTGTTTCTTATGAGGAGTTTGATCCCGACGAGCAGGTGGAATGGTGTTTATTGCGTAGTGGTGATAACAACTTCAAGTTAATAAAAAAAACCACGGCAGAAAATCTAATCAATAAAGGTAGTAATCATCCATTTATTCGAGGCCCATTGACGGAAAACGATATCGTGCGGGGGGAGGCAATGTTGGTCTTAATTGGGTAGAGCTGAGCGTATTTCTTCTAGATTTCTTTTAACAGGGTGTTCTATGAAAGTGCTGGGCGCAAAGTTGACTGGTACTATCCCGATAAAATGCGGTTGATAAAATCGGCAGCTTATAAGAAGTGCACTGGGTTTCATTTTAATGAAAAATGTGGGCTAATTTCGATTCACTCTATCCGCCACCTGAAGCAACGATAAGTTTACAGCCCCGACTAAGCGTGCATTGGCGTTGCTTAATTCACTGCATTCATTAATGAGTGATATAGTCTGGGCAACCAAAGGGTCAGTTTTAAAATTTATAAATTTCTTTATAGAGATGTATAAATATTGAAAACTGACCCTTTTGCACGGGCATACATATCCTATTGCCGCCGATCTTTTTCGAGCCAGTTGAGATCGAATAAAATCGGAGTGGTAAAAATGCTGGATAATCCTAGACATAATGTATTGACCTATCGTACTTCGATCCCCATCCTCCTCAATTAACGGCACGATGAACGAAAAATTATTATTCAATTTTATAGAACAGGTTCTTGCGACCGCACAAGCGGGGCTAACGTTTTCTAAAGATGAATTCGATATCGCTCGGTTTCAATCGTTGCGCTCAGCAGCCGCCAACTTATTGGCACAGGCGTCCACTATAGATGTATCCACAATTAAAGATTGGGTCTCTTTAGATCAGGGATACCCCACGCCTAAAATGGATGTTCGTGGCATGATTTTGGATAAGCAGGATTATATTCTGCTGGTCCGTGAGCGGTGCGACGGGCTTTGGACGCTTCCCGGAGGTTGGTGTGATATCGGAGAATCGGCAGGAAAATCGGTTGAGCGTGAAGTGCAGGAAGAAACTGGCTTTACTTGTGATGCAGTTCAATTGTTGGCATTATTTGATAAATATAATCATGCGCATCCTCCGGAATTTCCTCACGCTTACAAAGCTTTTTTTTATTGCAAAATTACGGGTGGGAAAATTGAGCGGCAGACGAATGAAACCATCGACGCAAGGTTTTTTAAGGTAAACAATTTGCCCGAGCTATCCGCACCTCGTGTTCTTGCAGAGCAGATAAAACTTCTGCATGAACGTATTAAAAACAAAAATCCTGAAACTTTGTTTGACTGAGTTGGTTTATAAATTATTTTTGATTTTGGCTAATTAGTAGGCACACTACTTATCAAAATTTGTGAACAGTGTAGATAGAATTGATAAAGCTATTGCATTAAATAGGGAAGCATTTAGATTTTATACTACACGGACCTATTAAAGAACGAGCAAAGATTGTAGATCTTTGCCCTACATCCTCCTCACAAACTAGAAGGTATTTCGATGGAATCTATCCCTAAAAAAAGTTTTTACCATTACGCTACACCAACAGCGGTATCTTCCAGAGAGAAAGTACCAAAGGAGGAGTTTCCTCTCTGCTCAAATGAAATACAGGACGACTCAAATGAACTTTATATAAATG
>JAJNBE010000008.1 GCA_021155915.1 Solimicrobium sp. | reverse complement strand
GCAATTGCTGCTGTTAATGTGGTCTTACCATGATCAACGTGACCAATTGTTCCAACGTTGACGTGTGGCTTATTCCGCTCAAACTTGCTTTTTGCCATTTTATTTTTCCTTCAAAAAGAGCGATTAATACTCTGTTAGTGACGTAATATAGTGCCAAACATTTCAAAAAAATGAACAAGAAACTGACACTACTGTTTATTTGGCCTTTGCGGTAACGATCGCATCAATCACATTTTTTGGCGCTTCGGAATAATGCTTAAATTCCATCGTATATGTTGCACGGCCTTGAGACATCGATCGCAGCGATGTCGAATAACCGAACATTTCTGACAATGGAACTTCAGCTTTAATAATCTTGCCTCCACCACCAGGAATTTCATCCATGCCCTGAACCATTCCACGCCGTGATGACAAATCTCCCATTACACTACCCGCGTAGTCTTCTGGCGTTTCCACTTCAACTGACATCATTGGCTCAAGTATAACCGGACTAGCTTTGCGACATCCGTCTTTAAACGCCATGGACCCAGCCATACGGAATGCATTTTCATTCGAGTCAACATCATGATAGGAACCGAAAAATAATGTAACCTTTACATCCACGACGGGGTAACCTGCCATGACGCCAGAAGTCAATGTTTCCCGCACGCCTTTTTCCACTGCAGGGATGTATTCACGTGGGACCGTACCACCCTTAATAGCATCGACAAATTCGAAACCTTTACCAGGTTCTTGCGGTTCGATTTTTAATACAACGTGACCGTACTGACCTCTACCACCCGATTGCTTAACGAATTTCCCTTCGATTTCTTCGCATGTTTTACGAATAGTTTCACGATAGGCTACTTGCGGCTTACCGACGGTCGCCTCAACTCCAAATTCGCGACGCATGCGATCAACGATAATTTCCAAATGCAACTCGCCCATGCCGCCAATAATAGTTTGACCGGATTCCTCATCAGTTTTAACCCGGAACGAAGGATCTTCCTGTGCAAGGCGATTTAGTGCAAGACCCATTTTCTCCTGATCAGCCTTAGTTTTTGGCTCAACAGCCTGATGAATGACCGGCTCAGGAAATACCATGCGCTCCAATACGATGATCGATTGAGGATCGCACAAGGTTTCTCCTGTGGTTGCGTCTTTCAAACCAACTGCAGCAGCAATATCACCGGCTCGCACTTCTTTGATCTCTTCACGTTGATTCGCATGCATTTGCAAAATGCGGCCTAAACGCTCTTTTTTATTTTTATTAGGATTGAACACCGTATCACCGGATTTAACTGCGCCTGAATATACCCGGAAGAAAATCAGCTGCCCAACAAATGGGTCCGTCATGATTTTAAATGCCAACGCGGAGAACTTTTCCTCATCATTCGCGTTACGCGAGATCGGCTTGTCATCCTCGTCCAAACCCGTTACCGGCGGAATATCTACCGGAGAAGGCAAATATTCGATAACCGCATCCAACATGGCTTGAACACCTTTATTTTTAAAGGCAGTTCCGCACATCATTGGAACTATTTCAGCAGCAATAGTCCTCGCACGAAGCGCTGACTTAACATCTACCTCGGACAAATCGCCCTCTTCGAGATATTTATTCATTAACTCTTCTGAGCTTTCAGCAGCGGCCTCCACCATCTTCTCACGCCATTCTGCAGCTTGACCTTGTAATTCAGCAGGGATGTCACGATAGTCAAATTTCATCCCCTGAGAAGCCTCGTCCCAATAGATTGCCTTCATTTTAACCAGATCAATTACACCCAAAAAGTTTTCTTCAGCACCGATAGGTATTTGAATTAATACTGGATTTGCCTTCAAACGAGCGCGCATTTGCTCATAAACTTTAAAAAAGTTTGCGCCGGTACGGTCCATTTTATTGACAAAAGCCAAACGTGGAACTTTGTATTTATTTGCCTGACGCCAAACGGTTTCTGATTGAGGCTGAACACCGCCCACAGCACAGTAAACCATACACGCACCATCCAGCACACGCATCGAACGTTCAACTTCAATAGTAAAGTCAACGTGACCCGGCGTATCAATAATATTAATGTGATGCTCTGGAAAATTATTCGCCATCCCCTTCCAGAAGCAGGTAGTAGCTGCGGAAGTGATGGTAATGCCACGCTCCTGCTCTTGCTCCATCCAGTCCATGGTTGCAGCGCCATCATGCACTTCGCCAATTTTGTGATTTACGCCGGTATAAAATAAAACACGCTCTGTAGTTGTCGTCTTACCAGCGTCAATATGCGCTGAAATACCGATATTACGGTAGCGTTCAATAGGGGTCTTGCGAGCCATAATCAATCCTAATTCTTATAAATGTACAAAACCGAGCATCTGTTTTCACGATACCCGGCTTAATTCAACAATACTCTGCGAAGCATCTTCACTTCAGCTAAGCATACTACACTCTGCTAATTTACTACCATTAGAAACGGAAATGTGAGAATGCCCTGTTTGCTTCGGCCATGCGATGGACTTCATCACGCTTTTTCATCGCGCCGCCTCGGCCTTCAGCAGCTTCCAACAATTCGCCACCCAATCGTTGCGGCATGGACTTTTCGCTGCGCTTGTTTGCCGCTTCACGCAACCATCGCATCGACAATGCTAAACGACGAACTGGGCGAACTTCAACCGGCACCTGATAATTTGCACCACCCACGCGGCGCGATTTCACCTCAACCAACGGTTTGCAATTTCCAATCGCTGCCGCAAAGACTTCCAGAGGATCTTTTCCAGATTTTGCTTGAATATGATTAAACGCACCATAAATGATGCCTTCTGCTACTGATTTTTTACCCGATAACATTAAAACATTAACGAATTTGGCGACTTCTACATTACCGAATTTTGGATCCGGCAAAATATCACGCTTAGGGACTTCACGACGACGTGGCATATCTATTCCTTTCGATCTTCAGTTGAGCTTGCAGAATTCTACTTTTTTCCACAACCCCGCGGTAAGCCATCATGACCCACCACTTACTCGGCTTCATCCTGCCGACTCCAACTAAATACGGTTATTTTTTAGCTGCTTTAGCACGCTTAGAACCATATTTAGAACGCGCTTGCTTACGATCCTTAACGCCTTGAGTATCCAATGCGCCGCGAACCATATGATAACGCACACCTGGCAAATCCTTAACACGACCACCACGCAACAAGACTACGCTATGCTCTTGTAAGTTATGACCTTCTCCACCAATGTACGAAATAACCTCAAAACCATTTGTTAAACGTACTTTTGCAACCTTACGTAAAGCTGAATTTGGCTTTTTAGGCGTTGTTGTATATACGCGGGTACATACCCCACGTTTTTGCGGGCTATTTTCAAGCGCCGGCGATTTGCTCTTGACACGTGCAGAAACACGTGGCTGGCGAATCAGTTGATTGATGGTTGGCATCGCTCTAAACCCAACATAATTAAAACATAAATATAACAAAGCCCGGAAACGATTGCCCGGGGACTTATCTACTCACATATCGTAAAGATAGTTAATAAACTACCTTTCTGTTCCGACTCTTCTCGATTCTTTCTTATCTGGCTATTTTTCATTTAATTCTTGAAAAATTTAATCCCATGCAGCCCGGAAGCAAAATTGAGAACTCGAAATTGTAAGCGTGGTTTGGCAATACGTCAATCACTTTTAGCGTGAGTTACGTAAGGCCTCATTGATTAACGTTCTTTATACCTCCAGGGGGAGGAATAGGAGTCAACCTTTTATAGCAAAACCGTTATCCTCAACAATTAGCCGAGACCGAAATTCATCGTGGAGCGAGGTTGCATTATAACCATGCATATAAGCAGCATGCTAAAAAAACATATTGGTTTATCTTGTCTGTGGCCTAAATAGGGGTATCATCCTAGCGCCTCGCTTCATGATACAAAAGTGCTCTACAGTCAAGATAATGAACGGGTTGACAATGCAAATATTTAAATAATGACTCCTAACTTCACTTTACCACTCGTTGCTTCTTATCTGTTAGCTATACTGACTGGCTTTATCGTTTTGAAAGCGGGACTATTATTAGCCCTTTTTTCGGGGTTATTAGTCTATTCCCTTGTACATATACTTACTCCGATAATTGAAAAGAAAATCCCCTTAGTTAGAGCGCGTGTGTTTGTTTTGGCAGGTTTATCTTTTTTCGTCATTTCCGGGTTAACAATACTAGTATTTGGCGCTATTCGCTTCTCAAAAAGTGAAGCTGGTAGTTTGCACATGTTATTGCAAAGTATGGCGAATATTATTGAAGTATCGCGATCACAAATGCCGTCTTGGTTAAGCGACTATCTTCCTAATGGAAGCAGTGCTCTCCGTGATGCGATGACGGATTGGCTTCGGGAGCATGGGAAGGAAGCCAAGTTATTGGGACAAGAAGCTGGCCATTCCATTGTTCAGCTTTTAATGGGCATGATTATCGGAGGAATGATTGCTATTAATGATACGCATGTTCCACTGCCTAGATTTCCGCAGGCGTTACTTGAACGCGCGATCAATTTACACAACGCTTTTCAGCGCATTGTATTTGCTCAGGTACGAATTTCCGCTATTAATGCTGTGCTTTCCGGAATTTACTTACTCGTCATTTTACCGGCCTCGGGCGTATATCTTCCTTTTTCAAAGACCATGGTATTGATCACTTTTATCACAGGCCTATTGCCCGTGGTGGGCAATATTATCTCGAATATAGTAGTGGTAACAGTTAGTCTTTCCCATTCGCCGTCAATAGCCTTATTTTCTCTTCTTTATATGGTGGTTATTCATAAGCTTGAGTATTTTTTGAATGCAAAAATAATTGGCACCCAAATCAACGCAAAAGCATGGGAATTGCTCATTGCTATCTTAGTTATGGAAGCAATATTTGGCATTCCGGGATTGATTGCTGCGCCGGTATTTTATGCTTGCTTGAAGATTGAGTTGGGGATGGGTTGTGTACCTTCCAAAACTAATCGATTTAACTTGGCACTTTAACCTACGAGCCTGTTGGCATTGAGATGGGTGGATGGCTACATTGTCCCTGCAAGTGCGATAAAACCTAAACGGTTAAGCTGTTTCTTAATATTCGCCCATCCTTAATCTGACATGCTAGAACGAATTTTAGTCAGTAAACTTCATATATGTTGCGTATTCTTATCACCGGAGGTACTTTTGATAAACATTATGACGAATTAGCTGGCAAACTGATTTTTGCCAATAGCCATTTGTTTAGTGCCCTGGCTCGTGGCAGAGTGACTCTGCCAACCCAGCTTGAAATCGTAACCATGGTAGATTCGTTGGATATGAATGATGAGGATCGCGCTTTCATTCGATTGGCTTGTCAACGTGCCGAGGAAACTGCCCTCGTCATTATTCATGGCACTGACACTATGTGCAAAACTGCACATTTTCTTGGAAACGCCATGTTAGCGAAGACCATTATTTTGACGGGGGCGCTGATTCCTTATGAAGTCGCCAACTCGGACGCTCTGTTCAATTTAGGGTTTGCTTGCGGTGTCGCGCAAACCTTGCCGCATGGGGTCTATATTGCGATGAATGGACAAATTTTTCATTGGGATAAGGTGAAAAAAAATCCTTTGACGGGTGTCTTTGAACAGGCACAGATTTCTCTTAATTTGTGCCTATAGATACGGAAGGCGTAATATCCGCTTTTCATTTTGATACTATAAAAACTTTTTCGCACTTGCTAAATAAAAATAAGAATGTATATCAAAATAAGTAAATAATAATTTAGCGTTGTTTTCATAATCCCTAGTAAAATTCGTGGTCGTCTAAATTGATAGGACTTACGCAAATTTGTTTGGCTGGCGCGCAGTAGCAAAACGCCTCTGGAGCAGTTTTGGGTAAGTCCTATTAAAAATCAACTTATCTAGTCTCTACTTTATAAAGGAAATAAGATGTTAATCAAATCTCGAGCTATACCTATCATTACAGCCACAATACTGGCTTTAGCGGCCTGTTCAAATAAAGAGGCTAATCATTCCCCTACCACGCCAGCTAAGATTACAACCACGAATGAAGACGTTGCGGCAACCGTAAATGGTATGACGATTACTAAAAATGAAGTGGACCTTATTTTAAAGCAGCAACGGGGAATGCCGGACACACCCGAGACGCGCAAAATGATTATTGACAATATTGCGATGCGGTTACTTGTGGCACACGAGGCGGCGAAAAAGGGATTAGATAAGAAGCCTGAGACAATAAATGAAATCGAAATGGCAAAGCAATCCGTCTTAGCTCAAGCTTACGTGCAAGATTTCATCAAGAACAACGAAGTTACCGAAGCACAATTGGCTGCGGAATACGACAAATTAAAGGCACAAGCTTCTGGTGACCAATACAAGGCGCGCCATATTCTGGTTAAAACAGAAGACGAAGCAAAAGCGATTATTGCCAAGTTAAGCAAGGACGTAAAATCTTTTGACTCATTAGCTAAAGCACAGTCTTTGGATCCGGGATCCAAAGTGAAGGGCGGCGATTTGGGCTGGTTTGATGGACAGAGTATGGTTCCTGAATTCTCCGCCGCTACAGCGAAATTGGGAAAAGGTAAATTTACCGAGGCACCCGTGAAAACTCAATTTGGTTATCACGTCATTATCTTAGATGATAAACGTCCAAACACGAAATCCCTGCCTCCAATGGACCAAGTCAAGGCTGGCTTAACTCAACAATTGCAACAGCAAAACTTAAAGAAAATGTTAGATGATGTCAAAGCAAATGCCAAGATTGATATAGTGGCTCCTCAACCAGCTCCTGCAAAAGCTCCTACAATCTTACCAGAGCCAACCGCTCCGGGAGCATCAGCAACTGAAGAACCTGCTAAAAAATAAATCCCCTTAATAATCAAAAAAAGCTCCGTCACCTTTTTGGTGACGGGGCTTTTTTGTCAAATCGATATGCGGGAATTTTAAGTTTATAGTCGACGCCTCTGCACAAGGTTAGCGAGCGAACCAAAGACAATACGCACGGAGCGTAGCAGCCGGGATGTTCGCTTTACGTAAGGATTACTAACACCGAGGAACGCCGTATTTGCCTCACGGCAGAGTTGTACAAAACTCTCAGTCAGGTCTGTCAATGTATGTTCGGCTTACGACTCAAATACCATTGTCCTATCAAACAAAATGGCAGCTCGACTGTTCCCTAATATCAGCTAATAAGAATTGTTCGGATACTAAAAACTCGGTTCTCTAGCCTTAAATTGAGCCACGGACATTTTTTTAGCGCGCTTACTAACTAAGGTCGATTTGGTTGTTAATGTTTTTGCAAATGGGTTTGTGGCAATGCGTTTGCTTACGGACTTAGTTGCTGTGGATCTGGCTGCTAAAGTAAATGAGGATTTTCTGTTCCGTTTTGAGACACTTGCACGCGCTAAAGTCAGGATGGCATGATCAACTATTTGCTGAGAAATATCACTATGTTCTTTTTGTGCAGATCTTGGAACCAGGAGCGTAGAACCAGCTTTGACTAGCATATTAGCCGGGATCTGATTAACTTCCCTGATGAGACTCACTTCTGCGCCGACACGGCGGGCAATGCTTTCAACGCGCTCATTTTTAGGAACTGTGTACGCAGCCCAAGTAGAAAGAGGGCCTTTCCATTTGTCTAAGTTACTCTGAAAAATTTCAAGATTTTCTGCTGGAAGCAAAATTTTGGTATCCGCATCACCAGTAATAATAGGACGATTAAACTGGGGATTCAGTTTTTTGAATTCGGTAACGGTTAATTCCGCTAATTGAGCAGCAATTTTCACATCAATGTCACGTGTTTTATCAACGACCAAAAAATAGGGTTCATTTTTTACTTGAGGTAGTTCGATGTTGAATAACTCAGGATGATTAATAATGTTCTTGACGGCTTGCAATTTGGGTACGTAATTCTGCGTTTCTTTTGGCATTAGATAAGACATGCTATTAAAATCAATTGGCAGGCCGGCTGCTTCTTGTTTTTTTATAGCACGCTGCACTGAGCCTTCACCCCAATTATAGGCGGCAAGGGCCAGCTGCCAGTCGCCGAACATGTCGTACAGTTTCTGCAAATAGCTCAACGCGGCATCAGTGGAATCTAAAACCCCCCGACGCTCATCTTTAAACATGTTTTGCTTTAAGTCGAAGTCACGTCCAGTAGACGGAATAAATTGCCACATTCCCGACGCTTTGGCGCTGGAGACAGCTTGTGGATTAAAAGCAGATTCAATAAATGGCAGCAAAGCCAATTCACTGGGCATACCACGTTTCTCTAATTCTTCCACCACGTGATAAAGATAGAGCGATGCGCGGGTGGTGGTACGAAGAATGTAAGCAGAACGGGCGCTGTACCAATTGAGTTGGCTGTCGACCAGCGCATTGTTGAGGTCAGGTATTCCATAACCTTGACGAACCCGCGCCCATAAGTCATCTTCCTGTTTTTCTAACCGAATTACAGATTGTGCATTGTTTATTTGCGTATCGATTGAAGTTATCATTGCGGCTTCGGTCTCAACCAGTGGATCGGAGTCTGCATAACTGAACGTTGAAAATGGCATTAACATTGCCAGGAGCACGGTCTTTAGTCGTAGGGTTGTCATCAAGTTGACCTTCAGTTAAATGTGAAGCTGTGAGTGTATGGAAAGGGGTGTCTGATCGTCAAGCTAAAACATCACACGCATTTAATTTTATGTGCTTATTTATTGAGGTCCTCGGGAATTCGACCTGACATTTGGACACTAACATTAATTCGGTCCACATTCCCATTTCGATCGAATGCAGTGATCTCATGCCGTCCTGCATAGGTGAACTGAATGATTTGGCTAGTTCCTCTTCCCTTAATTAATTGACCATTCAACATCCAATAGATTTCATTTTCGAGATCGTTAGCTCCAAGCAGTTCTAACTTTGCCTCTGGCAATTTTCCCCCGCCTTTTCCACCACTAGATTGTCGAATAATTTCATCATTATGGACCCCCATAATTTTGATCGCGTGGCCATCATTATAATGAATGTTGCAGCTTACATCCCATTCCGGTGGCAAGGACTTTTTGCGCAAGTCGCCATCTAACCATACTTGTAACGAAGCGGGCCAGCGCATTACTTCTTTTTGTTGGTAGGGATGCCGGGAGCAGTCGGGTAAAACACGATGTCCAGTTTGCAGATCCACATAATAAGTCAGTCTTGAAGTTGCGGATTGTAAACCCTCGGAAAAGGTCGGTGGTGCGACACCGTTTAATATCCATGCAGTACGTTGAACTGGACAAAGCTGATCGGTTTTTTTGGGGTTTTCGCCATCTGCGCGCATCCCGGAAGGCCAGCAAATTTTCTCTTGCTTAACGGTTTTAGGTACCCGGTTGGGGTTAAAGCTCGACGAAAAGTTCCCTTCAAGCGGTAATGCGTTAAAAATATTCACTAACAACGGTGCGGCGATATTAGCGCCGAAAAAGCCGGGGTTAGGCGTACCGTCTGGACGGCCCACCCAGACGCCCACTGTATACTGGTGATTAATTCCTAGCGCCCAAGCGTCACGAAATCCGAAACTAGTGCCGGTTTTCCACGCGATACCGTGTTCATTGTTATTTCCGCGTAATGCACGCTCTACTGCCCCTCCAGATGCTGCCCCGGTTTCCAAAATATCACGTACGATAAAGGCAGCGCCTTCACTCATCATACGACGTTCTTGGATAGGCGCAGAAAGTATAAAACGCGGAGTGATTGCCATGCCTTTGCGGGCTAACGATGAATACGCACCGACCATGTCTTCCAATCTCGCATCAGCACCACCTAAAATTACACTTAAGTTGGGTGTTGCGCCTTTCGGGAAAGTTATTTTCAACCCACCCCGTCGCAGCATGGAAACAAAAGGAGCGGAACCTAACTGATCTAAGACTTGGACCGCTGGAACATTGAGTGACTTCATTAATGCTTCAGAAACACTGACCGGACCATGAAAATTTTGCTGAAAATTGCCGGGTTGATAGCCAGAGAATGACTGCGGCGTGTCTGATAATAGCGATTCAGAATGAATAAGACCTTCATCAAGAGCAAATGCATATAAAAATGGTTTAAGCGTTGACCCAGGCGAACGCGAAGCGCGCACCATATCAACATCGCTAAACCGGTCACGGTCGTTAAAGTCAGCGGAGCCAGCGTAAGCGACCACTTCTGCGGTGCGGTTATCCATGACCATTGCGGCTATTGAGATTCGCGCCGGCAAGATGTTAGCCCGGTCGAGTAACAGGGTTTCTACGATCTGTTGATCGGTAGTATTTATTGTCGATTCTATTTTTAACTTATAGGGATAGAGACTTTTCAGGCGCTGCGCTAATAATGGTGCCAATAAAGGCTCGCGTATGCTGAGTGCAGAAATTGGCTCAGTTATGGCATCGCTAATTTCTGTTTTGCTCCACGTTCCTTCCATGCGGCGGAGTACTTTGTCGCGTGCTAACTGTGCTTTTTCAGGATATCGATCTGGCCGTAAAACTGAAGGCAGTTGCGGAAGCACTGTAAGCAATGCCGCCTCTGCATGCGTGAGCCGGTTTGCTGACTTACCGAGATAAGCACGACTAGCGGCTTCCACCCCTTCCAATACTCCGCCCATCGGGGCAAAATTCATATAGAGCGTTAGGATTTCTTTTTTGGAGTAATGAAGCTCCAATTGCATGGCGCGCACCAATTGTTTTAGCTTTCCAGTCATTGTCCGCGGTGATGGATCCAAAATACGAGCGACCTGCATGGTTAATGTCGAGCCCCCCGAAACAATATGTCCATATCGCAGCCATTGGTACGTCGCGCGCAGTAGGGAAAACGGATTGATGCCGGGATGCCACCAAAAATTTTTATCTTCGTATTCAATGAGGGACTGTCTATAAAGCGGAGACACCTCATCTAATTTAATTGGATGCCGCCAGATATGAGCCCTATCAGGAAAAGCCCGCAGCGGCGTGCCATCTTTAGCAACGACGATGACATTAAATGAGTCGTGGCCAGGGGCGGGAAGAGGAAATAACTTATCAAGGCACCATAGTGATAAAAAGAACACGAAAAAAAGCCCATAACCGATTTTTCTTGCATAGATGTGGCGTTTTAGTAACGAGAGATAATGGTTCACAATAAATTATAGGAATTTAGAAATTGACTTTCGGGAGTCGGCTTTCATCCACGAGATACTTCTTTGCAGTAGCGTGTAGAACTACTTCCTTAAAAGATATGTCAGAGACCTCTATTGGGGATTGCTCCGTAATTTGCCGTTACTCTGCCAATGGAATGGCGGATATTGTCAGGAAAAAAACTGTAGCTGGGCAATATACTATAGGAAATATGATAATTAAAGACAGGATGCGTTTCTGGTATGGCGTAAATGGCATCACTTATCTCCTAATATATTGAGATGCCATATTTATATTTCAGAGCTCTTTTTCATCGGTATAGAGGAAGCGTATACAGCTGCTTAAAAATTAGCCTCCAACTCTCTAGTTTCACCAAGCCCTTACCAATAAAGATTTTCCTGACTTTCTAGATAAAGTGGGCACGACAGCATGCCCACCCGGCAACTGTTACTCTGTGACCATTAAGGTATCTCCGCCACCAATGGATCCATAAATATCTGGTCTATACATATCGTCCGCATATAACGGTGGTATCACGAATTTTCCTGGCGTCACTACCCGCATCCGATAAAACAAATTGAGCTGGCCGTTTTCTATTCTGGCCGCCGCTACAAAGCGGTCATCGCGGAATTCGATATGTTTGATGCGGGAATCCTGCATTGCCTCGGAAGGATCGATACCATCAAACTTAACTACACTCATTTTCTCGCCATGCACTATGTTGATGTTTTCAATTTCTAACCCCGCCGGAATTCGGTCGACTATCATGCCATTTCCAATGTTAGTTTTGGCGCTAACTTTGAGATGCATAATTACTGATTCGCCTACTTTTAATGGACGATTACCGATAGCCTTGCCATCTGATCCATACATAGTACGGCTTAATTTGATAACATCTTTCTTTGGCGGAAGTAACTTGATAGGATTACCGGTAAGTGCTAATTCTACCCAGATATCGTCTCGAGAATTATTTTTCAGCTTCAGACCGGAAACGATATTTTGCGGCGTAAGTTCGAAGAATACACCCTCCTTCGCACCGATGTGCTCAGTCTTACCATTCATGCTCAAACTAGCTGACCAAGGTTCATTAGTTTGTAATGAATAAGACAGCCCGACCTGAAATAAAGCCATTTTTTCTTGCGTGCTGTAATACCGTTGCTGCTCCATTTGGTCCGCAACAATGGCTAACAGATTTTCGCTACCGTCTAATTTAATGTGATGTTGCTGCAATAAACTGTACGCCCATGCAGCGTCACGTAATGCGCTGCCATAGTCATACCACCAGTAACCAGCGTTCCGGGGTTTCATAAGACCTTCCGCTAAGGCCACTCTGCTACGTGCATCATCACCCATCAGATTTAAGGCTATGCCTAACTGAGTTAATGCAAGACCGCTGGCGGCCAGAGAGCGCGATTCATGCAATTGACGTAACGTCGACATAGGTGCTTTATTGATGCGCGATAAAACGTAACCACCGAATGCCAAAACATTAAAGCGTCCATTATCTCTGATACGATTTTCTTGCCATATGCTTTCGCTTTCAATTTTGGTTTCCGACTGCAATTGCGCGGTCGTGGATGGTAGGCGCGACACGCCTTCTTGCAGTCCACGCAATAGAAAATCGGTTGCTTTGTGAAATAGCGTATCAGACACTGTGAAGCCTTGTTGACGCGCGTCCACTAAAAAATTGCTGATATATGCCGATAACCAATAATCATAGTCGGACGCATTACCCCATAAACTGAAACCGCCATTAGGGGCTTGCATTGTTGCTAAACGCGCAATGGTTCGATCAACGATGGTGTCGCGCTGTTCACGGGTAAATGGCTTTAAACGGAATTTTTTTGCCAACGTTTCATCGATAAATAGATGAGGATACGCAGCACTTACCGTTTGTTCAGAGCAACCGTAGGGATAGGTGAGCAAACCTTGTACCGCGGCTCGAATGTCAATCGGTGCTTTATTGGATACCAGGATATGCGCCAATACGGAGCTCGAATACAAACTTGATAAATTAACGTCCTTAACTTCTAATGTATCGTTCGCTTTGACGACATACCGTTTTTTAAGCTGCTGCTGCTGCGTGGGTGCTTGTATCATTAGAGGAAAACGGCGTTCAAGCTGTATGTTTTTTCCCGCGATTTTTAACTTCATTTCCTGTAAGCCAAGCATATCACTTGCCTCCACGGGAAAACGCAGCGTGGTTTTTTGCTGATTTTGTAAAGAAATTTTCCGTTCACCCTCAGCAATCTTTAGCCCCTCGCCCCCGTTTAAGCCTAGCGTAAATTGCTGGTCAATTCCAGATAAATTGGTCAGATCCAACGCAATCATTGCTTTATCGCCCAACGACAAAAAACGTGGAGTCGAAATTTCGGCAACCAGAGGCGCAGCTACTATCATTTCTCGTTCTTTTGATCCGAAGCGGTCTTCGCTACTCACTACCGCCATCAAACGTAAGGTGCCGTTAAAGTCCGGCACATTTAAAGTAATTTCAGCTTCTCCATGCTCATTTAGAAGGACCGGGCCACTAAATAAATCAATCAATTTGGCCTTTTTCGGCAGGTTTTTGCCGGGCTTTGGCATGTTATCGCCACCAAACTTTAATTTGCCTTTTTGGCCCGCCATTTTTTCAATTAATCGGCCATAAACGTCGTGAATATCCGCCCCATAACGTAAGCGGCCGAAGAAAAATTCAAAAGGATCAGGTGTCTGAAATTGCGTAATAGCTAAAATGCCGGTGTCCACCGCCGACAAAGTTACTAGAACTTGTTTGCCTGGATTAATTAACTTTGCATTAGGCACTTTTATTTTAATGTTAACGCTAGTCTCCGGCTTGATTTTTTCCGGCGCTTCTATCGCTACCTCCAACCTTCTATCAGATCGATTTAAGGGCAAATGAACAATACCCAAAGCTCGCGCTGGCGTTATTTCGTCATTTTCATTACCCGGCCTTAAAACAATGACAGATACATATAAATCATGCCGCTCCCAATCTTTCTTGATTGGAATGGATACTGTGCTTCCTTTGGCCGAAACAGAAACACGCTTCAACCACATAACCTGGTCGCCCTCCACCATAATCAACGCTTGTCCATCATGGGGCGGTGAAATGGTTAATTGCGCCGTGTCCCCATTGTTATAGGTAGATTTATCTAATTTCAATGCCACCCGATCCGGCCTGTTTCCCTGCGTTTCATCCGCTTGTGCGTTCCAGCCGGCATAAAAGCGATACACGAGTTGCTGATTAGTGGCGGGATCAAGAATTTCTAAACGATAGCGACCAAACTTCACCGGTAACCTAATTTTTCCCCGTACATCACCCGATACTTTGACACTGCTGGTTGCGACTAATTCGTCCGTCTCAGTAAAGCCCGATTGCCAGCCACCCTGATCTAAAAAACGCCAGTAATAATGGCGGTCTTCAAGGAATAAGCGCACGGGCATTGCTGCACTTTCTTGCAATTTTCCATCACTATCAACACGGATAACTTCAAACTCAACTGGGCTGTTTGCAGGTGCAAAGTTAGTAGTATACAGGGGTCGTACTCCGATTAGAACAGATGCTGGCCAGACCACTTTTTCTATACTACGCACGACCGGCCGCCCGCCAGTTTCTAACAAGCTCAAGGTTGTTCTGACTAAATAGGGCGAATGGCGGCTGTGAACTGGTGCAAGATCAATAGCAACGGATGCCTGTCCTTTATCATTCAAGATATGTTCTTCTAATTCCTTTCGAGTTCTTTTCTCAGTTTCGTTCACATCACCGAATTCAAAACCCGGATATTGTTTGTCCAGTGGGTTAGCTTGACGCTCAAACTGCACTGCACCGAGCAAGCGATTTCCCGTCGCAGGTGCACCATATAAATAAGTACCCACCACATCAATCGTATAATCTTGATCCGGCTTTAGAAAAGCTTGCTTGCTCGTCAATGCCACTTTCATGCGTTCCGGTAAAAATTCTTCCACACCAAATTTAAAGACAGTGGCAGGTATTTTATCTGCGGGATCAGCACGAAGTTCTAATGTCCAAGTGCCGGTCGCGGCATCGGCGGGAAGTACTATTCGTTGCAGAAAATAACCTGGATAGCGTGTATCGGGCCTCCATGCGGCCTTGAATTGTTCACGCCCGTCGGGGCCTTTCAATCTAGCTTGAATTGGCACATTTATAAATTGTGGCACACTATGGCCATCGGCATTACGGGCCACAACAGACACGTCCAGACTTTCGCCAGGTCGATATAAATTTCGACCAGCATACGCAAATAAACGTATGGGCTTATAAGGCTCTCCTGTAACGATAAATTCTGACAAATCAAGTGCCGGCTCTTTAATCGCTAGCATAGAAATTTGTTTCTCTTTTCTTGCGAGAATAACTTTGGCATTTTTTGGTTGCTCAGCAAATGTCGCGTGTCCGGCAGAATCCGTTTCGGTGCGTGCCAGAATTTTTCCTTGTTCATCCAGCCAAGAAATTTCAACTCCGCCCACAGCGCTTCCATCGGCTAAGGAACTTACAAAAGTATCTGCTGATTTTGAATACAAACGCGTATGCAAGCCGATATCACTCACATAAAAATAGGTAGTCTGAAAATCAGACAGAAATCGTCCGGGCTGGCTCATTACGGCAACATAAACACCAGGTCCTTTGAGTTCCTTTATCTCCTCCACGGGTAAATAAGTGACACTGCGTTTATTTTTAATTTGTTCTGTCAGGAAACGGCCTTCATAGACGCTTTCGGTCAATTGACGTAAATCATCCAGTTGATAACTTTGCACTGCGCCATGCAAGTTGCTGCGTAGCCAATCATTGTTGGCAGCATTATCGGTAGCATCTTCCTGCTCACCTACGTTAGTGGGAAGAGTCTCACGTTTTTTTCCATTTATGACGCGATCCAAAAAACGCGGTAATTGATCATCTTTCACTTTTAAAAATTGCACATCCACTTCAGGCACATTGACAGTAACAATCGGGAGTCCGCCGCTTTGTTTGGCCGGTAACACCATTCCATTACTCGCAAAATAATAGGCAGGTGAAACTTGAGCTGTCAAAATGGAGTAGCGGACCTCACTGGTCAAGGTTTTACCCATTTTTGATGGAAGACCCGCTTTTACCTGAACAACATAACGCGTCTGGGGATTGATATGTGGGAAATAGAGAATGCGTGGATTATCGCCAACCACCCAAGCACCGGCAATCAATTTTCCACCACTAATATCAGTGTCGTTAGCCTTGGTACTTACCAATGTTCTACCGACTTCATCATTTTCAGGGTTGTTGTATTCACTGCCAGTGGTAGGTTGGGGCTTAAGCACATCGGGCATGGAAAAAACTTGCACATATTTATCCACTGGCTTACCCGTATCCAACGGAAGACTAAATGTTATTGCTAGTGCCGGCAGACCGTCAAAACTGCGATCAGCAGCATCCACGACGGCAAACGTTTGATTTGGGTCATCATTTTCCGGTAGCTTTTCGCTTGGGCGGTGAGCAAAGTACCAAATTCCTGCCATAACAGAAGCTAAAATGATGAGAATGACAAGATACTTCAGTAGCGAATTTTGGCGCATTTTAATTCCTATCGGAATGGCGGGTTTAAGAAATATGTAATGAGACTTCTCACATCAGAGTGCTGCTTCTTAGCAACCGGATGCGGCGCAGCAGTACAGGCATTTTGCTCAGTTGGGGCTGCCAGCACATCTTGGGGTTGAAGCTTGATCAGCTCAACATTTCGCTCAAATATTGAAAGATAAAGCGTGGCCCCCAGCTTTTTGCTCGCCTCGGCTATTGAAAGGCCACGTCAGAATAAATTACAAAACCGTGCCGGACGGGTAGCTATCTCATCAGAGCATAGCTTCTAGCTTCTCAATAACATCCAGCGAATAATGATAGCCGTGATTCTTAGTTTTTTGTAAGTAATTTATCCGGTTTCTATAATTATCGACTAAAAGGTCAACATCGTCTTTTATTGCTAAAGAATCACCATTAGCGAGTTTATTGGAAGAGGAGTAGTTTTCAACATTTTGCCGATGAAAATCAATTAATTGAATTTGATTCTCCTGTTTTAGTAACCATATGTCCACTAGTCCTCTGGCTTCAACCGCCAATGGATGATGATTCAGTTCAGATATCAATTCTAAAATTGTTATACCCATTAGGGGCGTACTATTCATCAATGATTTCGCTTCGATAAATGTATCTTCAATGGTGAGCTTATTATTCCTAAAAAGGTTACAAATCTTATAAGTTCCGACCTGCCTGTTGACGTCTCTTAGATATACTTGCTCTATCAGTGGAATCGCTAATTTTTTATCATTTAAGCCAACGATTTGACCCTGATCAATAATAGCGCTGAGCATAATTAACGTTTCCGAATTTTTGGGTTTAACCTCGCCCAGACTATCCGTAGCAAATTTCTGAAGAGCCTCGATTGCAGGTATATATCCTTGGATTGCTGCCGTATAAAAATATTTTATGGCTTTCATATCAGATGGCCGTATCGATTCGCCTTTATTCATCTGAAAACGAGCGCGATACTGATAGTCTTCACGAAATATTCTTCCCAACCAAAATGCCGTCGTTGGCCGATTATTACTGGCCGTATTAATAAGGTAATTCAAAAAATCGCTATTAGGGTAACCACAAGAAGTTACTTTAAGGAGAAATTGGGCCTCAGTTTCGACGGTAGGGTCATTAAATAAGTCTATCAATATCTGAAAAATGAAATCAGGCTTTTCGAAATCGTCATCAAAAAATTGATCCTGTTCTTTCAAAAAAAGATCGATGGCACAGTCTATAAGATGGTTATCCATTTGCTTATTATTATTTTTTAGATAGGAATATATAACTCGTAATTCCTCGAGGTTAGATTCAAGCGTTGACTTACTGATACCATAAAAACTGCCCGTCTTATTTTTATTAATACGAATCTGATCAAAAAATTGAATGGTGAATTTGGCGATCAGATCTTTCTCTAAATGACTGATAATTATTTGATCTAAATTGCAGGCGTCCTCAAGGCGCTCTGTCGGCGAGAGAATTATTTCCCTTCCCTGTGCAACTGCAAGAAACTTAATAAGGATCGCTTTAATAAGCTTGGCTGCTGACTCAGATGGCTCGCTAGTTTGACATGCCCTAAGCAAAGAACAGCGTACTTTCTGCATTTCTTGTGCTGTTATTACGCCCTGCTTACCTTTTTCTAAGACTGCCTGCAGCGCACTGACTACTGCATCTGTATATTCATCAAACGTCTTAGTAGGAAAACGCATCGCAGCTATGTCTATAGGTGCCATTTTCCCCATTAATTGTAAAAGAAAAATCTTAGCTATTTGTCTTATTGATTCTGGCAGCGTATCATTTTGTGTAGCCTTCAATAGGGCATAGCAAGCTCTTTTCTTTTCTTCTGTCTTTCCGTGAAGTAAAACATCTTCTAACGCGCGAACGATTAAGTTGGTATATTTTTCACATGCTCCATCAAAAAAAGGCAGAGACGCTATTTCAATGGCAGGCTTTTTTAATAACAGCAAGTAGATTAGATCTTGTTCTTTAGATCCTTCACTTACTTGGGCAAGAGCGTTAAAAAAATGAGGATTGAGTGGTTCAAAGTCACTATCTAACTTAAAAAACTCTGAATCGCAAATATTCTGTAACGACGCGACCGCAGGTGAGGTAATAGGATGAGAGGACGAGGTATGGGCAAATGTGGGTGAGATAAAATTCATTGGATGAAGTCCTTATAATGTGGCAACGCTTTATTAAAGTCAGCCCGAGCTGCTAAGCAACTGCTAGTGTATCTTCATAAGGAATTTAGAACCATTGGGGGAATCCACAATGAGGAAAACACGTAACAATTAGTATTAAATAAGGCCAATAAAAAAGATCTCAAAATACCCATTTTCAAATATACTAAATCAGAACCTTTATCCTATAAACGCGTGATTATTAGGAACCACGTACATTTCAGATAGGAATGTCCCATCAAAAATATTTCACCCTTTCTTCGCAAGTGCCTAGGCCCTCTGTTAGAACAACCCGCTTTTTGAATCGTGATAAGAGTCGTAACGATCGAACGACGCATGTTGGAAGAGGGGGGGCTTCGTGTAGGATTACTACGAAGCGTATAACGCTTTGAGGGACGAACAACGAAGAAAACAGCTTTGCTTCTATCGTTTTCAGCGGATGCATTTAATCCTGATATTAAAATGACTGTTTTATCTTGCCTTGGAAAGTGTGTTTGAACTCGAAGGTAGACATTATTATGCTTGGATAGCTTACGAGGAGCATAGAATTCTCTTTATGAGAACGCTAAGTGAAAAAAGGTCTCGGTTGCGGCACACCTACTTATTGGTTGATTTGGATGGGTTTCTATTTATTACTATTGGCGTTAAACATTCTTCACCCACCCTAACCTTCCCTGAAACGGTAAAGGAACGGGCTCGTTATTTTCCAAGGTAGTAAAAAAACAGCCCGGTCATTGTTACTCCACTATATGCTGCATCAAGCAAAAAAATCCTCGTCACAACGGGAAACTCGAGATTCGTCATTTTCAAATAATAAAACCCTCATATTACTGGCGGAGGCATTTGTGAGACTAAATTCGCCCTCGATTGCAGTACTTAAAGAAACTCTGCACGGAAATTTTTAATGGGATAACCCTGTAGAGATCAACCAACAGATTTTTTGTCTCCCTACATAACACTTTATCGAATACTTTCTTCTAAGCCGAATGATGCCTTAACAATGAAACCTGCTGATAATAGCTATGCATAGCCTGTTCTTTGATATGACCGAAACCGCGTACGTGTTCAGGTAAGGTGGCTAAAGCAATCGCGTCATCCAAATTATCTGCGGTCAAGTGTGTAGATAATTCCTGCACCATTTGTTGATACTGCGCGGATAATTTTCGTTCCGCTCTACGCTCTTCTGTATAACCAAAAATATCTAATTTAGTGCCGCGTAATGATTTGAATTTCGCTAGGACCTTAAATGCTTGCCACATCCAGGACCCATATTGGGTTTTTATTAAATGTCCGGCGCTATCTTTTTTAGAAAATAACGGTGGAGCCAGATTAAATTTAATCCTAAAGTCGCCTTCGAATTGTGCATTTAATTTTTCGGTAAATGCACCATCGGTGTATAGCCGTGCAACCTCGTACTCATCTTTGTATGCCATTAACTTATAGGCATATTTTGCAACCGCCATCGTAAATTTATTTCCTTGCTTTAGCTTGTCTTCGGCTTGCTTGGCCTGTATTACCAATGCGCGATATTTCTCTGCGTATTTACTGTTCTGATAGTCGGTTAGCAACGCCATACGGGACTGTATGACTTTTTCCAGGCTCTCTGGCATATGCAAAACGATGGCTTGTGGAGGCAATGCAATTTTTTTCACATAGGCTAAATCGACCGCCGCACGACGACCCCATAAGAAACACTTTTTACTGGAATCGATGGCCACGCCATTTAACTCAATGGCACGTAATAACGCTGCTTCAGAAATCGGTATAGCACCCTTCTGATACGCAAAGCCCAGCATAAATAAATTAGTCGCAATAGAGTCACCCATTAATGCGGTTGCTAATTGAGTGGCATCGACGAATTCGGCATTTCCATCCACCGCTTCCATAATCAGCGCCTGCACCTCATCTGCAGGGAAAACCCAATCTGCGTGTTGCGCAAATGAGCCGACCGGAGTTTGATGTATATTAACGATGGCACGTGTGCGACCTGAACGCATTTTAGAAATGGCGTCAAATGCACCGGTAGTTAAAATATCACAGCCTAAAACTAAATCCGCCTCGCCAGTGGCAATGCGTTGTGTGCGAAGTATGCCAGGATGGGAAGTGATGCGGATGTGCGAAGTAACTGAGCCGTTTTTTTGTGACATGCCCGTCATATCTAATACCGAAACGCCCTTACCTTCCAGATGCGAGGCCATTCCAATTAAGGCACCGATAGTGATTACGCCAGTTCCACCGATACCATTTAACAAGATATTATAGGCGACCTTACACTCGGGTAATGCCGGGTCAGCTAACGTTGGAAAATAGTCGTGCTGCGGAGTACCTGCTGTTGATTTTTTCAATTTACCGCCTTCAACGGTAATAAAGCTGGGGCAAAATCCTTGGACGCAGGAATAATCTTTGTTACAAGTGGACTGATCAATCTCACGTTTCCTTCCCAGCTCCGTTTCCAGCGGTAGAATAGAAACACAGTTAGATTGCACACCGCAATCGCCGCAGCCTTCACATACTGCTTCGTTAATGAATAAACGTTTTGCGGGATCCGGATAAAGACCTTTTTTACGGCGACGGCGTTTTTCTGCTGCGCACGTCTGGTCATAAATGAGAATAGAGGCGCCCTTTACTTGCCGCAATTCGCGTTGTACCGCGTCCATATCTCTACGGTCGTGCAACGTTATGCAGTCCGGCAAGCCGGAGCGGTCTTTATAGCGACTTAAATCGTCGGTGACTATCGCGATCCGCTGAACCCCCTCCGCAGCCATTTGCTGAGCGATCAATGCCACGCTAATAATGCCATCAACTGGCTGTCCGCCGGTCATAGCGACGGCATCGTTATACAAAATTTTGTAAGTAATATTTACTTTTGCCGCAATTGCAGCACGTATCGCCAAATAACCAGAATGGAAATAGGTCCCATCTCCCAAGTTCGCAAACACGTGCGGTAACTCTGAAAATGGCGCCTGCCCTATCCAGGGTGCGCCTTCACCACCCATGTGAGTGGTGGTTTTATTTTGCTCAGGGTAGATAGCAGTTGCCATAATGTGACAACCAATCCCAGCTAACGCTAAGCTGCCATCGGGAACTTTAGTTGAAGTATTGTGGGGACAACCTGAACAGTAATACGCCGGCCGTACCGGCGTATTGATGGTTTTTTTGAGTATGACATCTTTCGCTTCTAAGAATAGTAAGCGAGCCTTAATCAAATCGCTGGTATGGAAGCGTGCAATACGCGAAGCAATTACGCGTGCAATTTGAGCCACCGCAAAATCACCTTTACAAGTCAGCAGCCAGTCACCACGTGGATGCACCCATTCGCCCTTTTCATCGAACTTGCCAATCACACGTGGTCGGACATCGTCGCGCCAGTTATATAGTTGTTCTTTGAGTTGGTATTCTACGATCTGGCGTTTTTCTTCCACCACCAAAATCTCGTCTAAACCCCGTGCGAACTCGCGCACACCGTCGGGCTCCAATGGCCACGGCATAGAAACTTTGAAAAGGCGAAGACCGACTTCTGCAGCAGATTTCTCATCGATACCTAATTCTTCCAATGCTTCCAACACATCTAAATACGATTTACCGGAAGCGATAATGCCCAACTTGGCATTAGGGCTATCAATCGTTATATGGTTGAGTTGATTTTCACGGGCATAGGCTAATGCCGCGTAAATTTTATAATCTTGCATTAACGCTTCTTGCGCACGCGCTGTAACCCCGACGGTCTCCGAGGTTAAGCGTGCATTCAGCCCACCCTCTGGGACCTTGAAATCGGTGGGAATTTTTATTTTTAACCTGAATGGGTCCGCGTCAATCGACGCGCTAGATTCCACCGTATCAGCCAGCGCCTTAAAGCCGACAACGCAGCCAGAAAAACGGGACATAGCCCATGCATGCAAACCCAAATCCAAATATTCCTGAACGTTGCTGGGATAAAGCATCGGAATCATCGCTGCAATAAACATGTGGTCCGACTGATGTGGCAGTGTGGAGGAATATCCGCCATGATCGTCACCTGCGACCAAGATAACTCCACCATATTTAGAGGTCCCTGCATGGTTCATGTGCTTAAATACGTCACCACAACGATCCACTCCTGGGCCTTTTCCGTACCACATTGCAAACACGCCGTCATACTTAGCTGGGCCAATCAAACTAACTTGCTGCGTTCCCCATACTGCGGTAGCGGCTAAATCTTCGTTGATACCGGGTACAAACCTTACATTCTCGTCATCTAGAAGTTTTTTGGTTTTCCAGAGCGTTTGATCCAGTCCACCCAAAGGTGACCCTCGATATCCAGAAACAAACCCCGCCGTGTTTAGCCCCTCCGCCGCATCGCGCTGGCGCTGAATTAAAGGGAGACGAACCAAGGCCTGAACACCACTCAGATAGATCATGCCGCTGTTGACAGTGTATTTGTCGTCTAGATGAACCGGAGGCAACACTGGAGAAAGCGTAGCGGCGATTTCAGAAGCGATGGGTGTAGGAGACATAGGGTTTCCAAATAAATTCTTCAGATTTATATTTAATACGTTGGAAGTCAGATGAGAGTTCAAGTCGGTTAGAGCAGTAGCTAAGCCACTGAAGAGGACCCCGACCAAGTGACGAAGCGGCCCCGCATTTTACAGGAATTCTAAAAGGCATTGTTTGAATGCCGATCCCCCTATATAACGAGTAAAGAGACTATCTGGTTAACCGAAAAATCATCAACGCAGCACGAATAGTAGCTCGTTCTAACGACGGCAAGTCCATGAACTCATCAGGTGAATGATCGCCGCCTCCAGCCGTACCCAATCCGTCTAGGCTGTCTACATAAGGAGCAACAAATTGCACATCACCGGCCCCGCGTAACGATGGCGAAATGGGATTAATTGTCCCTAAGCCGGCATCGCTACTTGCTTTAGAAAAAATGTCGAGCAATTTCATATTGCCAGGCGTAGGTGCCATGGGCGGATATATTTCATGAAAATGAATGTCAGCTTTGGTACCGTGCAAATGCTGCGCCACAATCTCGTTCATGCGAGCGTAAGTATGGTCACGTTGCTCATGGGTTAAATAGCGTAGATCTCCTTCTGCCACCGTAACTTTTGGAATCACATTAAATTTCCCAAATACGTCTCCCTTTTTGGTCTGTTTATCATAGACTACCTCAGTCCCCCCAAGAATAGTTCCCACATTAAAAGTGAGACCGGGCTCCACTAATTGTTCACGGAATTTAGTTAAAATGCGTGCTGCTTCATAAATAGCTCCATCGCCTCCAGCACCAAATATCCGCGATGAATGACCTTGTTTTCCAGAAACTTTGAGTGAAAAACTACCAATAGCACGACGACCGACAGTGCCAGCATCATTGCCATTGGCGTCCTGCATCATGCTCTCGAATGCTAAGGCAACTTCGCTTCGTTTGGCGGCATTAATAAGGGCAGCACGTGCAATGTGTAAAGGAGAACCGACCTGCTCTTCGTCACCACTAAGAACCACTAAAATGCGGGTATCTTTTAACACTCCTACCTTTTGTAAAGCACGTAAAGCGCTAACGATGACCACGTTACCGCCCTTCATATCGATAACTCCTTGCCCCCAAATTTTATTCTCTCGACGAATCCAGAGCGGGGTCGGGCTATCTTTTTCAAACACAGTATCAAGATGCCCGATCAGCAACAGCCGTTTACCTTGCTTTCCTTCACGCTCAGCGACTAAATGTCCTGCACGGTGCATAGCTGGGGGCATTTCAACCCAATCAGTACTAAACCCTAGCTGATCAAACTGGATGCGAAACAGTTGGCCGACATCGCGCACCCCCGCTTCATTCATTGTTCCACTATTAATTTTTACACTCTTCTCAAGCAAATCAAGCGCCTCACTTGAATGCTCTTTAACAGCGGTGATAATTTCTTGTTCTGTCACCGACAAATTAATGGCGTGTGCAGATTGGTTTATTCCACAGAATGCCAGAAAAAAAATTGGAACCAGATAAACGAAAGGCAGTAAATTTTTCCGGTTGTGACTTGGGCCAGTGCTAAGAAGAGGCATTAGTTGCTCCTGAAAATTTATGAGTGATTAGGGGATTATCAAACCCGTTCCATTTCTTCTGGATCCAGCGCAATAATATGCGATTGCAGCAGTCCCGCTTCATCGTGCCATTCTCTACTTACCCAAGGATGACCAAATTCATCAATCCCGTAAATTTTGAAAAACTTTCCGACCATCGAATCAATCAACATTTGGTCTTCTTGCGGAAAATTAGCAATAAATTCTGGACTTAGTGCGACAATACGAACTATATCGCCAATTGCAATAGGCTTACCATGACGGTCGATCAATTTGAGATTTTGCATAAGCAAATTACCTTTTTTGAAACCAACATCATACAAGATGGGTGCCGTATTTGGTTCGATAATCATTTACGGCCATCTTGAACTGCTCAAATTGCCGCGCTTCGCCGCTGGACAAATAAGCAAATAAGTCGGTTAGGTTAGCGATGCTGAAAACGGGCATGTCATACGTCCTGCTAATTTCCTGCACGGCTGAATTGATTGAGAGGGCGTCATCTTTACCCGCTCTCTCCATGCGATCTAAAGCGATTAATACGGCACAGGGAGTAGCACCTGAGTTGCGAATTAGTTCTACCGACTCACGAACGGATGTGCCCGCAGAGATGACATCATCAATGATGACAACTTTACCAGCTAGTTTTGCGCCAACAACTGTGCCACCTTCGCCATGATCTTTAACTTCCTTGCGGTTATATGCAAACGGCACATTGCGCCCAAGCTCAGCCAAAGCAACTGCCGTGGAAGATGCCAACGTAATGCCCTTGTAGGCAGGACCAAACAACATATCAAATTCAACGCCCGAATCTAGTAATGTCCGCGCATAGAATTGCGCCAATCTACCTAGGTTAGCTCCTTCATTGAACAAGCCTGCATTAAAAAAGTAAGGTGACCTACGGCCTGCTTTAGTGATAAATTCACCAAACGAGAGAACACCATTTTGAACAGCGAAATCAATAAATTCTTGACGGATATTTTTCATGACTTTCATTTTCTAAAAGAATTGAAGCTATTTAACTTTGCGATTTTTGCAAGTTACACTCAGCGTTATACGTCTAAAATAATGGGCATTACCTTGCCCGCTAAAAATCGCGTATATTACCGTCGCTTATATAAACTGAATAAATTAAGCAGTTTCCTCATAGCTATCGTCCCACACTATTCAAGTTTTAGGACGCTACATGTACTTAACTTATAAACCTTACTGTACTTAACTTATAAACCTTACCATGAAAATAATCTCCGCTAATCTGAACGGTATACGTTCTGCTGCTAAAAAAGGTTTTTTTGAGTGGATGAGTGCTCAATCTGCTGATTTTGTATGCGTACAAGAATTAAAAGCGCAACTAAATGATATGCAACCCGAATTTTTAGCTCCAATAGGCTACCACGGCCATTTTCATTATGCGAAAAAAAAAGGCTATTCGGGGGCCGGCTTATACAGCAAGCAAAAACCGGATGCCGTTACAATTGGTTTTGGCAATGAAGAATTCGACGCAGAAGGCCGCTATGTACGCTGTGATTTTGGCAAGTTGTCCATTGTGTCGATATATTGCCCATCTGGCTCTTCTAGCGAGGACCGTCAACTCGCTAAATTTCGTTTTATGGAGGCATTTCTCGCTCATTTGATCGAATTAAGAAATAGCGACCGGGAAGTGGTTATTTGTGGCGACTGGAATATTGCGCATAAAGAAATCGATTTGAAAAACTGGAAAGGCAATTTGAAAAATTCTGGTTTTCTTCCTGAAGAGCGCGCCTGGTTATCCAAAGTAATTGGCGACGTTGGTTATGTTGACGCGTTCCGGCGTGTCGAACCTGCGGCGGAACATTATACGTGGTGGAGCAACCGCGGCCAAGCTTGGGCAAAAAATGTAGGATGGCGTATTGATTACCATATTACAACGCCTGCAATGGCGGAAAAAGCAAAACGCGTGGCTATTTATAAAGAACAACGGTTTTCAGATCATGCGCCGCTGTCTATTGATTATGACTAGTAGGAAAAAATGTATTTTAGTTTGCTTACCAAATGGCGCTTCACATGAGATAGCAATCCGCTATAGGTAAGTATTCATTAATTTTTTTTAAATGTAGAGAAAGATAGTTATGAATTTCACAGCCAACATTAACAAATCTAATAATAGTGTCATTGGTACTACCAACACTACGAGTACCACCGACACCACGAGTACCACCACCACTACCGACACTATTAGCACTGCCCGTACTGTTATCGACTCTACCGAATACAAAAAATTATTAAGAAGAGAATCTTCATTTGAACTAGACCGTGGTGAACCGAAACCCGTATCCGTAATCACGCTTCGAACAATTATAAGAGGATTATTTGCACCTGACACAAAAGATCCTGTGGAGTATGGTGCTGCTCACTTCAATGATTTAGGGAAAGGTTTTTTATGGAGCATTGGCGAAGCGTTCAGCATGAAACGTGAATCCAATGCCGTGTTAAGTTGCGAGAAGACGCTTAGGAAGCATACAAAAATCAGTTTGGGAAAAGAGGAGCTGTTAATCGTTCAATACCGAAGCATTGCTAATGCATTATGCGTAGCGCATAGAGCTCCTTTGTATATGGGGAATTCAATAATTATTCACGATGGCAGAAATGATGAGCAAGGAAGAGCTTTAAGTTTGACGACAGTCGGTCGTAGCACCCTGGAATTTCAATTTGGCAATGAAACGGAAGTAGTTGAAATTACCATCGAGGATTTGAAAAGAAAATTAGCACGCTATGTAACTGCAGACTTATGTGAACAGCCCCCTGATACTACTAATTCGGAACCACCAATGGAAATGAGTGGGAAGCTGATACTACCAGAATTGCAACAAGAACTGGATGTCGAACTGAAAACGAAATCGGACCTGCAAAGCCAACAAGCAGTGGCTCAGCAAGCGGAAGTGGAACAAGTGATTCAGACACTGCAAGAGGAATTGCTGAAGCAAAAAAATGATTATCCAAAATTGTACGGGCAATGGCCACGGGAAATGCAGCTGCGGGAACGAATTCCGCAACGGACACCAGTAAAGCATCCAAGAAATCAACCCGCAGGAAAGCTACAGCCACAAAGTTCGTCACGGGATTCACAGAGGCACGAAAAGCTGCAATCTAATCAAGAATTGTCCATCCAGTTGAAGACCGCCGCCAGACGAACAACTTATTAATCTAAAAGCACGTGTTTTTGCAGGAAATGGGTTACTTCAACTGCGCAGTGGGGGTTTTCCCTAATATTTACCTGAGACAACTTTAATCTACACTGCGTGAAGTCATTTCAGCAAAAAGTGAATCCGGCGGTTAAAAACATCCGGATCATTATTCTTGAGTGATTTTTATTAACAAAAACGCGTTGAGAATTGCGATTTTTATTGGCCTCTGTACGCCAACCACGACATTGCGAACCTTCCTGATGCGCATGCTTCTCATTCTTCGCCATTCTTTTATTAATAGTGAATAGTGCTTGCGAATTGAGAAATACTTTAATTTCGTTATTCAATTTATGGAAAGATATTATGGAAAATATTCAAAGTGCTAACCCTCAAAGCCAGACTATCGGCATAACATCTCCAACCAAGGGCGAGGAGTCTAAAAGCAAGTTAACTTTAATCCCCAACTTGGATAAGGACCGCAATAAACCCGAGGAATATGACACCGAAGAATCTTCAGCGTCATTAGGAGACACCGAAGTAAAAGAAGCGGAAACGAAAAATTCTGGCATTGCGCCGCAATGTCACATTTCTCTAGATTCAATCGTAAGAGGATTGTTAGGGCCTAAAGAGGAAATAGATTTAGCTAAACGTGGCGCTAATCACTGTAATGAAGGACCCAAATATTATCTAAAGTCTTGGGCGGATTCAATTAGCGAAAGCACTAAACAACAGCGGCGGGTCCTCACTTTAGAGCCTGAAAATAGTTTTGGGGAATGGGTTGTAGAGAAAGTTGCCTATCACAACACTATTATTGCGAAAAAAGAGAGCCAACTAAATACGGTCTATCAGAATATTGCAAATACCCTATGCGTAGCGCATAAAGCTCCTTTATATCAAGGAAACTCAATAATTATTAGCGATAGTCTAGATGAGCCACTGGGGAAATTGCTGACTGTGACGCCCGTAGGTTATTTCGCAATTGAATTAAAATTTGGCGATGACACAGCAGTGATGAATATGACGATAGCGGCTTTAAAGGATAAATTGATAAGCTATGTGAGTAATGAATCACTTGAGCGTCAAGGTGAAATTTTGCCCAATAGTCTTTGTCGAGATAACCCTGGCCACCAACGACGTAAAAAGTTATTAGACCAAAGTTTATCTTATCAACAGAAAACGTCGGAATTACAATCGGAAAAACAGCAACCCCGAGAGAACATTGAGACACTAGAACTAGTGAAAGAGTTAGAGAAAAAAACGTCTGAAATTCAACTCTTTCAGGGACAATTAAAAGAAGCGAATACAAAATTGAACAACGCGGAGGAAAAGGTTAATGAACTTGTTCAGAGGCAGCAAGAGCTAGTTGAACAAAACGACAAGCTAAAAGCACAGTTAAAAAAAGCACAAAAAGCGGCTGAAGAACTAGCTCAGCAATACAGACAGCTAGAGGAAAAAAATAAGGAATTGACAGAACAAAAAGAAAAACTAACGAATTTAAATATATCTTTTCAAGAGAAACAGCAAGAATACGCCGTAGCGAATAAGAAAGTGAAGCAGTTAGAGCAAGAAAAACATCAATTAGAACTAAAAATAAACGAACTAGTTAAACAGAGTGAGCAACAGCAAGTGCAACAGCAACGAATCTCTCAATTAGAAAAACAAGTGGACGAGCTAACTTTAGAAAAACAGCAGCGGGCAGGGCGTGAGGATTTGCAACAAAAGCAGCCGGTTGAACAGCAATCCGAAAACAAGGCTCAGGAGTCATCACCGCACCAAGAGAACGAACAATCACCTATACACGAAGAACAACCATTAAATTCTGAAGGGGACCAACAGCTAACACAGCAATAGAAACAGCAATATACGCTAGCTCGCCTCTGCTGAACAGTGGGGGGTTAGTCCCTTTCTCTCAATAGAAAAGGACTTATACCTACCGTCTTTCGCACACAGAAGCAAAGCTTCAGAGAGATCGTAAAAGTGTAGAGAGCCGCAGTAAGGAGTTAATTTAGCTAACCTTAGACAGGAAATTAATAGTCAACACAAGTCTGAT
Source organism: Solimicrobium sp. (assembly GCA_021155915.1). Taxonomy (GTDB): domain Bacteria; phylum Pseudomonadota; class Gammaproteobacteria; order Burkholderiales; family Burkholderiaceae_D; genus Solimicrobium. The sequence continues at coordinate 65,118 of JAJNBE010000008.1, read as the reverse complement.
GCCACCCTTTTGTGAGACGAATAAACTTATTCATTCGATCTAAAAACCCGCCCGATCAATCCGTAGCTTTGTCCGAGAAGCTCCTCAGATGATGTGTACGAATCGCTTAATGCTTTCTTCTCAGACCTATTTTATTGATGGGTATAAGAAAATTGACTAGTATGTGTTAAGGCAGAATAGCAGAAATATTATTCAAACCGCAGCAACTGTTTTGCCATCAAGCTACAATGCGCATCATGTCCAAAAACCATTTCCTGTTGAATGCAGAAAAAATTGCTGCGTGTTGTGCAACCTCGACAAAACCGTTAACAATCGAAGTCATCCTGCAAACAGAATCAACAAATACCGATTTAATGGCACGAGTTCCGACTCTTGGCAGCCCAACCTTATTGGTTGCCGAAACTCAGACGGCAGGTCGGGGGCGTGCAGGTCGGCATTGGTTGAGTTCACCGGTACCGGGATCCTCGCTAACCTTTTCTTTAGCCTGGCCTTTTTTAGAAAAGCCCCAAGCGTTGCTGGGGCTGCCTTTGGCTGTTGGTGTCGGATTGGCTAAGGCATTGGCTAGTATGGGCGTTACTGTACAACTGAAATGGCCAAATGATGTGTTACGTGAGGGAAAAAAATTAGCCGGCGTATTAATTGAAACGACTTCTTATCTTGACCGCACTTGGGCAATTATCGGCGTCGGGTTAAATTTGCTGATCCCGAAGGAATTAGAACAAGAGATCGGCCAGCCCGTAGCAGATGCAATTTGGTTAGCACAGATGGACAGGAACGAAATGTTAGCCGTCTTGATCACTCATCTCATCTCATGCTTACAACAGTTTTCACGTTCTGGGCTTTCCACTTTTTTGCCGACCTGGAATAGTCTACATGCTTACGCAGGTCAGCAAGTCTGTATAGTTGATCAAGATAAAATTATTCAACAAGGCATTGCACTCGGGGTAAATAATTTAGGATGCTTATTATTACAAGATCGGCATGGTGTTGTGTGGCCAGTCATGGCGGGGAATGTGTCATTGAGATTACGATGAAATATCGATTTATCTAAGGATTCTATGCTGCTATTAATTGATGCCGGTAATACTCGAATCAAATGGGCTTTGCTTGATCCCATTCAAGCGCCAAAGTTAGGTGAGTGGCTGCAAATGGATTCGTTCACTCACCAGGAATTCTTAGACGCCAATTCTCCCTGGAATAACTTACCAGTCAGGCGTGTTGTGGTCTCCAACGTCGCTGGCGGAGCTTTGCGCGAACAGTTGTGCTATTTATTGATGCGTTCCTTTCAGGATAAAAATTATGCGCTAGAATGGTTTATTCCCGAACAAAAAAGAGCTGGCATAAACAACAAGTACCGATTCCCTGCCCAGCTGGGTAGTGATCGATTTGCAGCTGCCATTGCAGCGCGCGCCTTATTTCCAGACCAGGCATTAGTTATCGCCACTTGCGGCACAGCATTAACTATCGATGCAATTACCGCGGAAGGTGATTTTCTCGGAGGCTTGATTATCCCGGGAATAAAGCTAATGGCGGAATCGCTGAGTCAGAATACAGCACAGCTTCCTACCGTAGCAGGAAATACCGTGATGGCAGCGCACTTTGCTGACCACACTGAGATGGCAATGGTGAGCGGTTGTTTAACCGCACAGGTCGGCGCAATTGAATATGCCGTACGTGAGTTTGCGCGGACACTAAATAATGATTTGCTTTGTGTTATGTCTGGGGGGGGGGCAAAGTACATCACTCCCAATTTAAGAATTCCGCACAAGCTTGTGGATAATTTAGTACTCATTGGGCTACAGGTGATTTCATGAAATTTATTTTTATCTGTTTATTCATTGCGAATATCTTGCTCTTCGCTTTGGGATGGGGCTATTTGGTAGATCCGATAGCAGAATCACATCAACCTCAACGATTATCACTACAGCCAGATGGTCAACAGTTAATACTTATCCCAGCAGAGACGGCTCTTGCACCCGCAGCGGGTTCAGCGGTTAATGAAGCAACTCATCCAGATGTTATCGCCTGCTTAGAATGGGGGACTTTTAAAAAAAATGAGGTAAAACACGTAGAGGCCAAATTAAAATCTTTATCCTTTGGCAACCGCCAGTCACGCCATCGCGTACCAGACACTACTACCACCATGGTTTTTATTCCTTCGTTAGGTAGCAAAGAAGCCGCGGATAAGAAAGCGGCCGAATTAAGGCGGTTAGGCGTATCCGCCTTTTACATTGTTCAGGATCCACCTGATTTGCAATGGGGGATTTCATTGGGTGTTTTTTCATCCGCAGAATCGGCTAAACAGTTATTGGCAAAATTAGCCGCTAAGGGTGTCCGAAGCGCAAAGATAGGTGCGCGCAATGCCTTATTAAATAGGTTTAGTTTAAAATTTAAAGACGTGAATGGCGCGGAAAAAACTAATTTGGATAAATTGCTGCTAGAATTTCCCGGACAGACTTTAAAAATCTGTAATTGAAGTATTGAAAAATGGCATAACTTGCTCCAATAACCCATCCTTTCTGAATAGACAACTGTATGAACACCTTCTCGTTGCCGACTCACTGGATTGCGTGTCATGCCTAATTATCGGCCCTGCAAATCAGACAAAATTTGCACCCCTCTAGTTGATTTTTGCGTCAGCCTGGGATACGGTAGTCTCCCCAATTATCTTGCCTTATAAAAACTATAAAAAACGATTAAATAAACCGAACGGGCAGTCACCTTTTTGAGACCGGGGCGACTGCCTAGAAAGTTGATACTTCTCGTACTTTTTAAAAACATTTAGCATTTTATTCAGTTATTTATCATTAATAAGACAGTTTCCTCCCCACTCTTTAGCGGGATCCGAAATAGTATCTCCCTCTCTTAAACTGTTTTGAGGAACTTTACAAACGGTAAAGTAATTGGGGGCAGAAGTCTGTAATAACATTTCCTTATCTTTTAAAACTTCAACCTCCACCTTATCTTTATTCTCCAAGTGTTTAATTACCGTTCCGCTTTGAACAACAATTCCTTTTTCTTTAAAATTTTTATCTATCCTTACACTAATTTTCGTACCAGAAGCTGGGTTAGGCAATAAAGGCGGTTCAAAGTTATCAGGACAAGCTATTGTCTGAGGCCCGGAAGGGAAGGGTAAATCGATCGCTTTAACGGCCTCAAATTGTTTCGCAAGTTTTTTAGCGCCTCCGAAATCTGTCATGCCTTCAAACGGAATTTCTCTGCCGGCGATACGGTCAAGATCATACAGCCCCGCTTTTTCCTTCCAGTTCAAAAGCATAAAAGCGATTTCGCCTGATAAATTGTCGACATATTTTCTAGCTATTTCCTCGGTGCCTGGCGAGGCCAAATTACCTAACAAACCGTAATTCCAACTAATAATAGCCCAATCACGCTCCACACTGGCAGAAGGTCTGTTGCCTCCGCCGGTTTCGGATAAGTAAAAAGGCACAGGCATTTTGTCTAAATGGTAGTCTTCCAAAATTCCCATATACTGCGCAACGTTAGTCGATTCGTTAGTGTATCTATATGCATTTAAGGCCACATAGTCCAGTCGCTGACTAGGACTCTTACCGCAGGCATAATACTGAGCAACGGTACTAGTAGTCGTAAGACCTTTCCACTGAGAACTTGGTGTATCTTGCATAGCGACGCCAACAGGAATTTCGCGATATCCTTTGGTTTTCGCCTTGCTCTTCATATATGCTTTCATATCCCTGGCTAACGACTTGAGAACAGCAGCATCGCCCTTTATCGCATCGTTGGCAAGATCAACGCATCCCGCAGCTTCTTGATCTCCCCCTTTAGATGGATTGCATTTAGCTGCAACCTCAGAAAGAATAAGACCCGGGAAAACCACTTCATTACCAAGACTAAAATTTAACGTATTTTCATATTTACTCATAGCGTCAATAACAGCGATATATCGCTGGTATAAAGAGAGCGTATATTTTGGAGTAATCCGGTTAATATTTTCACCAGGTTTTGGGGAGGCTAATTCCAAAGTAAGGTAAATACCGGCATTTTCTAAGGCCTTCATGGCCTTGTCGTGTGATTTCGTGGGGTCAATGTTGTAGACCCTAATCGTGTTAACATTAAGCTCTTTTAACCGCGGGAGAATTTTTTTCTCGAACTCCTCTGAGAAATTATCATCCGTAAGCATGTCATATACATGGTCATCAGAAGCATCTTTTGAATTAGCGACGGCTACACCTCGCACCATAAATCTTTTTCCATGAGCATCTACAAATGCTTTACCTTTTACAGAAACTGGCCCTCTAAATTCATTACTTGATGCCGCAGCAGACGCTGCTATAAAAATTGAATAGTTTAATACTGTTATTAAGACGGCCACAGCGGTTTTTTTGATCATGACAACACCTTTTTTTGTTTTCGTACGTGGAACATACATAACCTTACGTTTATATCCTGTTTTAGAACAAGCTATAAAAGCATCCGATACCCTACCGGGTACTAACTTCTAAATAAAACTGATCTTTCTTTTTTCATGCCCGCATTCTTTTTAACAACATTTTTTTGTTAAAAGATTTCTACGACAATGGGATAACAATCAATTGTTTCTAATCTCAAGCAAGCTACTCATATTGTATAGATAGTGACTGAATCAAATTAGATCACCCTCTCTCTACAGAAGCTATACGTTAGTAATAATAGTTCTACATTGGTTTAATTGGTATACGTAATTTCCACAAGTAGCGACCTTGACAGACGGAGATTGTCGATTTCAAAAGGCAGAATGGCTAAGTTTCCCTCTAAAGATGGTAGTTGATTGTCATTTATTGCGTGACAGAAAGGAAGGATGCTTTGGGTAAACCTTAACTATTGTTAATAGTGGAGACTGGTGCGACCGACAGGAATCGAACCTGTATTGCGAGCTTCGGAGGCTCGTATCCTATCCGTTGGAAGACGGTCGCATTGGAATGAAGAGGTTAACAGCGATACAGCGGTGGCGCATTATAAGCCAAAATAGTGATTAGCTGTTTGGTTAACCTTCCAGTAATTAGGCCCAGGCCAAACAATATTTTATAGCTTAGGTATCGTATTTCCAGTTCCAAACAATTTGCTTTGGCTCTATAATCTCGCTTTGCGCAACGAACCAAATGTTTTTCGTAAATGCTATGTTGTGCAAAGAACGAAAAGAGCCATGCACAGATTCTTAAAATAGGTTTGAGATAATTATGAGTGATGCACACGACGAACACGAATCAGCAATAAAAACGCCAAAACAATTGATTATTGCTATTTTAGCTGCATTTGTTGCACCTATTATTGTTATTGTGCTATTGGTGAAATTTGTCACTTTTGGCTTTTTACCCAATGCGGGTTCGGATGCGCAAACACCGGAAGCCATTGCGGCACGTATTCAGCCAATTTCTGATATGGGCTATACTTTCAAAGATGCCAGCGCTCCGAAACAACTGCTTTCCGGCGAAGAAATTTACAAATCAACGTGCGTAGCATGTCATGGTGCTGGCGTTGCGGGCGCGCCTAAACTGGGCGATGTTGGCGCGTGGGCTCCACGTCTTAAGACCGGTTACGATAAAGTGGTTGGTAATGCGTTGAATGGACTAAATGCTATGCCAGCGAAGGGCGGTAATGCGGATCTGGACGACATTGAAGTAGCACGTGCTGTGGTGTATATGGCTAATCAAAGTGGGGGAAATTTCAAAGAGCCTGAAGTCAAAGTGCCAGCCGACACGATTGTCGCAAAATGATAATTTTGTGAATAAAAAAGCCGATCAATGATCGGCTTTTTTATTCACGTTGAAACGGATTAATTGTATTGCGTAAATAATCTTGTGTTACATCGTATTTTAGAATTTTCTGCACAGCCTACTATCCGAGCTCTACCCAGCGTAGCCCAGTATCCTGTGTAGAGATCTCGTAAATGTAGGTCTCAAACGACATTAGGCCGCCACTTTTGATTTCGCCGTCGTCTTCTTAACAGGTTTTTTAGCCCCCGCTGCTTTCGGCTTGCGTTCCTCGAATTCAAAACTAATTTTGCCGTCTTTGGCTTTAACTAAAAACGCTTTGAATGGGCGACGGGTACGTTGCGAGATAAAACCTGGGAAGAGGTCTGTTTTACCATCGTTCAGTAATTTTATCATCTGTTCCGGCAAAATTTCTTGCTGCAAAATAATACGACCGCTACGGAACTCACAGGCTTTGGGTTTTTCAACGTTTTTTTCGCATACATAAGTTAATCCCATCTCATATACGTTCGATCCGCATTTGGGGCAAGGACCTAAAACCGGGTGGCCGGTAAAGTCAACCGGCTCGGCATTTTCATCATTTTGGTTTTGCCCAAAGTCAAACTCAAGCTTGAGGTTGGTTCCTTCATCGTCTGGTACGATCTTAAGAATCGCAGCAAAGGGGCGACCCATTTTGGAACGAAATCCTTGTAATGGACCAATTTGGCGGTTAGCTAACAATTCCTCCACTTCGACAATTTCAAATTGACGACTACCGGGCGTTTTCGACATATTGAATTCACACTGGGTGCAAGCAAAACGACGGTAATTCTCTTTTATAACTCCACCGCAATGGGGGCAAGGGGTAGTTAATGTGTGGTAATCACCGGGGATGGTATCGTTATTATATTCTTTGGCGCGCTTAACGATGATTTGCGTCATTTGCGCAATTTCTCGCATAAATTCCTCGCGGCTAATTTGCCCTTTTTCTATTCTCGACAGCTTATGTTCCCATTCACCCGTAAGTTCTGGAGAAGTGAGTTCATCTACGCCTAATCCGTGTAACAAGGTCATGAGTTGAAAAGCTTTGGCGGTGGGTTGTAGTTCACGTCCTTCGCGTAGCAAATAATGTTCCGTCAGCAATCCTTCAATAATCGTAGCGCGCGTAGCTGGGGTACCCAAGCCTTTACCAGACATAGCGGCCCGCAGTTCATCGTCGTCAAACAATTTACCCGCGCCTTCCATCGCCGATAAAAGCGTTGCTTCCGTATAACGCGCAGGCGGTTTGGTAACTAATTCGTGCGCCTGAACCGATTCAGTTTTAACCGTTTCCCCTTTTGCAACGGGAACCAGCGTGCCATTTTCTTCGCTATTCGTGGCCATTTGTTTTCCATAAATGGCCAACCAGCCGGGCTTAGTCATGACTTTGCCTTCGGTTTTAAAATGATGGCCGGAAACCTCGGTGACGCGTGTGGTAACCTGAAATTCAGCAGCTGGGAAAAACACGGCCATAAAGCGTCGCGTGACTAAATCATAAAGCTTTTGTTCTGGTTCCGATAAATTTTTGGGCGCTTGTGTAGTGGGAATAATGGCAAAGTGATCGGAAATTTTGGTATTATCAAAAACCCGCTTATTTGGCTTAACCCAACCTTGTTTCAAAATAGTTGAGGAAAATTGCTGATAATTACTGTTCTCGGAGATAACGTCTAATGTCTGTTTCACCGTGGGCAAATAATCTTCGGGCAAATGCCGCGAGTCCGTTCGTGGGTAAGTTAATACTTTATGCTTTTCGTACAGTGCCTGGGCGATACCGAGCGTATTTTTAGCAGAAAAACCAAAACGAGAATTAGCTTCACGCTGCAGACTGGTTAGATCGAATAAGGCGGGTGCCAATTGCGTTGCCGGCTTGGATTCTTCGGTGACGGTGCCGATCTTATTGCGGCAAGCGGTAACCACGGAGTCTGCTGCTGCCTTACTCCATAAACGTTCGGCGCGCTGCTCAGGATCGAGTTCATTTTTTTTATGGTGATGATCCAGCCAGCGGCCCTCGTAGATACCCGCTGCACAAACAAATTCAGCACGTACCTCCCAAAAAGCACGCGGTACAAATTGTTTGATTTTTTCCTCACGCCTGACCACAATTGATAATGTGGGCGTTTGGACGCGGCCAACTGTAGTTAGATAAAATCCGCCCTCTTTAGAGTTAAAAGCTGTCATGGCACGCGTGCCATTAATGCCGATGAGCCAGTCCGCTTCCGAGCGCGACCGTGCTGCATCTGCTAATGGCATCATTTCCGTGTCCGAACGCAAGCGAGAGAACCCGTCGCGAATTGCATTTTGTGTCATAGATTGCAACCAAAGCCGCTGAACCGGCTGTTTGGCTTTGGCATGCTGAGCAATTAATCGAAAGATTAACTCGCCTTCACGACCGGCGTCACAGGCGTTAATTAAGGCAGTAACATCTTTACGTTTAATGAGCTTTGATAAAACTTTTAAGCGAGATTCCGTTTTGGCAATTGGACGTAATCCGAAATAGGGCGGGATCATCGGCAAGTTAGCAAAACTCCATTTACCCCGTTTGACATCATATTCATCGGGTACCGTAATTTCTAATAAATGTCCAACCGCTGAAGACAAAACATAATCATCCGACTCAAAGTACTCATCGTGTTTCGTAAAGCCACCTATAGCCTTGGCAATGTCATTAGCGACAGAAGGCTTTTCAGCAATAATGAGAGTCTTGGTCATAGTTTATTCTCAGGTAAAGGCGAAGTCGCAGCCGATCAATAGTGAAGCAATGGAGGTGAGCAGCACCGGTGAGCCGTACGATGCAGTACTAAATTTCGCTCATGATAATGCAAATTTGTAATGTACACGCTCTAAATTCTAATTTTTACTAGCGTATCACCCGACGATAAAGTCCACCAGGGACTATTTCTATCAGACCATCTAGTTCCAACATAAGTAACTTAGCACTTAATTCACCGCTATCTATATTGCTACGCTCCGCCAAGACGTCAGGATGAATTGGGTCGTACCCCATATCGGTAAGGAGGGGCGAAGAATCTTCGTTAGATGACAAGGGTAGCGTTGAGACAGGATTGGATTTGGTGAGCTTTTTACTTAGATGATCCAAACGCAATTCCAACAAAATATCTTCAGCAGTTTCCACCAATTTGGCACCCTGTTTGATCAAGAAATGGCAACCTTTAGCGAGCGGAGAATGAATGGAACCTGGAATAGCAAAAACATCCCGACCTTGTTCCGATGCCATTCGCGCAGTAATTAATGATCCTGACTGCACGGCAGCTTCAATAACTAATACACCCTGGGATAATCCGGAGATCAATCGATTGCGTCGGGGGAAATTAAATGCGATAGCAGGCGTACCCAATACATATTCGCTCACAATACAGCCCTGTTCTGCTATTTTGTGAGCTAAACCGCGGTTACGCGCCGGATAGACAATATCAGCTCCAGTTCCAATGACGGCAATGGTCGAGCCTGTATATGCCAGCCCTCCTAAATGTGCCGCAGTATCAATGCCTAACGCCATCCCGGAAGTAATGGTTAGTCCGGACCGGCTCAGACTGCTGGAAAATTGTTCCGCATTAATTATGCCTTGTGCCGTTGCATTGCGACTGCCAACCACGGCGATCGACGTGCTCTTAAGCAAATCGATATTTCCTTTTACATATAAAACAGCAGGCGGATCTGGGATCTCAAGCAACTGAGCAGGGTAATTCTGATCCGCTAAGGTGACAAAGAAATTATTTTTTTCTGTACACCAATAATTTGTGCGCTCAATTATTGCTAAGGTTTCTTTAGACGGTGGCGCGATAAGTGCATTTGCTTGCCGCTCGGAAACAATTTGTCTTAATGCTTGATACGAAGCAGAAAAGATGTTTTCAGGCAAACCGAAGGTCGTTAGTAATTTTCTTGCGGCCTCACATCCAATGCCGTCGGTGGAGGTTAATCGTATCCAGCTATTTATTTCTGACATGCCGTAGTCCGTCAAGTTATATTAATTAATATTGATGAACTACCGGAAACCGTATGCAGAAACCTCTGCACAATCGTTGCGAGCCAGCTAAAGACAAGGCGCACGGAGCTCAACCGGAATGTATGGGGTGCATAAGGCTTGCGAGCAACACGCAACGCTGTATTTGGCTCGCGCAGTGGGGGATGCCGAGGTCTCATTCTGGTGACTTGACTGTATCGCCAACACGAGTAGCATCTGCTATACCCATGATGAGTCCATAAGAAGCTTTGTTGAATACACGATAAATAAATAGCGTACCGTATTCTTCATTCGGGATCTGGACCAGACCATTATTATCCAGCTTATCGACAACAGTTTTACCAGTACGATACATTTTCAGGACAGTTCCCACATCTATTCCGTCTTTTGAGCCAAGGTTAACTGCGATTGTCTGATTTTGTCCGGCTAACGCAACACCGCCATAAACCGATACAACGCGACCGTTTAACTTATTATTTGGCGAATGCGGCACGTAATTGGTAATTTCAGTCAGGGGAACAGACAATAAGCGGTCACCGACAGACAATTCTTCTTTTGCGTTGGTGACAAGAAAAGTATGCGCTTCCTTGGCAGCTGCCGCTTTTTTAGTTAGTTTTACACTGCCGACATAGGTATATTCGTATCCAAGCAGCTCTTTAGTTTCAGGATCAATTAAGGGAGTGGCAGGCCGATAGACCTGAAAATCAGTGAGATCACGAAGATCCCCCTTTACATAAGTCTTCTCAGATTTAACGCTATTAATATGGCTGCGGTTGGCTAAGACAATGTGCGGCGCATTGGCCAATTCATCTTTTTCGAAAAGAATAGGTTGCGATAAAAACGGTCCAATCGCATTAGCAGGGATGGTGGTAATTGCATTGCTCGGTAAAGGTTCGCTTCGTATCTTTGGAGATAGGCGTATACTGGGAACAGTTTCTGCATCTGCCTGATCAAGGGGTTTTCCAAGTCGCAATCTTTTAGCAACACGATCAAAATAGATGGTTTGGCCCGGATAGATCCAATGAGGATTTTTTATCTCTTGACGGTTCATTCCCCAGATAGACGGCCAGCACCAGGGATGTTCTGCGAATAATCGAGAAATACCCCACAATGTATCGCCTTGAACAACCACGTGCTGATCGGGTGCATTGGCTAAAAACGAACAGGGAGTTGCCTTTGCGTTAAAATTGCCGGATGCAGAATCAGTCGCATTAACGATGGGTAAGCTGATCGCTGGCGCGCTGATTAGTGAGCATAATAATAATGGGCATAAGCCGGAAAACCACCCGAGTGTGCTAAACTTTTTAACTTTATTTTCCATTGCGTTTTTTCATTGAGGTTGTTTGTGAAATCCTTGCGGTCCAATTAGCGCGATAAACTTTGGAGGGCAAATTCGACGCAAATTCTGCACACAAATCGTTGAACTGGCAAGAAAAACCGGACCGAGGATAAGCATTAAGTAGTTTATCAAGTTGCTTAGTTTGGAAACGGTGACTGGTCGCCTCAGGTTATTTGCAAATTTTTCTTATGTTGAATATGCCCCATCAATTATATTTCGTCCTATGACCACCCTCACCATCCTCAGATATCCCGATAAGCGTCTACATAAAATCGCCAGACCAGTGACGAGTTTTGATGCACGCCTAAAAAAATTAGTCACTGATATGGCCGAAACCATGTACAACGCTCCTGGCGTTGGTTTAGCCGCCACGCAAGTGGATGAACATATCCAACTTGTAGTGATAGATATTTCTGACACGCGCAATGAACTTCGCGTTTTTATTAATCCGGAAATTGTCTGGCAGAGTGAAGAAAAATTTGTTTATGAAGAAGGATGTTTGTCGGTGCCCGACATATATGGTGCAGTGGAGCGGCCAGCGCAAGTAACAGTTCGCGCTCTTAACGTCGATGGGAATCCATTTGAACTCCGTGCAGAGGGCTTATTAGCAGTTTGTGTGCAACACGAATTAGATCATCTAAAAGGCACCGTTTTTGTGGAGTATTTATCGCCGTTGAAACAAAATCGGATTAAAAGCCGACTGTTGAAAGAAGAGCGCCAAATAGCGCGTCAGATGGAACGCAATAACGAACGCAATATTGATACGGATGTTACTAAAAAGCCTGCTATCAAACGTGGTCTCTTATGAAAGTTATTTTCGCCGGCACGCCTGAATTCGCTGCCACTGCCCTAGCAGCGATCCATGCCGCAGGTCATGAAATCGTCTTAGTGCTCACTCAACCAGATCGGCCCGCAGGACGCGGCATGCAGCTGAGCGCTTCTGCAGTAAAACAGTTTGCCTTGCAGCACCACCTGCCTATTTCCCAACCCAAATCATTACGATTGGATGGTAACTATTCACAAGAAGCACAAGAAGCACATCACCTTTTGCAAGAAATCCCGCATGATGTGATGATAGTCGCAGCCTACGGACTGATCCTACCGGAATCAGTCTTAACTATTCCACCGCTTGGGTGTCTGAATATTCATGCTTCGTTATTGCCTCGTTGGAGAGGTGCTGCGCCGATTCATCGTGCAATTGAAGCGGGAGATGTCGAAACCGGTATCACGATTATGCAAATGGATTCCGGATTAGATACCGGTGCGATGCTATCGACGCAACGAATACATATAGCTAGTGACGATAATCAGATGACGCTACATAATAAATTAGCGGTACTGGGTGCTGAAATGGTGGTAGATGCTTTACGTAGATTACGCAGGCTAATTGCAGCTCCACAACCCGCTGAGGGAGTTACTTACGCTAGCAAGATTAGTAAACAAGAAGCTGCACTGGATTTTGCTCAACCTGCACGTGTATTAGAAAGGAAGATTCGTGCGTTCAATCCCTTTCCTGGTGCTTATGGCGTTCTAAATGGTGTGATCTTAAAATTGTGGAACGCTGAGGTGACAAGCGGTCCATTATCGGCTAAAACCGGACAGCTCATCATGCAGGACCAATCTTTATTGATTGCATGTGGAGAAGAATTTTTACGCTTATTAACATTACAAAAACCAGGAGGTAAACGACTGCCGGCTTCAGAATTTTTGAAAGGATTTTCGTTAAGTGATGGCGATTGTTTTGAAATATTCGCAGAATAAGTATGGGTAAGCTACTCGCCATTGATGGCCTGAATATCGTCCGCCGCATTTATGAGGCCAACCCAGAACCTGACTCGCCTGAGAAAGCCGAGACTACTTTGCGTTTTTCGTTATCAGCATTTCAGAAACTTCGTCAAGAACACAATCCGACTCATATCCTCGCTGCCTTTGATTACGGCGGTAAAACCTGGCGTCATGCGCTCTATGAAAAATATCGAGAGTTTCGGGCACCCATGCCAGCCGAGTTGCGTCTATCCTTGGCAAGGTTGTTCTCGGAGCTGGAACGGTGCCCCATCAAAGTACTAAATATCCCGCAAGTGGAAGCCGACGATGTAATCGGTACAGCGATTATTCGATGGTTGGCTGAAAGACGCGGCGAGGCGATCATCGCGTCCACCGATAAAGATTTGCATGTACTGATTGCACAAGGAGCGGTCGTTTGGGATCATTTTAAAAACGAATGGCATGATAGCATTTGGGTACAAAAAAAATTTGGTGTTCGACCCGACCAGTTAGCCGATTTGTTATCATTAACTGGAGACCCTACTGATGGCATTCCAGGCGTTACTAAAATTGGCATAAAAACAGCAGCCAGATTATTACAAGCATACGGGACGATTGATGGGATTATGGCCGGTGCCGGCATTCTTAAAAATACTGTGGGCGAAAACCTCCGTAAAGATGCAAAAATATTAGCGTTATCCCGCCAGTTGGTTGCGCTGAAATCGGATGTACAGCTCGGCGTAACGTGGAAAATGTTAGCGGTTTAAATTCCTATGGATCGCTATGCAATTTCGAAATCTCCCTGCCAATTCGTTGAAAACTTCTCACTATTCGGAATGCCTATCTGGATAAAACGAGATGACTTACTCCATCCATTTGTGTCAGGAAATAAATATCGGAAACTCAAATTCCCTTTATTAGCGCTCGAAGAAGAATATAAAAAAACAGACCGCCTTCCGTTAGTAATCACCATGGGTGGAATTTGGTCTAATCATTTGCATGCGACAGCATATGCCACTGCGAAGTTAAGCTTTCCAAGTTGCGGATTAGTGCGCGGACATACTGCCATGCAAAGCCTGACGCTAGCTGACTGCCGTGCTCAGGGAATGCTCATTCAATTCGCCGACCGAATCAATTACCGGGCTCTACGTGAAAATCCGTGGCACTGGCAGACAATGGTCGATCCAGGTCTGATCAAACAACATCCAGATCAGTATTGGCTACCGGAAGGCGGTAGCGACCCCGCCGCTTTGCATGGTGTCGCGGAGATTATCGGTGAACTAATTGATGAATTGAAATTTATACCCGACGCCATCGTAGTCGCCTGTGGAACAGGCGCTACTCTGGCAGGATTGTTAGCCGGCTTAAAAGGCTGCAGTCGAGTAATTGGCATTGCGGTGCTCAAAAATGCCGACTATTTGCATGGAGAGATTGCCCGACTATTGCAACAGGCCGGTTATCCAGCCTATCAAAATTACCAATTACTAACCAATTTTCATCACGGTGGTTACGGCAAAGTTTCCCCTGAATTAAGCCAATTTTGTCGAGAATTTTCTGAACAGAGCGTGGTTCCCATTGAACAAGTTTATAGCGGAAAGGTTTTTTTTGCTCTACGTAAATTAATTCAATCGGGGTATTTTCAATCTCACGAAAGGTGCGTGGTAATTCATACGGGAGGAATTCAAGGCGCACGTGGAAATAAGATACCGCTAAAGACTCCTGAGTAGTAAAAGAATAAACAGGGTAAACTATGTCTCTCTTTAAATTGCATACCGCGATTTAACACCAAGTGAAACTGTGACTATTATCATGCCTGAACAATCTCTTCCCTCATTTTCCGAATTGAAACTTAGCCTGGCCTTATTGCGTGCTTTGAGCGACATCGGCTATGAAACCCCTTCCCCAATCCAAGCCGCGACCATTCCATTATTGCTGGCTAATCGCGATGTGCTCGGTCAAGCTCAGACAGGAACAGGTAAAACTGCCGCATTCGCTTTGCCAATCTTGTCGCGTATCGACACGAAACTAACCGTGCCCCAAGCTTTGGTGTTAGCGCCGACTCGCGAATTAGCCATTCAAGTTGCCGAAGCCTTTCAACGTTATGCGACGCATATTCCTGGTTTTCATGTTCTGCCTATCTATGGGGGTCAAAGTTATGGTCCCCAATTGTCGGCGCTCCGGCGGGGTGTGCATGTGGTGGTGGGAACACCAGGAAGGGTGATTGATCACCTGGATAAAGGATCCTTGGATTTATCGCAACTCAAAACTCTGGTTTTAGATGAAGCTGATGAAATGTTGCGCATGGGTTTTATCGATGATGTCGAACGTATCTTGCAAGAGACACCGGAAACACGACAGACGACGTTGTTTTCCGCAACAATGCCCCCGGCTATTAAACGTATCGCTCAGACGTATTTAAAGTCGCCTGCAGAAATTACTGTTGCCGCAAAAACGAGTACCGCCGACAATATTCGTCAACGATATTGGTTGGTGAGCGGCATGCATAAACTAGATGCTTTAACACGCATTTTGGAAGCAGAAAATTTTGACGGCATGATTATTTTTGCCCGTACAAAACTAGGTACAGAGGAACTAGCCGGACGTTTGCAAGCGCGCGGATTTTCCGCTGCCGCAATTAATGGCGATATTCAACAGGCGCAACGTGAACGAACTATTCAACAATTAAAAGACGGTAAGATCGACATTTTGGTTGCTACTGATGTCGCCGCAAGAGGTCTAGATGTCGAGCGCATTAGTCACGTAGTTAATTATGATGTGCCGCACGATCCGGAGGGTTATACGCATCGCATTGGCCGAACTGGCCGCGCTGGCCGAAGCGGTGAAGCAATTTTGTTCATTACACCACGTGAAAAAGGTTTACTGAAAATCATCGAACGTGCCACTCGCCAATCCATTGCTCCCTTGGAATTGCCGAGTATTCAAACCGTAAATGATGTACGTATTGCTAAATTTAAGGATCAGATTAACGCAACGATTGCGGAAGGTGGACTCGAACAATTTCAAGTTATTATTGAAGATTTTGAGCGCGAAAAAAATGTGCCTGCAATAGAAATTGCTGCCGCTTTAGCGAAAATCGCACGCGGCGATGTGCCTCTGCTATTGGACAAGAATAAGCGTGAACCTAAGGACGAAAATAAGTTTGAAAACAAATTTGAAAATAGGCCGGACGCAAGGCGTGCGGGCGAACGGTCAGTAAGAGTACGCACTGATCGATTCGACAAAGTGGAGCGTCCAATGCAGGGCTATGGCGAACGTGGTGACCGCAGTGAGCGACTAGCAAGACCGGTAAGACCAGACCGGGAACGTGGCGTGCGCGTTTCAGAACCAGGTATGCAAAGTTATCGGATCGAAGTTGGTCATGATCATGGCGTAAAGCCAGGCAACATTGTGGGCGCAATCGCTAATGAAGCGAATATTGATTCTAAACATATCGGCCGCATCGAAATATTTAACGAGTTTAGCGTGTTGGATTTGCCCAGCGATTTACCCAAAGAAGTTATGCAGCATCTCAAAAAGACTTGGGTCGCAGGACAGCAGTTAAAAATTACGGTGGACGAACATAATCAACCCATTTCTTCTACATTTGAATTGTCGGTTCCATCTTCTGCTCCAATGGCAAATGAACGAAGAGCGCCTAAGAAAAGAGAAAGGTTAGAGGAAAATGTTAAGCCTGTGTTCCGACCAGAAGCGTCGTTAGAATTAATGCCGGAAACTAAGGCGGAACCTAAGGTTAAAGCTAGGGGGCAGACTGAGGTAGCAGCGAAGATAACCATTAAGCCGGAAATAAAGACGACACAAATTTCGGACGGAAAAATTAAACAAAAAAAAGAAAAGCTCAACGCGAAAAGCAAATTCGCGGTACAAAGTTATCGGATTGAGGTTGGGCGCAGACATGATGTGACTGCCAGCAGTATTGTTGCAGCGATCTCGGGAGAGGCTAGTTTAGAAGCAAGGCACATAGGGCGCATTGATATTTTTGATACATACAGCGTATTAGATTTACCTGAAGGCATGCCGCCGCATATTTTGGATAATCTGAAAGGAGTTAAACTGGCCGGTCAGCAGTTAAAAATTAGTCATGTTGGAGCGGGACTAATTAATCTGGAAAAAGCGAGTGTGGACAAAACGACTCTCAGAACAGCGAAAAAGAAAAACGTTAGAACCTCAGAAAAAAAATAGCTGGGGTGTCCTGAATTTTGTGTAAACGGTGTTTGAGTTAATGGTGAGGCATACGGTCACCGAACTGGATTGTAAATCGATTTAATGCGGCTTTCCAGTCTTGAATAGGCATAGTCCATTTTTTACTAATATTATTTAAAGCCAGATAAAATAATTTAAACACCGCTTCATCCGTTGGAAATGAACTTCTGGTTTTCGTGATTTTGCGCAAGCTCATATTGACAGATTCAATCGCATTGGTGGTGTAAATCACTTTCCTAATATCAGGCGGATAATCAAAAAAAGGCGTCAGTCTTGTCCAGTTTCTGCGCCAGGCCTGCCCAATAGAAGCAAATTTTTCATCCCACTTTTGTTCAAACTCACCTAACGCTATTTCTGCTTGGTCCAGGATGGTAGCAGCATAAATCCGGCGTAAATCAGCCGCCACTTGCTTGCGCTCTTTCCAGCCAACGAAGTTCAGACTGTGGCGCCGCCTTCTTAAACGTTTTTTCCGTAGGGATAACCCTTATTACCTGACCGGCTCGTTTCTATTATAATCGGCTAAGATCTAGATTGTTATCTGGATGCGCTGAACAGGAGGCATCAGCTTACTACCTTCACAAAAATCTGCCATCCTAAGGGCATTCACACGGCAGTTACCAGGAAAGAAATCTTATGCAAGGAATAGCCATCAAGCCGAACGCTTTCAATTCCCAGAAATTCAACGGTAATTCCTCTTTGTTACCGTTCAATGCACAGAACCTTTGTAATGCATTACAGAATGGCGATATATGTACTATCGAAAGCTATTCCGAATCGCTTCAACAGTTGAGTGGCATTAAGCCGGATGAGCTGCATGGGTTGCTTGCTGCGAAAAATAATGACGGGATACCTGGTTTGTATTTTGCATTAGAAAACGACCATGCAGAGGCCATTACAGCCTGGGGCGAAATGCTTCAGCGTATAGCGCCGCGGCTTAACTTCGATGCGTTCTTTCACTTACTTGCTGCAAAAGATAATCGCGGCAGACCAGGGTTGTGTTTAGCGTTATATGGTGGCAATGCAGAGGCTGTTAAAGCCTGGGGGAAATTGTTTCAATGTATTGCACCTAGGCTTACCTCCGATATGCTCGTCGAGTTGCTTGCTGCAAAAGATAATGATGGGATGCCCGGTTTATGTTATGCATTCGAAGATGGCTGTACAGAGGCCATGAAAGCTTGGGGCGAATTGCTTCAACTTATAGCGCCGCAGCTTACCTGCGATGTGCTCTTTGAGTTGCTTGCTACAAATAATGGTTATGGAACCGGGTTATATTTTGCATTAAAAAACGACGAGGCAGATGGCATTAAAGTCTGGGGAAAATTGCTTCAACGGATAACACCGCAGCTTACCTCCGATGCCCTCGTTAAGTTGCTTGCTGGAAAAGATAATGATGGGACGCTTGGGTTGTATATTGCGTTACGAGAGCGCAATGCAGAGGCCATTAAAGCTTGGGGAAAATTGCTTCAACGTATAGCACCACAGCTTACCTCAGATATGCTCGTCGAGTTGCTTGCAGCAAAAGATCATACCGGGGTACACGGGTTGTATGCTGGATTATACGGTGGAGAGTATGTCGACGAGGACTCCGAGGACGACGACGCTCTTAATGCGTATGGAGAGCTACTTTGTGCAATGCTTCCATTACTACCAAACCATGAGCGTCAACGACTAGTCGACATACTACTTGTCATGAAAATTGGTGATGGGGTACCAGGACTTTATTACTTGTTAGAAAAATGCAATCCCTCCAGCATTACTTTATATGGAAATTTGCTCTACAAAATACTACCATTGCTTGAGAACTAAAAGGGGCTGCCCGACAACATTGCTACTTGTGGAGAGGTTTTTTGCAAAATTCTTCCGTTGCTGAAAAACCCTGAGCGTACTCAACTGATTGACTTACTTGTAGCAAAAACCGCGGGCATACCGGCAGCTTTTTTTAGTTTTTCCACCGGCAATGACAAAGCTTTTTCTGCATACGGAAATTTAGTTAAAAAACTTCCTGATATTGAGCGCGAAACACTGATCAATTTGCTTGAAGCAACGGATGCCAATAGCGCTCCCGAAATATATGGGCTGTTGATGGAGGATGAAGCCTTCATTCAAACCCATAAAAAGTTTCTTGAACTTACTGCGAGATGGAGCACCAACCCCAATAAGAGAAAAATAGCAACGTTGCCAGCGGAAGAAACCGAAACCTTTGCAATTAACCCTAATTTGGCAAAATCCCGTCGCGATAAAACGTGAGGATAAAGAATGGAAAAAAACGAGATCATCCACGTATTGCTGAAATTGGGTAAGCTTCTCACAAGTGGTACAAAGAATTCACGCAACAGGTGTTGAAAGGATAAAAGTATCTCATGTACATGAACTCTGCTTCATCGCCTTATGAGTTTCTAAGGAATACGCTTTGTCAGAAGCTAGATGGCTCCAATAAAGTGCTGTGTTGACAGGGCATTCTACTACGTCAACGCTTCTCACAGGTGGGTTGGCTTTATCAATCTAAGCTGTGTTACACCTGTAAAGCGCTCATTGCGCATAGTTCAGAAAAGACGAATTCGCCTTGTCGAAACCGGCTTTATAACGATCTATAGGCTTTGCAATAGCTCTTTAGGAAATGCAGATTTATTCTCTGAAAATCAGTCCAATTAATTAAACGGATACGCTAGATTCGTTATTTTCTCGATTAAGTGAAAAAAGAAGAAATTACAGAAATTAAACCAAATCCGTTTTGCCGAAGCCGATTACACAAGGAAGAATAAACAAACACGTTGCGAAATGTTTTTAGTGGAAATGCAACAGGTCATTCGCTGTCTTAATCTAAATTGTGTGATTCATAGACATTGTTTCAATTTGCGTAGGGCTAATTCTTTCCGATAATTTTGTTCTTGAATGCGCTCATTGGAGGGATCAAAGTTAGTTAGCACTTCTTCCCAAAGCGGCATTTTATCTGACAACTCCGGTAGGCGTTCTATGGAAGTTTTTCCCTCTAATGAATTAGGTGGATGGTTCCCAATTATAGTAGTG
This sequence comes from Solimicrobium sp., assembly GCA_021155915.1. GTDB lineage: Bacteria > Pseudomonadota > Gammaproteobacteria > Burkholderiales > Burkholderiaceae_D > Solimicrobium. Next base: position 45,038 of record JAJNBE010000008.1, on the reverse strand, counting down.
CTGCCATTTAGAAATCAAGTCTAGCAGTGCGAAATTTTTCAAATCAACGGTGGAATAAAATTCGTCCAGATCAGTTCGCTGGGAACGTTCGACTCGCCATTTAGATGCAAAAATGCAGGTTTATCAGGGAGAAATATAATGCCGCGCTTTAACAATTTTTGTGGAAATTGAAGGGCTAAAAATTCACGTCTTCAATCTGTGTGAATCCGCTGAATAGCAAATGGCATGGATTCTTCCCATTGATATGAAATTAATGCCTATGAATTTTTAATACGCATGATTTAAAACAAATCAACATTTAATGCTTTACAACTTGGTGCTAACAGCCAACGGAAGTGGTAGAAGAAAAGAATATCAATCACTTATTTTTTATTGGATTTTAAGTTAAACAAAATCCTTTTAGCAAGACGGCGCACGTTGATGTGCAAGCTGGTCAATTGCGCCGCTCGCTTTCAAAGATTATCAATAATGCCATTGATGATTTGCCTGAAAATCGGCATGGGCTATTGTTCTCTCATTGGATGCCCTTACTAACGCCATTCTCGTAGGATCAAATTATTTTTTCCGGTGCCCAATCAGCAATTTGAGCGATGTACAAAAATAGACGTTTTCCTTCTTTGGCTTCAGGAGTAGTTCCACCTCCGGTTCTGCAAGTATCTGACTTTACTTGTTTCAATCAGGGACGAATGATTAAACAAAAAAATAAGAATCGAATCTTGGAAAATTGAAAGATGTGGATTGTACTTAGAGGAAATCCACAATAGTCATGGTCAACTTCTTTACGGATAATGGCCTACCTGCTGCATTTTGCTTAAGAAAATTGAATTTTATAGTAGTGCAGCATAGCGAGAAGACCATTCTGATTTGAACCTTATATTCCATCACCTAAGAAAGATAACTATGCTGCCAATTAGTCGATCAGGGAACAACCCCAGTTTTGCCGTAGTTCGAGATAACTTGGATACGACGCAAAAAAATAGCGCGGTTAATCTTAATTTGGTCAATCTACAAACCAGAATTGAGGAAAATCAACTTTTTCTCGATGGCTTAAAAATGGACTCGCAGTTTCAAAATTTATTGACGCTTATGCGTCAAGTTGGCGTAACTGATGAGATGAAGTTCAATTTTCTTACTGGGCAGGCAAGCTTAGAAGATTGTTTTGCTAAAGATACATGGGGGAAAAACTTGCTGGTCAAGACGTATGGCGGGCTCGAGTTTCGGACAGCGCGGTCGTGTAACTCTCATTTCTTGTTGAAGTCAGTAGCGGATACTTTATATGCTATTCTTAAACCTGGCTATTTTGAAACGACCGAGAAATTCAGTTCCAAAATGTGTAGTTTGATGCGTACTATAGAACGCGAAAATAGGTCAGAAATTTTAGACTTATCTAATGCTGATCTAACTTACGTTGATTTGAGTTACGCTAAATTATCAGGGGTTAACTTGGCTGGTGCGGACTTAACCAAAGCCTGCCTAACGTACGTCGACTTGACTGGGCAAACTTAAGTAACTGTAACTTGTCTCAGGCAAGATTGTGGTGGGCGGATTTGACTAAGGTTAATGGGGCGGGGGCGATTTTAACTGAATCCAATCTAAGCATGGCCAATTTAACTGGGGCCGAATTGAGTGAAGTGAACTTAAGTAACGCAAATTTAAATGAGGCTAAATTGGCTGGAGCTAGGTTAATTAGGGCTAACTTAAGTAAAGCTTATCTATATGGGACTGATTTGACGGAGGCTGACCTAACTGGGGCTATTTTAACTTCGGCAAGGTTGGAATGGGTTAATTTTCACAAAGCTGACTTAACAGAAGCTAACCTGCTTATGGTAAGCGTAACTAGTGCTGATTTGACTGGGGCCCGCTTAGTTGGAGCTAAATCTGATAAATTTGATATTATCAAGATGATAGCTGATCAAGAATATCAATATTCACTCGAAAAATACCAATTATTATTGGAAATCACAAGACGATATCGTTTTGAAAATAATAACTTTCCTACAGAACTAGCTAATAAGATTGGGGAGGATTTGATTCATTTTACAGTCGGAAGTTTAGCTTTATCGCGTTTATATTAACGGAGTTGCAAGGGAATTGATAATATTGTATTAGCTCAACTTGGTCTGACAGTTACCCGTTTTTATAAGGGGTCCGTCAGATTAAATTTAGGTCAGATTTTTCTGTACCCAAATTGATTTCCCATCCTGCAAACCATCCATGCCTAATTTTTATAGCGTGGCCCCCAATTACGTAAGGCCGGCCGGGAAATACCGCACAATAAGCGACATTTAGGAACACAAACGCCAGCGTAGCGTATTTTGCTTTGCCTGATCAATTTATTGCAGGTTAGCTATGGCCAAGTCGGGAATAAACTAATAGTGACCGGATTATGTGAAGTAATTTAATTGAAATATGCCGGCCAATGGTTGATAAATCTGGATATTTCGGGTGAAGAATGAAGCAAAGAAAATTGATCATTGCTAAAATCTAGCAACAACCAAAAAGTTGGTCAACGCAGGAAAAATACCAGATAAATAACTACGCCGATGTTTTTGCTCGCTTCCTTTTGATCAGAGATCGAGGCGCTGCGATGGGTCCGATGGCGTGGTAAATGCCTGACCAGTTTCTGATTGTTTGAGATCACGCGTACGCGTCTCATGAGCTTAAGGATAAAAGGTTTTTATTGCGTTTTCTGATAGATGTTGAAAAGTATGAGCATCTCGTTCAGCAAGTCTTAGTCCCGCAGAATGATCTCGATAATGATCACCTTGCAAAAGATTCTGAACCATTATGGTTATCGTACAAACGGCAACGTCTACAGCAGCAGCCCGCGCAGGAACAATTACACCTTCTGGTGTTTGTTCTACATCCTCCAATAGCTCAAGATCTAAATTTGCAGCCCTGATAACAACCCCTTTCATACCCGGTTTCCAGGAGGGTGCATTTAATTTGACGGTATCAATTGGAAAAAATCCAAGCACATGGTCCTTCAAGCAATCTTTTGCTGCTTCTTTATATAAATTAAGACATTCTAATTGTGCTTGAGATAGATTTTTTCCGCCATTTGCCTCTTGCAATAAATACATAAAATCATCGATCCGCTGCTCCCCTCTAAAGCCGCCTGATATTGCTTCATAGCTTCCTCGCTTAAAGGATAGACAGGTGCCAAATAATCCCCGGAATACAGCGCATCAGAATTTTTTCTATGGCGGAAATAATAGTCTGCATGGATAAATTCATGACTAATACTACCGAGCGACACTTCACTTTGGAAATATATTTTTTTTCAGCCCAATTAAAAATTGCCTTAGCTTCCCCTTCGTTTTCTTTATGAATACGCTCTGGGGTACTACATACAATCTCGAATTCAGGTTGCGCTAGCACCCGTTCAATACGATCCTTACTGACTGGTAAGGTTTCTACTGTCTGAAGAATTTTGTCCTTGATCTTTTCACATTGGAGGTTCTGTTTCCATAATCTTCGGGGTATCTTTGGATCGACTTTTAATTTACTGCCAATCAGCTGTGCCATTGTTAAAACTGGCAAGACGTTATCGCCTATTTTTGATGATATGGGATATACAGCGTCTGTGGCAGAAAGAGAAGGCGCATTATCGACAGAGTTTTTAGGGTCACTTTTTCTAGATGATGTTTTCGTTGTCACCGCCCCAACTCCTTCTACGCAAACACAGCTTAGTAGCAGGAGTGTAAGTAGAACGGTAGGTCTCCCTGGCTTTAGTTGAAATGTTCCATAGAAATTACATTGCTCAACATTATTTTTATGGTTTCCATATTTGAATAAGATTGTTTTTGCCAGTTATCATTTCGATCTTTTGATCGCGGGCCAGCGGTATTATCTTTAGAGTTGATATGGTGCATGCTTATTCTCCTGAGTGTAAATGTTGAACCATTTTTATGATGTCGCTTCGCGTATCAAAGAAAAGCGTCAGTCTTGCGTAACTTTTGCGAGGAAACGGCTGATGGCAATCCAATCAGAGAACACTGTAATCAACTTCACGTACAGCAGCAATCCGGGAAAACCTTGACAGATACGTAGAACTTCGAGTGATGGTGTTGTCCTGCTTGTTCCCTAACCGCCAACTTTCCGTGAAGCGAATTAGGCCACTCTCGTTGAGTGATACCTCTCCCTTTGAGTTAAATAATTTGGAAGAGAACAAAATAATTCATATTAGGATGCGATGCAGTTGTCGGGACAGGCCTACGCTTAACGCCTGAAGCTAAGCAGACTATCTATGTCGCTTCGCTGGCAGCGAACAGATCAGTAAGCGACTTTGTGGAAGAAGCCGCTTTAGCTTATGCAACGGAAGTATTAACGACGGCATTTTGGTTTAAATAATGAACGTTGGACGGAATTCATGGCGGCGCTCGATGCACCCGTTAGAATTTTGCCACTTACTCAGCGTTTATTCCAAGAAGCCAATATATTTGAATTAGATTTGTCTCCGCATGACGTTGCGCATCGAAAAACTGGCGCGGCAGCATGCCGTCGAACATTTTGATTGTGGCAAGAAACTTCTGAACCGATTTTTAATTCGCTTTTCCCGGGGTAATCAACAAGCGCAAGCGTCAAAAACTTATCTTAGTCTGAGTGATATCAGGTCGTCGGTTTTTATATCTTTGTGGTTGGTGAAATGGCTTATGAAGCAGCGCCGGGCTTCAGGAAAGCCTTTTAACCCATCCATACAAGCAATAAAGATATCCGTTACCCCACGATTCCTCAGTTCAGTAATGACGCTAAGCCAAAATTATTTACACCCTCAAATAGCAACGAAGCCTAGGTAATGTATCTCACCGTACATTTACGAGGTTCTCGTTCCATGATCATCCTGCAGGCAGAAAGGCACCTTTACGCGGCGTTATTACTACTTTCTGGGGGTAGTAAGTCTGAGAATAGCCGGACGATGTTTCTTACTCCGGAACCCCAGTAGTTAGAAGCTTCTACCTCTCCCGTGTTTTCACAAGAGAGTTACTGAAAAGGAAATTGCAATGTGTCAAACATGAGTTGTGAACTATTTATTTTTTTCGATAACGCAACCTTAAGTTATTAACACAACTTGCTGATTCACGAACCCTCTCCTCTGGAGAGAGGGCGAAAAACCTAGCTAGATTTCAAATTACTAACCGAGCTAAGAGCGCAGCGCATGAGTATACGAATTTAATCACCACTACCATATCTGTAGGCGTTTTCCTCAAAAGCTTCTACAGTCTCTTTTGCTGCATTTTCTGCGAATTTTGTTGCTTCATTTGTTGCATACGTTCTTGCATACGTCTCGGCGTCGGGCTTGGACATTGTTACCAACGCGGTATTGTATCGTTCGCTGTAGGTTTCAGTGAACTTTACATTGTATGCTTCTACGTACCCTTCCAGATAAAGTTTTGGATGTTTTTCTTCAACCGTTTTCGCGACATTAGCCGCGTTAGCAATTTCAATGCCCGGCTTACGGTTCCTGAGAACATTATTTTCGCTCACGACACTGCTCGTACTCTCATTAAAATTCCTTTCTCCACTTCTGAGAATACCCCGTTCACTCTTAATACTTTCTTTGCTGTCCTTGCTCATAAAAATGCTGTCCCCTCTGGTAATCTCACCATCAAGAGTTCGGTAACTATTGGGGTTGTCAATAGACACATTATTTCTTGTAGATAATGGCTCGCTATCAATATCAAAAAATTTCACCTTCCGACCGTCCAAATAATAATATGCATAACCGATGGCCAAAACCATAATGCCCACCATGTATGCCACTGGCCCGGCAGTTAAAGTATGAATGAGGACGGGTTTAAAATTACAAATATAGCTTTCCGTATTATTAGAGCCTGTATCGATGATAAACTTACACTCAGTATTATTGGCGTCGGTAATATTCAAAAGGCTACAATCTGTCTTGATTAGTAAAGAGGCTAGGCAGGAAACGGTTGCCATTCCGAATATGAAGATTGCGGTGCCAGTTGTAAACTTCTTCAACATGCGAGCGTCTGGCGCAGGGCAGCAACGTCGGCTTTTGCCCACACTATTGAGCTGTTGCTGTTCACCAGTAGCGAAACCATTACTGGTCTTATCAGTCATAGCTTTAAAGCAATCCATCACTTCTCCCGATAAAAATTGAAAATTATATCAAGATAATGAATCATTTCTATTCTTTATATACATGCACCGCGGCGTTATCCCAGTACACTGAGCGACTCTTTGTCTATGTCACATATTGTCTACATAGTATATCCCCGCAATAGTAGGCTATTCCCTCTCAGCGACCGTCGCAGAGCTCTAGCGAGCAATCCAAAGATATGTGGACTGAGCGCAGCAATGGAAATATATAAAGTTCCTACGTAGAAGCACAACATTTTGGATGCCCCGACTAGCCAACCTCAATAAATGGACGCGATATCCTCAGTCCGGCAGTTTCCACACATAACTAACTACAGTCCACGATTGCTGCGGTCTCCCATCAATCGTACCGGGTTCGAACCTGCAAAGACTCAACGCTTTTTTTGCCGCAGCATCCAATGCCCTGAAGCCAGACGAGTTCACAATTTTCGAATCGGCGACCTGGCCATTTAAATCGATCAGGAATTGCAGTCGAACTGTTCCCTGTTCTTCATTACGTAACGAATTGATTGGATAAGTGGGCTTATTACAGCTTGAGAAATCGACAACGGCGTCAACAACCGATGAATCTTTTGCGGACCCAGTCATTGCTGCGCCTCCAACCTGAAGTTCTCGAGTTATCTCTGCATGTGTCTCCGGTGGCGATGTCGGCATTTCGATTAATGTTTGTATGACCTCTGGCGAAACGGCATGCCGTGCTGGCACTGCGAGTAAAGAGACTGGAGTTTTTTTCGGGGTAATTTTCTCAGGTGAGGCAGGTGATCTTATCTCTTTAATTATTGTCGTTTCTAATAACAATCCTTTTATAGCAAGAGTAGTTTGCTTACCCAGGCCATTTAGAAAAGCATAAATAAGCAGGGTGTGAGCCAAAAGGACAAGAGTAATTCCCACAAATTTCTTACCGGGCCCTTCACCGTGTTCTCTTAAATCCATATAAATTTCTCCACAACCATTTTTTTAATAAGCGTTAGCTCGAACAAAAATACCTTATACCTCAGCTACTTCACGAGGAAATGCAGGCTCAACATTCCTGGTCATTTCATAAGACAGGCCAGCTTTTTATCAGCCCAACCTTCTTGACATAGATGAAGGTTAACTTTTATTGCCGCAAGTTAAGTAAAGCCAAGTTGGAGACTTCACCATCTAGGGTCACAGGCGGCCCCGTAAAAGTTAACATTTCTTGCCTTTAAGCCCCTGCCAGCAATTAGGACCGGTGATGAACCCGGATCTTCTTACATCAGCAGCGCACAAAATTTTTTCAACAGCGAACACGTAATTTTTGATTCGCTGGTTCATTTGCTATACCCCCTGTATAAACAGGTTTCTGTGGAATAAGGAACACTTACTATCACTCACTTTGCGCTTCGAAATAGTAAGGGTTCGAATAGTAAGGGATAAAAGTAAAATTTTAACAAATGATACGGTCATCTACTGTGGAATCGAGAATAGCGTGTCCGTTTACAGGCGTGATACACTCCGCGGCTGGTCGATTCCAGGGCCTTGCTTTTCACGGCTATCCCATCAAAATTTAAACATAACTTCACCATCCATCGTGGGTCCGGGTCCCGACAGACATTGTTATCTATTTTTTTTCGGATTGTAAAAAAAGGTTGGCAGCCATCTTAGATTTTACTCTAGTGGATTGCACCCAAAAGCCCTGGGGAACGGCAAGGACGAATATGTTGCCGTCACCTACATAATAACTAAAAAATATCATGGAATCCTGTTCTCTTTTCTCTTCATTAAATCGCTTAAAACAACTAGCGCCTATTTCTGCCAAATCAGAAATGGGTCTAGGGGGTAGTATCGATGTGAAAATAATTAAAAACATGTTTGCCAGCCTTAAGATTCTTGGATTTTCTAGTATGCACGTCATATTGAAAAGGAAGTTATTATCTGAGCATCACGGGCTAAATACAAAAGAAATTGCGACCGATATTATTCAAACATTGAACGAGCTTGGATTTACACCAGACATAGTAAAAGTTGACTGGCTATTTGCTTTAAACGAAGAAGGTACAACAAAAATCTTAAGCATTCTTCAAGGATTTGGAGACAAAAAAGAAATTATTCTAAGTATATTTACTAAAGGAGCCCATTGTAAGAATAAGGATCCCGAATCGATAATAGCTATCGTTGCGTTATCCCATTGGGGAGCTCCCCGTCAGACTCAGCTACTGATCAATGATGGTTGCCTTTATTTAAAACAAGAAGGTGTTTTATACAACGACGAGTTGAAACTTCTCAACCGAAGAGAACTATTTTTATTATGTAAGGAAGGCCAAACCGGGTTAGATCTGCGTCTTCAGGATCAATTTATGGCTAAGCCGAATTTTGAGCTTAAGTCTTTACTCGATTTAGACTGGGAATATTTACTCTCGCATATTCACATTGTTAAAAAAGCGGATAATCTCGCCATCAGCAATTTCGAGAATTGCAAAAAAATTATAGTTAGTGATAATTTTACTCCGGATAACCTTAGCACCTTCGTAACGCTAATTGATGATGTTTTTGGTCGCTATAATCGCCCCTCTGATATTTTTTTGGCGCTTCCAAAACCTTATAAACACGTCACTTACGAGGCTTCGGCTTCTATTATGGTGGCGTTAACAATTGATTTGCTGAACGCTAAGGGTATTGATCAATTCAATCTAGATGACCTCTTAGATTTACTTGCTATTTATACTGAGCAGAGTGGCAAGTATAAGGACGAAACCGAAATGGAGGTGAAAGCGTGGGCAAGCGAGGTCGTATTTCCCCTTGTAATAGCCAGAGCAAATCGATCACCTATAAATTTCCAATTGGCAAAGTTTACGCGTGCTCAAAACTTGGTCTTCAGAAAAAAATATCCCGAAAGACTACTGATTCCCTCCTCTGATGTCGCAAAATGGTTAATCAACCATGTAATCTCATTAAATAACCCAAAAATATTTATAAATAAAAACCGTGGTTTCATGATTCAGCTCTTATGCCTGATCGAAAGCGATTCTGTCTTTCGTTCCAATGAAGAGAAATGTGTCTTCAATTTCTATGTAAAGCATGCGCCGTATTTTTTTGAAATCTGTTTTCTGAAGCGGGTATGCCCCTCATTAAATACCTCCAAGACAATTACCTCAACAGCGGTCAACGCATCTGAATCCCAACTTTTTCTTCCGGGGTTTCTTCCGGAGTTACGTAAAAATATAAATGGAATGTTATCTACCGAAGATCAAATAAGCTTGTCCTCAACGAACAAGTACTATAGACAACGATACCAGTCTTTTTATTTGGAGAAGTTAATACTAGATAGGGTGCAAACAGCGCATCTGATGAGTGAGTGTCGAAAATACGTGAAGGATAAGCAAAATTTGCGATACTGGGATGTTAACGCTGAGGCATTTCGGATTGGGATAAAGGGACTTACCCCAAAAGAAATATTTATGAAATATCCCCAGTATAGAAAACCCGAACATCTCGCTTGTGATCTATTGGGGTTGGAGTTTTTGGTATATGGCATAGAGGTAATGGGTCCATTGACTATTCAAAAAATAGTTGAGGGAAAAATGACATTAATAGACGCGGTCTCGGCAAGATTAGCTTTAGAAGATACCTTGACAAAAACTAATGCTTCATGGCGTCAATTTGACGTGCTGGAAAAATATCGGTTGGATGGTTCACTAACAAAAGATACGATTAACGCTATGCCCGATCAAGCGAAAAGAAACCTATCTGACCCCGATTTGTCAGAACTAATTAATTTTTGTTTTGTACCGATTGAACGTGCTTCGACATTGAGCGAAGATGAGATAGAACGTATCACTCACCGATTCATGCCCTCAGGCATATTACGAAAAGGGGAGATACAACGCCGTAGTAGGTTGAATCTCGGTAAGTTATTAGGAGTAGAGCAATGCCTCACATTAACGTATTCTGAATATCGATTTTTTACCCAGCTATACAGCGTATCCGCTTTTGCAATAAAAAAATTTACAGTAGAAGAGGGGCTTTTTTTGTTTAATTTACGACTCAAATCCGAAGCGGGGTGGTCTGCACTAAAAGAAGTGATACGGCCGAGTGACTCTGAGGAGAGAACTACTGTAGGAAATGTTCTGGTTCAGCCCCAGCCACTCCTAGCGCAGCGCATTTTCGAAAAAGGTTTGGGCTAGTATTTCATAATCCTAGATTCCTCTGTTGGACGGGCTCGCAACAGGCTCGCCACAGGCTCGCCACAGGCTCCAGTGTGCGTTTTCCGGCTTCCTGGCCGCCTAATTTTACTGGTGCTCAAGAAACTTTTCTTCTAGGGAAAATCCGTTCCGCTGGCATAATGCATGCATTCTGAAATCCATGCTGCACCGCGACGACGGGGCAACCTGTATGTTGCAAGGAGGAGCAACGCGGCCAGGGAGCCGGAAAAACGTACCACCGGGCCTGCGAAATCCCCGATGAAACCAATCTGTTATCGAAGCCACGCAGCGGTCAACAGAAACCTCTAGGATAATATTAATTTGCCAGCATCCCGTCCTCGCGCTGTCTATACTGTTCAGCTTAAACAATCAGTCCCCTGACCAAATAGCCGGAACGACAAACGATTGCCGAAGGCATGACAAGGACCTACAATCTCATTCTTTTTCGAATTACCCAACAACACACACGCAACGGGAGTCACTCATGGCATTTTTGCAAGGTAAAAAGATCCTCATCACTGGTTTATTGTCAAATCGCTCGATCGCATACGGCATCGCGCAAGCATGCAAACGCGAAGGTGCTGAACTCGCATTCACCTATGTTGGCGAGCGTTTCAAGGCACGTACCGCCGATTTTGCCGCTGAATTTGACAGCAAGCTAATTTTTGATTGTGACGTCGGAAGCGATGAGCAGATCAACGCAGTTTTTTCTGATTTAAACAAATCATGGGATAAGTTGGATGGTCTAGTACATTCGATCGGCTTCGCGCCTCGTGAAGCAATCGCAGGGGATTTTTTAGAAGGTTTATCACGCGAAGCATTCAGAATTGCCCATGACATTTCCGCCTACAGTTTTCCCGCATTAGCCAAAGCGGCAAAACCAATGTTAAGTACGGAGGCTGCTCTGATTACCTTAACGTATCTCGGTGCCATGCGCGCCGTTCCTAATTACAATACTATGGGTTTGGCTAAAGCATCTCTGGAAGCCAGTGTGCGTTACTTGGCCGAAGCAATGGGGAAAGATGGCATACGTGTCAATGCAATTTCAGCCGGACCGATCAAAACGTTAGCCGCCTCAGGCATTAAAGATTTCGGTAAATTACTCGGGCTGGCAGCACAAATGGCACCGTTGCGTCGTAATGTGACTATTCAGGATGTCGGTAACACCGCCGCTTTCTTGCTGTCTCCGATGTCCGGCGGTATTACGGGTGAGATTATCTACGTTGATGGCGGGTTTTCGCATGTGGCGGTTAGCGTAGAATAATTTTGGCGGAACATTCATCCAAGATTATTGAGTCATCACAATAAATATCTCGTGCATTTTCGTTAAAACTACTGTATATTTCAATGTTCGCTGCAATGTGATAGCAGCGGCAACATTGAAGTAGCATCGCGAACCTCTTACGTAACAATTTATTAAAGACTGTTGAACAGCATTTGCTAAATTAAGTTACGTAGTAAAAAGCCTCCCGCCCCTTGTGTGTCTAGCCGTTACTTTAGACCTCGTCCTGGCGCAAAGCTTTTTGTGCCGAAATTTCTTTGTTAAAGATATTCACTCAATTCCTCTGATCGACGCGCTATTGCGAGTCGATGTGAGTCGACGTGTCTACGTATTGAATCGTCTTATCTTTAACTATTTCGTTTGGTTGGTTGATGCTGCGCATTACGCCGAGTACGCACATTACGTATTCCATTTACGCAACGCATTTAAAGAACGAACTTACGGAAAGTACAGCATGACATTCGAAAAAATTGGTCTACATTCATCCCTATTACAAGCCTTGACCGAGGCGGGTTACACTGAGCCGACAACGGTACAGCAACAAGCTGTTCCTGCCGCCATTGCGGGTCGCGATCTATTAGTCTCTTCCCAGACGGGTTCGGGAAAAACCGCCGCTTTTATGCTGCCCGCTCTGCATAAATTTGCTAGCGACTCGCAATATGACGCAACACCCTTTACAAAGACTTCCAACCAAGAACGGCAGGCAGCTCGTTCACGTGGCGATCGCCCACGTTTTCAAGCGGCAAAACCGAAAATGTTGGTACTCACTCCAACTCGTGAATTGGCTTTACAAGTCACCACTGCTGCCGACAAATACGGTTCATTTATGCGTCGGATTCGTGCAGTTTCCATTTTGGGCGGTATGCCTTACCCAAAACAGATGCAACTTTTGTCAAAAAATCCAGAAATTTTAGTTGCCACACCAGGCCGATTAATTGATCACATGGAATCGGGAAAAATTAATTTTTCTGAATTGGAGATTTTAGTTCTGGATGAAGCAGACCGTATGCTAGATATGGGTTTTATTGATGATATCGAAAAAATCGTTGCGGCCACACCCGGTACACGCCAAACCATGTTGTTCTCAGCAACACTGGACGGTGTAGTTGGTAATATGGCACGACGCATTACCACCGATCCCATGGTTATTCAGATTGCCGGTTCAAGTGTAAAGCATGAAAACATTACGCAACGCGTCCATTTTGTTGACGATTTGTCGCACAAAAATCGCCTACTCGACCATTTACTAAAAGATGATACCTTAGATCAAGCTGTGATTTTTACCGCGACAAAACGCGATGCAGACACGATTGCTGACCGTTTGAATATTGCCGGTTTCGCCGCTGCTGCCTTGCACGGTGATATGCATCAAGGGGCGCGTAATCGCACTTTAGATGGTTTGCGCCGCGGTCAGGTACGGGTATTAGTAGCGACCGACGTTGCAGCGCGGGGCATTGACGTTCCTGCCATAACGCATGTGTTCAACTATGACCTACCCAAGTTTCCAGAAGATTACGTGCACCGCATTGGCCGCACTGGTCGTGCCGGCCGAAATGGGGTTGCGATTTCTTTAGTCAATCATGCAGAAAATATCAACGTAAAGCGCATTGAACGTTTCACTAAACAATTAATTCCCGTTGAGGTAGTAGTGGGTTTTGAAGCCAAACGTAGTGCAGCTGCAGCACGCTCTTCTACCCGACCAGGTGGCTGGAAGCCGGGGGATGGCCGCTCAAACAGCCGAGGGGGCGGAGGTAGCGGCTACGCTAGCAATAACAAACCAGCGCAACGCACTTTCAGCAAACCTGCTGCACCTGCGCGTGATGGGGGTGGTTTTAATAACGGCAATCGCTCTTCGGAAGGAACACGTCGCTCGTTTAGCGATCGATGAGCTGAATTAATTGCATAAAAAAACGACTGCTTGCAGTCGTTTTTTTATGCGTGGTAAATGCTAAAAATTTTATCCATTAATGCCTCTTCTCACCCCTCCAGTTGCATCGAGTACTTCGCATTATTGAGAAGTTTCCCATAATTGGTTCCTCCTCAATTAATAAAAGAATAAATGAAGTGTTTTATTCCAGATTTTCACTTAGACCGCTGCAACTTTGGGGCAAGGCGATGAATACAACAAGCTGGGCTAAAATAAGATCGCGAATTCCATGCAACGCTGTGAAGCCAATTACACTCCCTAATGTTTACCTTAGTTGCTTGGTCTTCGTCGTTTATCGATTACTATAGCTCGCTATGTCGCCTCCTCTGTCCTTGTCAGACGGCGTGGAAGAAGCGCACTGGGCTTCGTTCTAAAGGAAATTCTGGGTTAAAGAAAATCTCAGATCAGTCAAATCCAAAATATCTTTTTCATTTATCATTTCTACATCATACAATCGAAACTATGACGACCTCCACCATCAAATTAACTTCCTTCTCCCACGGCGGTGGTTGTGGTTGCAAGATCGCACCAGGTGTTTTAGCTGAAATTCTAAAAAATTCCCACGGCTTTTCCATTCCGCCCCAGCTCTTAGTGGGCATCGAAAACTCCGATGATGCTGCCGTCTATAAACTCAACGATGAACAAGCGTTAATTGCTACAACCGATTTCTTTATGCCGATTGTGGACGATCCCTTTGATTTTGGACGCATTGCGGCCACCAATGCAATTTCTGATGTGTACGCGATGGGTGGGACGCCAATTATGGCGTTAGCCTTAGTTGGAATGCCGATCAACAAATTGCCAACAGACGTAATTGGACAAATTTTGAAAGGCGGTGAAACCATTTGTTCAGAAGCAGGTATACCCATTGCCGGTGGTCACACGATCGATTCTGTCGAACCAATATATGGCTTAGTTGTTTTGGGTTTAGTGCATCCATCCAAAATAAAACGTAACGGTAACGCCCGGGCAGGTGAGCAACTCATTTTAGGTAAAGGACTAGGAATAGGAATTTTATCCGCTGCGCTGAAAAAGGGTCAGTTAAATGAAAGAGGGTATGATTGCATGATTAGAACCACGACCCAACTTAATAAACCTGGTGCCGCGTTAGCAAACATGGCAGGGATTGGCGCGGTGACTGATGTGACCGGGTTCGGCCTGCTTGGACACTTACTCGAAGTTACTCGGGCATCTCGACTGACCGCACGGTTATCGATGAAGAAAGTTCCCGTGCTGGACCAAGTCATGACATTGACCGAAAATGGTTGCGTTACCGGTGCCTCAGAACGTAATTGGGCGGCTTATGGACATGAGGTGACTTTATCGGACGGTATTTACGCAGCTCAAAAAAATCTGTTAACGGATCCACAAACGTCGGGTGGGCTGCTCGTTTCAGTGAACCCTGAAGCGGTTGCCGATGTACTGCAACTTTTTCATTCTGCTGGTTTTCAAAACGCGGCGGTAATTGGTGAATTTGTCGAACAGTCACTCAGTGCAGCAGAAAAAATTATCGTGACGCCCTAAAACAGCGGAAACCACTAGGAAAGATCGAATGAACCAACTTCAACAGCTAAAAAAAGTCACCACCATTGTCGCTGACACCGGAGATTTTCAATCCATCAAGACTTACCTGCCGCAGGATGCGACCACGAATCCATCATTAATTTTAAAAGCCGTTCAAAGAGCTGAATACCTTCCTTTACTCATTAAAGTAATCAACGCCTATCCAACAGCGAGCAATAACGAAATAATTCATCACTTACTGGTCGCATTTGGTCTGCAGATTTTATCGATCATTCCCGGTCGTGTATCAACAGAAACCAACGCACATTTATCCTTCGATACGGAAGCTATTATCGCTGAGGGGCATCATTTAATCGCGATGTATGAAGCGGCGGGAATTAAACGCGAACGCGTATTGATTAAAATCGCTTCTACTTGGGAAGGCATACAAGCCGCCGAAATTCTGGAAAAACAAGGTATACGGTGCAACATGACATTGTTGTTTTGTTTAGAACAAGCGATAGCTTGCGCACAGGCAGGTGTCCAATTAATTTCGCCGTTTGTAGGACGTATTTATGACTGGTACAAAAAAAATACTGGTTTGGAATATAGTGCTGAAAATGATCCTGGCGTTTTGTCAGTCAAACAGATCTATAACTACTACCGAAAATTCGGATTTGTGACAGAAATTATGGGAGCGAGTTTTAGAAATACTGGCCAAATTATTGAATTAGCAGGGTGTGACCTACTGACGATTAGTCCTGATTTACTTCAAAAACTCAGCGAATCAGACGAAGCAGTGCCAATCAGATTAGATAAACAAACCGCCGCAGCTTCAAAGTTTACGGAATTAAAACTAACTGAAGCCAGCTTCCGCCTGGCAGTAAATAATAACGCCATGGCAGCCGAGAAATTATCCGAAGGAATTCGTCTATTTTGCAGCGATACCGTTAAGTTAGAAGAACTAATTGCGTCCAAACGGTAATCCTGGCGAAATGGACCCGATATGTCGGCGCTGATACTTAATTCTCATTAAGACCAGGCAATTGCAGTTCGCACTACTGTAATTAAGCTATTTGCTGCCAACATTTATTCTAGGCTGCGGATTTATTTACCTATGCATCAACTCAGCATCACCGCATAACGGCTCAGAAAGATACCTCTGCATAACCGTAGCGAGCGAGTCAAAGTCAAGGCGCGGAGCGCAGTACCCAAAATCTACTTGAGAACTTGGTACATGAGGATATCGAGCACCGCGCAATGCCGAATTTGGCTCGCGCAGTAGGTTTTGTAGAGGTCTCAGAAATACGCCTGAAGGATGAGCGCTAACCTTAATTAGAATTTAACGCCCATCAGAATTTAGGTCTCATAATCCTAGATCCTCTGCTAAACAGGCTCGCTACAGGTTCAAGTGTACGTTTTTCTGGCTTCCTGGCCGCATTAATTCTACTGGCACTCAGGAAAATTTCCTTGCAGGGCGAGTCCTACGGAAAGTCCTACGGAGAGTCGGTTGGAAAGTCCGTTCCGCTGGCAGCATGCATGCCTTCTGAAACCCCTGCTGCACCGCGACGACGCGGCAACTTGAATGTTGCAAGGAGGAGTAATGCAGCCAGGGCGGAAAAACGTACACTTGAGCCGGTAGCGAGCCTATGGCGAGCCTGTAGCGCTCCCACCTGAATGGTAAATAAGTAAAAAACAAAAAATCCTCAATAAATCCAATCTGTTATCGAAGCTAAGAAGCGGTCAACAGAGGAATTTAGGATTAGAGGTCGGACGTCACAGTCGCTATAGCTAATCGAAAAAATATTTATCCCCTTTTCAGAATATCGCACAGAGGCGACTTCCATTCTCCCGACTTGAAATGCGAGGTTACATAGACAGTTTTTTTCGGCTGGCAAGCCAAAATAAACTTTTACTGTTCACGAAACTTTCCTGAGAGAAAAATTTTTTCAACGCAATTATCAGAAAACCTATAAAATTTGCCAATATGTGGAAACCACTAATTTCTTTTTTCCTCATATTTGCCATACTGTTATTAGATTGTCGTGTTTTATAGTCCGGCTCTGACACCAAAATCGCCGGTAAAGACCTTGCTTATAGCAACTAAACCGACAGTTCGTTTATTGATTTATAGATGAAAATTGCGAAGCTAGGGTGTCATTAGTTAAACTTAACGGGAGGAAATCATGCTACCAATCAATCCAAAAAAAGTTGGAATAATCGACTTAGCAACGGCGAAACAAAAGGGGGAAGAGCGGCAAAAAGATTTCTTACTGAGAGAAATGGGGATTAAGAATGAGTCGCAATTTCCCGGCAAACTTTCCAAATTTTCTACCCTTACTGATATTCTTATGTATGGTACCGAAAATAAATTGTTTAAGAATGGCACCGATATAACCTTGGAAAAACCTGTTCTTTCAATACCGATGGGAAAACATCTGGTACTTTCAGATGATTTTTGGGTAGTAGACGGTAAAGTTTTAAGTGGCGCAGTAACTTTTCATCATGGAAAAATCTCTGCAGCTGGTCCGAATGCCGTTGTATATGCCAAAGGTAATGCAGAAGCAGTAGCCACTGTACCGCATGCACAAGTATATGCCATGGAAGAGTTGGCCCATGTTTACTCAACGGTATTAGATGCAGAAACGTTCCCTTTTAACGAAGCGACGGCGTCAAAAGAAGAAATCAAAGCAGTACTATCAGAACAAAATTCGTATTCCTCATTCGTGGAAATGGAGAACGGCTCCTCGCCTGTAGCACTTCGTAGAGTAATTGACCGGGAGCCTAATCCCAGAAATATAGGATCCCCGGGATTCAGGATCGATTTATCGTCGCCCAGTTCAAGCGAATCGTCTTCATCCATTTTTGGCTCTGGTGCCGAATCTGACCTGGAGATGTCCGGTGATGAGTATTTCACAAATGGAAAAAAACTTGAGATTACTCATAAAAATACCCAGTCTTCCGATTCAGGCGAGGATGTATTCTCTGAATCGGGGCCTGAGTCTGAGACCGATGCCAAGTCTATAAAATTGAAGAATACCTAGGTTATGGCAAATATCCTGGCATTCAATGGGCGAATTTGGGGCGTGCCTCCCATCATGGGTGCCATCCCGGTATAAGTTCCTTCCCTTACATGGGAGGGAACTGACCGCAAATTATCCCACATCATGCATATCGAGTTATGCAAGAGAACTACTGCCAATTACTACTAAAAAGCGCCCTGTTCCGTTTGTGAAGAGGATAAAGTTCGTGTGGGGTGCCTGCAACGCTTTTAACATTGTTTAACCGAGATTTTCCATTAGGACGGAGTCAAGTGCGCTTCTTTTAAGTTGTTTGGCGAGGAGCGCCGACGCGGCGGCTATATGCCGCAAGGAGAAGCAACGCAGTCCAGGCAACTTAAAAGGAGTGCAATTGACTTCGTAGCGTTGCATACAATTCGCGTAGGGTTCGTAGTCTGATAGTTAATGTTTATCGGCTTCACCACGAAGTTGTAGCGGTCTAATAAAAAATCTTGGTTTAATCTTAGTAAAAACGTACTTCGTTTTTTAACGATGACTTCGTATCTATTGTGTGTAATGCGGTTACTCCACGGTTAGCTAACTGATCAGCCCGGTCATTACCGTTATGACCCGAATGTCCTTTGACCCAACGCCATTCAATATGATGTTGCAATGTAGCGGCATCTAGAGCTTGCCATAAATCGACATTTTTAACGGGCGATTTGGATGCGGTTCTCCATCCGTTGGCTTTCCATCCCGACAACCATTCGGTGATGCCCTTTAAAACATACTTACTATCAGTATGAATAATAACGTCGCACGGCTTTTTCAACACTGACAATGCCTGGATAACCGCCATTAACTCCATTCTATTATTCGTGGTATTTTCTTCGCCACCAAATAGTTCTTTTTCTTTGGATCCTGCCACCAGCAGAGCACCCCAACCACCAGGACCGGGGTTTCCTTTGCAAGCCCCATCGGTATATATCTGAATTTGACTCATGAGGTGATTCTATCATTACGTTGATGTCGGTTAGTAACCGGGACCGCATTCGGTATTCCTAGCCGCTTATTGTTCCATGCAGGACCCACTAGCCGCATGCCCTTAACACGTTTAACCGCTTCAATCACATACACAGCCCCAAAGAAAGGCCACCAACGTTGACCTACACGTTCAAAAAATGGAAATCGTTGCAGCCATACTTGATTATTAACGGGTGGTGCGTAACAGCCAAAATGACCGCGTCCCACTTCCATATTCAACAAATTCAACCAGTCTTTCAACCTTAAAAAACTGAGAAATTCACCGGAGCGAGGTAAAAAATTACCACCTGCTAAACGTTCCGCCATCTGCCGCACACCCCACAAACTTGCTTTATTCAAACCGCAAATAATTAGTTTCCCTTCGGGAATTAACACTCGTTCTACCTCGCGTAAAATTTGATGTGGATTCTCGGCGAATTCCAGCACATGAGGAAGTAAGACCAGATCTAAGCTATGGGTGTCGAAAGGCAGATCATTAAAATCATGTAGCAATGCAATTTTGGTGGATGCTTCTGCTAACAACACATCATTTGCCCACCATTTGTTCGGCATGCGTGATGCTGCTAAGCAATCCATTTGCGGAAAGCCAATTTGTAAGGCATTGAAACCAAAAATATCCGCCGTTAGTTTATCTAACAAAGCTTGTTCCCAATTGCGTAGATATATTCCGGAAGGCTGACTTAGCCAGTCCTCCCAGTCTATGCTACTCTTATGATTATTGTCTTCGTTCATTTTCGCTAACCATGGAAATTCAGCAAATCCCCGCATTTGTCGACAACTATTTCTGGTTAATTCATAACGGTAAAGACGCCATTATCGTTGATCCTGGTGATGCAACGCCAGTGCAAAATTTTTTACAGCAACGTCAACTTAATTTGTGTGCGATTTTGGTCACTCATCATCATGCCGATCATATTGGGGGGATTGGTAAGCTGCTCGCTAACGCATCGACGGATTTTAACAATGGCGCCGTGCCAGGTAACTCTTCACAGACCTCTATATCTCGGTCTCTACCCGTTTACGGGCCGCTGTTCGATCAGAAAACAGGCCGAATCCCCACCATAACACACGGCTGCTCGCAAGGTGATTCCATTTTTATACCAGAGCTGAATCTCTATTTCGACGTGATTGACGTTCCAGGGCACACCAAATCGCATATCGCTTTTTACTGTGCGGGGTTAAATAGCCTATTTTGTGGAGACACTTTATTTGCCGGTGGTTGTGGTCGTCTATTTGAAGGAACACCAGCGCAAATGGTGGATTCATTACAAAAAATAGCTATACTACCCGCCAACACCCGAGTTTATTGCGCACATGAATATACCTTATCTAATTTACGTTTTGCATTAACCGTCGAGCCCAATAATGAAACGCTGCGAACCAGATATGCCCAAGTTTGCGCGGTGCGTGAAAAAGGACTACCTACCGTCCCTAGTGAACTCGGCCTTGAATTGCAAACCAATCCTTTTTTACGTGTCGCATCACCTGAAATCATCGGTACCCTACAAAGTCACAACAAACTGACCGGTCCTATAGACGAACTGTCGGTATTTACCGCCGTTCGTCGATGGAAAGACCATTTTTAATATCTTAATTGTAGTAAGACCCCTGAGTTTTCTTCCGCCCCATTTTTGCTTGAGTTAAGCCAATTTACTGGTTAATTTTTGCCATGCACATTTAATTAAGGTTTACAATTAAGACCTATCGTACTCTGAAACTCAAATTTATGAGTCTTCCCACCACCACCTTCCGTTTTATCTATTATTTCGTTCAAAAACAATGGATCAAATTCTCGGTCATCATTTTTTGCTTTATGGTTTGGGCAGCGAGTGAAGCTGTTTTTCCTTATTTTTTGAAGCGTTTGCTAGATACGCTTGAGTCTTTTCAAGGTGAACGTTCCAGTATCTATCCCGCCGTTAGCAGCGTACTGATACTGATTGCCATTTTCAGAATAGCGGACGAAATTTGTATGCGTACCGAGGGTATGGTTCAAATAGCGGCATTCCCCAAGTTTCGCGCGGATATTAGACATGCCGTCTTTGATTACGTAACCTCACATTCACACGATTATTTTGCCAGTAATTTTGCTGGGAATATTGCCAAAAAATTAGCGGATTTGCCTATTAGTTGCCAAAGGATTGTTGAAATTGTCTGCTTCCAGTTTGTCACGGCATTTACCGGTGGCCTCATCGTTTTTGTAATCATGGGAGCCACTCAACCTTTATTCGCCCTGATCTTATTAGGATGGCTAATCGTGCATCTAGGTATTACGTTATTTTTTTTACATCAAAGTGGTCATCTATGGGAAATGCATTCTGAAGCGGTTGCTAATTTGAGCGGAAAAATTGTCGATGTATTTTCTAATATGCTCAATGTTAGACTTTTTGCGCGCCGCAATTACGAAGCTTCTTATCTGGGGAAATCTCAACGCGAAGAAATTATTAAAGCGAAAAAGGCCATGTGGCAGGTCGAAATAATGCGGATCGGCCTAGGAATCAATGGCGTATGCTTACTTTTTGGCATGCTAGGTACGTTGCTCTATGGATGGGTTCACCATTGGGTTACCGCAGGTGACTTCACTCAAGTCATGATGCAAACCATTTGGCTAATGGGATGGATGTGGTTCATTACCTTTCAACTCACGGATTTCGTCCGCGAGAGGGCCATCATTAGCAACGCGCTAAAGCTGATCCGAAGAAGCCATGACTTAACCGACAGACAAAACGCCTACCCTCTTCAAGTTACACACGGCGAGATTTGTTTCGACCGAGTGTCTTTTGCTTATGAAGCAAACCGCGCTGTTTTTAATCAGCTCAATATGACTATTCCCGGCGGGCAAAAAATTGGTTTGGTCGGTTATTCCGGCTCTGGAAAATCTACCTTTTTGAACCTTATTTTGCGCTTTTATGATGTGCAGGCAGGACGTATTTTGATTGACCATCAAGATATTTCCGACGTAACTCAAGACTCATTGCGCGCTCAGATTGCACTGATCCCTCAAGAACCTGCTTTGTTCCACAGAACGTTAATGGAAAATATCCGTTACGGTCGTATTGACGCAACTGACGAAGAAGTCATCAAAGCATCGCAACTAGCGCATTGTCACGAATTTATTGAAAAACTGGACGACGGCTATCAAGCTATGGTTGGTGAGAGAGGGGTTAAACTATCGGGAGGCCAACGTCAGCGCATTGCTATTGCGCGCGCTATGTTAAAAAACGCACCAATTCTAATTTTGGACGAAGCGACTTCTGCTTTAGACTCTGTCACAGAAAAATTGATCCAGCAAAGTTTACATATTTTGATGCAAGGCAGAACTACCATCGTAGTCGCCCATCGATTATCCACGCTCTCCGACCTAGATAAAATTATTGTCTTCGATAAAGGAACTATCGTCGAAGCAGGGACAAAAGAACAGCTATTAGATAATCAGGGCTATTTCGCCAGGCTCTGGAATATGCAGACGCAAGGTTTTTTGCCGGATGACGAATCGAATTAAGCCGGATTCCTGGGAGAAAAATATGCTCAAGTTTGCATGGGTTAACATAACTCGTCGGCTTCCCAGCCACATCGTCAATTCCTCAAGTGCTCCGGAAACCATCCCTACCGGAGCACGCGCGAGCATAACAGATTGAAGCTGCGGTTGCCTCTCGACCTACGAATTATTTTGGAATGGTTGTTCAGATTAATTCACCTGGCAGGGTATCAAATAGCTTTTGAGGAGAATGCGCTTCCACAAATTCCCCTCTGAGAGACGATAACAATTTCTGTTCTTCGTACGCTTGCTCGTGCTTTCTTATCATGAAACAAATATCGGGGTCATTGGATTTCGTGTCTAGCAAGTTAGCATCAGTTAAGATTACTTCGTTCAACTTAGCATCTCGTAAATCAGCTAGTTGCAAATTAGCGCCTGCCAAGTTAGCCGCATCCAAGTCAGCTTGAGTTAAGTTAGCTCGACTCAAGTCGGCCCCAGTTAAATCAGCGAGATATAATTGAGCTTCCGTCAAGTTAGCCCCCGTTAAACAAGCGTTACACAACTTAGCTTGGGATAAGTTCGCCTCGGATAAGTTAGCGTCAGTTAAATTCACCCCAGTTAAGTCGACGTTCTTCAAATCAGCGTTGCTCAAGTTCGCACCAGTCAAGTTAGCTTGACGAAGTTTTATCTCTCCCAAGACAGCTTTATTTAAGTTAACCCCTGTTAAATTCGCAAGAGTTAAGTCAACTCTATGGAGATTAGTCCCACTCAAGTCGGCACCCGTCAAATTTACCCGGGCCAAACGCGCCTGCTGCAAGTTCAATTCTTTTGAATTATTCGATTTTTCAATTGCCCCTATCAAAATATGCATTTTGGAATAGGTTTTCTCATTAGATTCAAAATAGCCCTGCTTAAAAATAGTTAATAATCTATTGGCTAACGACTTGTCTAAAAAATGTGAAGCTCGCTGGTTGCCCCCCCAATAAATTTCAAATCCATCATAAATTCTCTCTAGCAAATTGATCATCCATATTTCATTGTTCAAACATTGCTCGAGGCTAGCTGTTCCGGTTAAAAACCCGAAAATCAGTTCGTTAGGAATGTCTTTTTTTCGCATAAGAGCGAATATATTTTGAAATCCGCTATTTTTTCTTAAGTCATCAATTAGAGGACGGTTTTCTTCTATTCTATTTCTTAAATTAGTCATCTCTGAAGAAGACTGAGAAAAAAATGGTTGTGAATTAATTGATTGCATATTGAATCTAACCTTCTTAAATAGTGTTGGGCAAAATTCAGATGGACTAAACAGTTTTGTCAGCATGCGTAGAATAAAAGCATAGCAAATACATTTTCAAAAATACTGAAAACGTGAATTTACGATTCGGATAACGCCTAGCGCCGACCGGGTCAGTCTAGCACAAACCGTAAATCTACCGGCAAAACGCCCTCCTCGCGGGGCCAGTATCCGAACAAGTAGTTGATCCATTCAAGTTATTATCGCTTGACGAAATACGTTTGCTTGATATCTCGTCATCTAAATAATCTGTTGGCATAGCTCAGCTATGTCCGCACATATGCCAAGCACAAGGAGTGTTATTGACATTGACCTCAACCAACTTATTTAAATATTACATTTATCACATCAATTTTATCTACATTAATTGTATGCACTTTAGACCGTATCACGATTGCATGGCTTACTAACAGCTTTTCTCCATTTTTGTTAGTTGGAAGCACAACAAAGGAAGGTGTCGTTTTTACCTACATATACTGTTTTTTCATTGCTTCCTCGAAATATCATTGATAGCATTGCGCCCTTGCGAATCAAAGCAGCACGCGCTCAGGTCATACTCGACATAGAATCTCAATTTAAATAATGTTGGCGAGGGACAATCAAGGCTGTTACACAACTGGCAGCAAGATGACCAGGCCAGCCAGCGCCAAAATTCTGACCTAGATCTCTAAAACTACAAATTACTCGGTTCCAACTTATCGCTCCCGGGAGAAGAGGTTAGGATAATAATAGATGATTGAACTGTTCCTGAATACTGAAATGATCCAATAAATTTCTTAACCTTTCGCGTAATGCATGTCATGTTTTGTTCACCAAGGGCCTCTCTTTTGAGAGCTTAAGTACTAAAAAAATGTAAACGACTCGAGGAATTTTTTTGAAATCATTATTAATCAATGCGTTAATTCTATCCACATTAATTGCATGTACTTCAGACGCTACCTACAATGATAGCCAAATTCAAGCGGCCTGGGTCGTGTTAGGTGAACAAGGCCGGGCCACGGCACGCGTGATTACCACAGCAGCCGTCTGTCCGATTTTACAGCAAGACGGTGTTAAGGGAAAAATGCAGATTCGTGCACGGCCTGCTACCATAACGCCACGCAGCATTTCCGGTACCGAAACTCAATCAAAGCCAGCCGAGTTTCCAGTGTTAACCTGCGAATTGTTGTTAAAGCCAGGCATAGCTTCTGCCCAAATAGGAGAAAGGAATCTACCGTTACCTAAACCGGTTCCGCTCAAAATTTTAGTTCTTGGCGATACTGGCTGCCGTTTGAAATTGGCTGACAACGCATTTCAGCTCTGCGACGAAAGTAACCAATGGGCCTTCAGCACTGTAGCAAAAACGGCGGCTGGCTTTGCGCCTGACTTAGTAGTGCATGTGGGCGATTATTTTTATCGAGAGAATCCGTGTCCCGAGAGTAGTGCGGGGTGTGCAGGAAGCCCATCGGGTCCTGGTTGGGATACTTGGGAAGCCGATTTCTTTATACCGGCAGCTCCTTTATTAGCGGCAGCTCCTTGGGTAATGACACGCGGAAATCATGAATCGTGCTTCAGAGGTGGACAAGGCTGGTGGCGCTTTCTGGACTCACGTGCACTGCAAGAGGGTCGTGATTGTAATTTAGCGATCAATGATATGTTGGGTGATTATAGTGCGCCATACGCGGTCCCGTTAGGTGCTGAAGCGCAATTAATTGTGTTTGATTCTTCTAAAGCTCCGCACAGTATAACTAAGGCTGACCCCGCCTATGAACTTTATTTAGCTCAGTATCGGCAAGCAGATCAATTAGCGCAGCAGGCCAATTTTTCTCTATTTGTCGAACACCATCCGATTTTGGGCTTTGCACCATCGAGAAATAAATTAAACCCGTTTGAATTAGAGCCAGGCAACGCTGCTTTGCAGAGCGTATTAAAGGAAATACATCCGCAACGTTTATTTGATCCTAATGTCCAAATTTTGTTAGCTGGGCATGTGCATTTATTTGAAGCCGTTACGTTTAAGTCCGATCATCCAATACAGTTTATCGCGGGTAATGGTGGCACTTCACCCTACCCGAATTTGCCGACAGAACTTCCCTCGACTGTAAGTCCATTTAGCGAAGCAGAAGTAGCGCATGTTACTAGTACAAATCGGATTGGTTTTATGACGATGGAACGTGCTTCGATAACATCGACTGAATGGCTGATTAAGTCCTGGGATAAAGATGGAGTATTAATGACGACATGTAATGTAAGTCGGTCAAGAAAAGAATGTAGCGACTAATTTTTAGTAAATTTAGTTTACTATTAAAGTAGCACCCTGGACTAGATTTTGTTAAAAAAGTTCCTTACACTTCTCGGAAAAGGGTGATATGAAAAACTTAAGCTTCGAATAGTCGTTCTTGAGAAAAAATAGACTCTGTTTGAAGACCAATACTGACGGCTACTAAGCGCTGAGTTTTCGCTTAATTGAGTAACGGATGGTATATAAATAATCTTCTTTCGTATAGGGACCGCCCTTAATTTGCCAAGCGTTTTTTCAAGATGACATGAAGGTAAGGTGTATAAGCCCTTTTGGTGTCAAAATGTGTGCCAAGAGCCGAAATGCAAACAACAGCTCTCAGGATACAAAGGCTCCCACATAAATCGGGCCAAAATTCCTTGCCCACACCTCGGTTAATTGGTAGCCTCCAACGGCAAAATCGTTCGGTAATTAGTCCGGCAGCTTCCCTTGGTAATGACACGAGTAAAGTTTTAGCAATACATGTCCTCTGTCGAGACCTCTCGTATGCTAGCCCAATTGCGCCTTACGAAGGCAATCTCGACCTCGGAACTTTATTTATCGCATCTACATTTACGTTCGTATCAAAATTAAATTCTAAAACTTCGTACGCACACCAATCGCAATGCCGGTGCGATTTCTAGCTCCATCCAACCCCGCATTCGCAAACTGCAAAACGGTATTGGTATGCGTGCCATTATCAATTTCACCGCCATTTACTGAAGTGTAGTCAATATTAAAATAAACATCCGTACGTTTGGATAAGCTGTAATCCGCGACTGCATATAGGGTCGACACTCTACCGCCATCTCCAGTTGAAGTTTCGTTTTTAACGAAATCGGTCATGTAGCCAAAGGTGTAAGCCATAACGGGTGTTGGCCGGTACCCTAATCCAACTGTAACTACGTTATCCGTACGCTGTAATACATTACCTACATTTCCTAACATACTGGTATTTGCTAGAGGCCCCGTTTTTTTAGCAGTACTAAATCCCGCATCGCGCTTTGCATTGATGTAATTGAGATAAAAAATGGTTGATTGCACTTCTAATGTCGCGCCGATTCCCGCGGCAGCGACTTTCAATGAGTTGGTGTCGGTTGATCGCTGATTGAAGATTCCTACACTGAAGCCACCATTTTTATAAGTTAATCCTGCCCCCCGTGTTGACCCTATCGACATTGAACCCGCTTGCTCACCGAATGAATATTGCATCTCTGCCGTGATTGGCCCCCACGTATTGGTGTATTTCAACGTATTGTCAAAACGTACGCCAACTAAAGGGAGCTGCCATGCATTTTCAGATAAATTACCCGGACCTAACGGATCATAATTACCCAGCACTTCAAACGCCACGCCGTACTGGCGTCCTAAATTGATTTGACCCCATCTTTTATTTTTTAATCCGATGAAAGCCTGACGTCCAAACAACTGGCCCTGTTGGTCACTGGCACCGGTAGTAGTTAACAATCCCATTTCCGCCTGAAATACAGCGGAAGTATCACTACCTATTGCTTCTTCGCCTGTAAAGCCCAAGCGAGATCCTTGAAATACGCCGGACTTTAGCTGAGTTTTACTGCCATGCACAGTATTATCGGCGGTAGTTTGATTATTGGTATGCCGTACTATCGCATTGACCACGCCGTATATTGTGGCTTTGGATTGGGCAAATGCGCTGGCCATGACCACAGCATCTATTGTTATTACAGTGAGCAGTAAAGACACAATTTTTTTCATCTTTTTATCCTTCTTTATTTATAATCATTCAAACGTTCAATACCTCACCGTAAGCTTTGGTAAGTGGAAATTTTGCGTAATTTTGTTAAGTTTTTCTTACCTAATTAATTAGTCATGAAACCGAATCCTATATTTTAACGTACTTAAAACACACCTTTTAAGAATTACGCCTAAGCTGGCTCGCTTATCACATTTTTACTTAGCTCCTCCCTAATAGGAGGTCTGAGTTTATTCTTGCTCCACTATTTTGCACCTCGGGCCCACACTATTTTGTAAGGTTATATATGCTGCCAATCCAACCATCACGGCACCTCCCCAGCCCCACTTCAGATATGAATAACCTAGAAAGTAGAATAGAGGAAAACCGTGTAGAACTCGATCAGTTTAAAGAGAACTGCCGGTTCCAAAATATCCTGACTCTGATGCGTAAAAAGGCTATCCCTGATGAACGAATTGTCAACTTTCTTACTGGGCAGATTGGCCTGGAAGAATGTTTGGATAAGGAAACGTGGATGATAGATCTGCTAGTAAAAAGTTATGATAAAGTTAATACGGGATGGTTTGATGATTCACATTTCCTCAATAAGGCGTTAGCGAATACATTTTCGACTATTCTTAAGCGCGGCTATTTTGAATCGAGCGAAAAAACCCAGGCAAAAATGACGGCTCTGATTGCTTCAGTTGAACGCGAGAATAATGCCATTTTAGACTTGGGGCAAACTGACTTAAGTTGCATTAATCTGGTCGGAGCCGACTTAGCTGGAGCAAACTTAGCAGAAGCTAATTTGTTCCTGGCTGACTTAATACGGGCGGACTTGAAAGGGGCCAGCTTGCAGAAGGCTAACCTGGCTGGAGCCAATTTAAGTAACGCTGATTTGTATGGAGCTAGTTTGACGGGAGCAAAAGGGCGGGGAGCTAAGTTGTGGCATGTCAGCTTATCGGATGCTGACCTTACTAATAGTAATTTCGCCGAAGCTGACTTGACTCAGGCTAATTTGGCGGGTGCTGACTTGACAGGGGCGGGGTTGGAAAGAGCTAACTTAACCCAGGCTAATTTGACAGGTGCTAACTTGACACGGGCGGTGTTGAAGCGGGCTGACTTAACTCAGGCTAAACTAATTGGTGCTCAGTTACCAGAGGCCAATCTGAGTGGCGGAGCTCAGTTATCCGGCTCGAACTTCCAGAGGGCTAACTTAAAAAAAGCTGACTTGACTAAGGCCCAATTGGTCAGGGCTCAACTGCAGGAAGCGCACCTTGAGGAAACTCACCTGTTATCGACTAACTTGCTAGATGCTAACTTACAAGGGGCTCACCTGGCCGGGGCTTATATGCGGGACGCTCGATTGACTGGAGCTAACTTCACTAAAGCGGACCTGAGCCTGGCTGACTTGAGGTGGGCTAGATTGCTGAGAGCTAACTTGAGTTCGGCTGACTTGCGAGGTGCTAACCTTCAAGAGACCGACTTACGTGGAAGCAACTTGCAAGAAGCTAATTTGACTGGGGCTAATTTAAATAATGCTAAGTTAAGTGGCACTCGCCTGCTTCAGACTAACTTATCAAAGGCTAAGTTAATTCACGCTGACTTGACAGGTGCAGATTTGCGAGGAGCGAACTTATTGGAAGCTAGCATGTTTGAGGCCAATTTGGCGGGCGCTTGCTTGCGTGACATTAACTTGTCGGAGACTTCTTTAGATACGATTAACTTGACTAATGCGGACTTACGCGGGGCTGACTTGACCGGAACTAAATTGCATCCGGCTAATTTGCAGGGAGCTGACTTACGGTGGGCTAAATCTTATGACCCGGATATTTTACGCATCATTACCTGGCAAGAAGCACCCGTAAAATATATGTTGTTATCAGAAGCCGTTAAGGAAGTCACTTTTGATGGAGCTAACTTTCCCCCAGAGCTAATTAATAAAATTAGTCATGGGTTAACCTAGAAGTCTCTACGCAACTTCTATCGCGCACGATGATTACGCGAAGTGAGAGGCCACGGCAACCTCCGTTAATCAGCGTAGCATAAGCTGTATAAGCCCTCCTTGTTAAACCGAGCTTTTCCATTAAACCGCTACAACTTCGTGGTAAAGTTGACAAACATTAACTATCAGACTAGGAACCCTATCACGAATTGCATGCAACGCTACGAAGTTAATTGCACTCCTTTTAAGTGCATGCACTGCGCTTGCGGCACGGACTTTCCCTACCACGAAAGTTTCCTGAGCCCAAAGGCTTTTCTGCGGATCAAACAACTTAAAAGAAGCGCACTTGACTCTGTCCTAATGGAAAATCTCAGTTCAACCAGACAGCATGCTTGAAAGATGCTACCGGAATGATTATTCTTTAATAATCAGTTGCAGCTTATAGGCAGAATCAAAAAATACCTGCAATGCTGCCGCGAAATAATCCGCCTTCTCTAGCGACTCTTCACTCACCAAACCTTGCAACACCAATTTATCGTTTTCATTCGAAAGATGCATTTTACCTGTAACGAAAAATGGATACGGCCGCATGATTAGCTCAAGAAATTTCGCTCCATTTTGTTCAAGTAATTTATCACTAAAATCATCAATCGGCGACCATAGCCAGATGGCCTCCTCCGCCGTAGATAAATTCATAACTACGCCATTATTAAAACTAAAAACAATCGGAGAATTAGCGTCAATGTTACTCATGACGCTAAGAGGACACCCCATATGATTTAGTGCAGCCTTTATTAATCCAATGATATCTCTTTTCATGAACTTCCTTTGACCATCTTTTTAGTCTGCAGCCGTTATATAATATCCGGATCACCGTGTGGGAATTCGCTGCTCACTATCGCATTACGTAAAATGTCGCTATTAATGTCAACCTGCTCACCAGAATTGTCATTCGAATCCGAGGTAACATTTTCGGGCCAGCTTTCAGATCGATCCCACGATAAATCCGGTCCCAATGTCTTAGTCCCTATATTTACCCCTTCTTCTATTTTAGCGTTAGGCATAGATTGCTTGCTACCGTGTGCTTTATAAAGGTCCGAGTTCGCCTTTCTTTCATCACAATGAGGTGCATAATGCTGCAAGAAATCTCGAAATTTTTGCTTGCAAGATTCATAACTACCCGCAGAAAGGCCTTTTAAAGAAAGCCCTAACAACGTATTCAGCTCAGCATTAGCATACCCTAACACATCCGCAGCCTCGTCGAACTTTAATTGAAGTTTTTGCCGAGCAGGGTCTGCGGCATTATATTTATCGATATCTGCATTCAATTTTCCTAACACTTCATGGAGCAAATCAATATTTTGTTGCAATTCGAAGACTACCGTAGCGTGTAAAAGTTGATCTCTCGCGTAGATGTATTTGGCTGTATAGGTTTTATATGACCTAACGTTCTCTTCCTTATCCTTGCGATTAAGCGCTTCATTATTAACCACACTATGAGTTATCGCCTCCATTTCCCTTAATAGATTGGTTCCAGTCATGGCATTAAATGTAGGTAACAACTCGGTACCTAGGGTCGAATCCACTTTTCGAAATATCTTCGTTAAAATGGATTTTCTGCCAACCATTCCGTCGAGGATACTAGCCATCTCTTTTGCAGCAGTTACTATATTTTTTTTCCCGTCACCACAAGTAGTTATTATGTTGTTACATGCATTCATAATTTCAATACGATGTTTTTCGATATGATCTGCGGCCTCAGAAGTAAGCTGGTTCTCTGCCGTATTTATTAATTCTCTCAGCTTATTTATATTAGGGCCTATAGTCTCCCATTGTTGAAAAATTTGCCTGTCCCCCTTCTTGTAACCCGTTGCTGCCTGCATTTTTTTATCCAAAATTAACTTTGCTTTGGAAAGAGTCTTGAATTCTCCTTTCAGCAGGTCCAATTCATCTTTTTTAACTTCTGCCGTTTTTACGCTACTCTTGCTTATTATGTCATCTATAAGGTTACAGGCTCTTCTAACTCCTACAAGCCCGGGCCTTTCTTGTATCTGCTCTCTTGCATAATTTGAAAAAAGTGCTTCAAGGCTAGATCTTTGATCCTTTTCGACGTTTTGTTCCCAGTAGCTTCCTTTCTTCACCACACCCGTTTCTTTATCAATAAAGCCTTCCGTACGAGCGACGTTATACTGAAACGCGTAAAAAGAGACAGAGTCGCTTCCATACAGTTCAGCCATGCACCTCGATCCTGATAATGAAAAATTGAGTCCTAACGGCACTGTTACAGGGCCCAAGGGAATAGGGGCCTCAGGAAGCGGGTTAGCGATCCCTGCAGATAACAGTACACGCGTATAAGCACGCTTAAAACCCAGATCAAAGTCTTTGTGCTCATCTAATTTAATCCATCGCATTTTCACCGCCATATCACCCGCCAGCTTCATTGCCTGATCACCAAACGAATGCTGCATTGCTGCAAATTGTTTGCCGAACTGCTCTGTTAGGCTATTTTGTTGCAATTCACCGGCAATGGCGTTAATTTCCTCCCACCCCAGACTTGAACCTCCTTTGATAATTAAATCAATATAATCGCCGCTACGCAATATGCTTGGGTGCGAATGATTTCGAACACTAACTTCTACTGTGCGATTTACTCCTAACTTGATTATCTTAGTAAAACCCGCTTTTAGTTCGATCTTGGCCTTCACTTCCTCGGTTTTAGAGGTGATATCTTCTCTGATTTTAGCCGCTGAGGCTGATTCGACCGACATTGCTGCATATAGTGCCTGCACCAATTTTTGAATCTTTTTTCCGAGTGGCGGTATTTGAATCGATGGCGCAATTTTTTCGCCCTGGTCAAAAAGCGTGGGCTTCGCCTCATCTATTACCCTTACTTGCGATTCTGCCTCACTAATGTCACCAGTGCCACTCTCCTCTCCTATCTGCGCCCCCCTAGTTTCTAAAGTTACTTCATGATATGCCGCTTCTTGTTCACCTTTTCCATCTATACAAACAACGGCGAATAGATTCTCCCCAAATTGTTTAGAATGGGTCAAAAACTGATCTCTGTTTTCGGCCCCATAACGCTTATACAATTTATTTAACATTAAATTAATATTTTTAAACTCTTTAGTTTCTTGCGCTTTATTACCGAGTCCGGCAAGCTTTCTCTCCAAATTCATAAAAAAATCGTAATCTTTTAGTAAATAGTTATAACAACGATTTTCGTTAAATTTGTTTTCTCTGACCACCTCTACGAGGTTATTGTCATTCAAGATCTTCCAATAATCTTCTTTGGATATATGCTTTTCACGTAATAGTAATAGTTCAACTATTTTCGCGTGGTCACACTTTTCATTTTCGAGAAACCGGCGGAATTCGGATTCCGTGCGACGCGACATTTCCAGAACCTTATCACCAAATAAGGTAAGCCGGGTTCGAGCGGTTTCCTCCGTCCAACCGTCCAAAATAATTTTTTCGACTTTCACAGACATCTCCCTCACATCCAACCGATCAGATTTTCTTTGCTCGGGCGACTTTAATAAATTCATCATACTTTCTATGCGCGGCGTATGTCTTTTCGAGAAAGCTTCAGTCTTTTCCCATCCGCCATCTACCGCTACCCCCAAACCAAATCCGGAATTCGGAATACCAACCATTGCCGTAGCATTGAGATTCCCTGACGTAACAGTCAGGGGCGTCTCAGATACGTTTTTGTTTAGGTCATTGGGAAGTGCAATAAATTCAATTGATGCTTCAGCTTCTGGCGTCCAATCAGCAAATTCAGCTCTTGGAAGCATGAAGTACCCCTCTTCGTAAAGTATGCTCCACTTAAGGCCTTGTTCTTTTTCCTTTATTTTCTCCTCGTATATTTTATTTATTGCGTTTTCTGCATTTACTCCCGTAACTGGATTAAGGAGCTGCGCTTCAGAAAGCCTTGTTATTTCCTTATTTAGTTCGCGTTCACATTCCCGACTTAAATCTTCTATGGCCAAGGCTGTTTTAATCCATTTTTCTTCTAGAATGTGGTTTCTATTTAATTCATCAATGTCGAGATTTCTCTCAATTTGTGCAAAAGATATTCCAGCCTCTACCCGAGCTATTTCCTCCTGAATAGATTGAGCAATCTTCGAGTCAATGTTTGACTGTTTCTGATGCTCTAAGTTCTCTATTTCCGCTTTTAATTCAACAATTTTCTTATCAGCCTGGTGATTGATAAACGTTCTTTCGAGGTCGAGATGAATGTTCAGTTCTTTGTATAAAGAATCCTCTTTCGAAGAGTTCCCAGCTGCGGCCTGCACGTCATTAGTAAAGTATTTTTTTATACGCCTTAATTTTTCTGTTAAATAGATTTCTTCGATGCGATTCCGTTTGGCAATAAATTCGGCTGATTCCTCGTTAAAAACTCCCAGTTCAAATTTTAATTTATCTATTAGAAAATCCTTCTCAATTTTCTTTATACTGGAATCGCTGACATACATATGCCTACGTATCAACTTGCTTTTTCTCGCATGAGGAAGCAAAGAATTTTCATTAATACGCTCTCTTTCTTTATCACGGATGAGCTTTATTTTCGCTATTTTGGTGCTCATCTGTTCTTTTAATCCGCTTATTACATGCAAACGTTGAAACTCTTTTAATTGCTCTAATTTTTCCTTACCTAAACCATAAATATGGTGAAAATTTTTGCCATCTTTCTCCACATCAACATCTTTGTTATAAAAAATATTTTGCTCAAGCCCTGAGGCTAGCAAAGTAAGCCGGGCCTCTCTCTCTTTTTTTGTTTTTTCATACTTTACATTTAAATTGTCTACCTTAAAGACTTCATGACCTTCCAAGCGATCCAGAACAAAATTTCGAAAACTCAAATTCATTCGATCACTAAGACTTTCTGGAGTCCATGCTCTTCTTCTCGATAAATAAGGTGTAAGGTCCCCATGGCTCTCAAGTGGATCATTTATATGAACTGAAAATTGTTCTGCGGCATTGTTCTTCCCATCCGTCCACTGTTTATGGGTTCCTTCAGACGTGGTAATAGAGGTCGATTGTGAAATATCAACAAGTCCAAAGGCTTGCAGTAAAACTGGTCCGGCGCTTCCGCCGATAGAGGCAACCCTTGATTCGCCATAATGATTTTCCTCATCCACTGCGTTTTTGCCTTGATAAATAGTTGTTCCCTTTGCAAAGCCTCCAATTATTATCCCCGGAATACCTCCTTGAATACCCGCTGAACTGCTAATAGACCACGCTCTTGAATAGCCCGGAGTATCTCGTCCTTCATTTCTTTTCATAATATGAGGAATAGCTAAGTCACGAGCCAGATTTAAAGATGCCGCTTTACTTATATCGCGCACATCTTTAATAAGCTTCAAGACATATTCCTGACGGTTTATGGCATCGGTTAATTTTAATGTTGACTGTTCTGTTTTCTTATAAAAATCAAGTACTTCCTCGCTATTAATTGCTTGTTGCCATGCGTCCAACTCATCCTGTTCAGTTAGAACGGAAGTGGGCTTTGTCAATGCAGACTTCTTTGCGTTAATATCAAGATCAATCACCTTCTCATGCGCATCTTTTTCTTCCGATACCTTATTGTCGACTTCTTCTGCTGAGCCAGTATCGGACAGAGTGGATGTTGACTTTGAATCCGCGAGGTAAATTATTTCTTGACTTATATTTGCTTCGACCGAGGCTTGACTTAGCTCTTGTTTTAAGGAAACGCTACTGAGTTTTTCCAACTTTTTATCAAGGCATTGTATATATTTAAGTTCTATCAGCTGTTTATATGGCTCCCATTCTTTTTGAAGGGTTCGGTTATCTCTCTCGCATTTTTTCTTGTAATCCGTCACGGCTAGATTAAGAGTCATTGACAGATCACACCACATTTCATACGTTAAAGGAGCATCCTTATTTGCTCTCCGATTCAAAATTACGAGTGCATCATTTATTCGAGGTAGAGCTTGATGACTGCCTTTATCTTTGATTTTTTTTAAAAGAAAAACGAAATCTTTTCCACTTAAAATAGTGTCTTTAGAAATCTTATCTAAAAAAGAGATCAAATTTACGCCGCTCCCAATCGACTGTTCTTCTCCTTTATTATCTTCCACTAAGGTAACCGGTTGAATTGCCGCAAAATCAGATTGCGATTTAAGATCAAAATACAGTTGATAAGTATCATACTTATATTGATTCAACCATTCATGGTAGGCGCCACTTACGGCATTTTCTATTGATTTCAACCAATTTACGAAATCAGTAAAAGTCTCTGTCACATAATTAGCGAATTTGGCGGTGTAACTGATCGATGTGTCTACCGGATCACTGACAGAATTACTAATAGGGTTATTAATGGGATTGTTAGCACTCTCTGAAAATAGTACGCTAGTAGGAAGATCTTGATTATCGCTCTGTGATACTTCTATTAAAGAAGTCCTAAAAAAGATTTCTTCACTAGAGAACCCGCTTGTTTTTTCAAGCGACGAATTTCTCCCTGACGACTCGTTCAGAGGCAAATTATCATTAATGTGTGGGTCATTTAAAACGAAATTCATTGCTACTCCCTAAAATTTATCTAATTTCGCAGAGCACCAAATTGCTGTTGAGCAATTAACCTTAAAATAAAATCGGTAAGTATGTACAAGCTACTCCCCATGAGCTCTGACTTTGTGCAAATTATCAAAATAATCTGAATTACTATATGCAGTCGTTATAACCAACATACAAGAAAAATATATAAGAAACTAGTGAGGGATAACACGTAGATGAGTAAGCGAATTGGCGAAAGCGCACAACTGAATAACCCTGGAAATGGCTACAGCGCTTAGTCTCAGTGAAAATGAAATTGCTGCGCGTATATAAATATTGCAGCCGCGCCCTGAATAATTTTCCTTCAGACCTAATACGGCATGGAGCCAAAAATTGACTATCTGAGATTTTTTATTAGGACGGAGGTAAGTGCGCTTCTTTTAGGTTGTTTAGCCCGCAAAAAAGCCTTTATGCTCTGGAAACTTTGCTCGTAAAGTCCGTTCCGCAAGCGCAGTGCATGCACTGCGAAACCCTTGCTCCATTGCCGACGCTGCGGCCTATATGCCGCAAGTTTGGCACCTAATGTGCGAACATTTGTCGAACCCGTCAGCAAAGGATCTAATTTCATGGTATTTTATAAATACTTAAAATTAACATCTGTTTTCTCCCTGCTGGCAAAACGCCAAATATGCCTAGCTACTCTGAATAATTCTTAGATTACAGCGTACCAGCGACCAATTCAGGACCCACTTATTCGCCACCCGGAATAACCTTACGCGGCGGAGAGTTCACAAACGAAAGCGCCTCATCATGCAAATGATTTCCGGTATCAACAAAGTCTTTCCTGCGCATCAGCAAGTAGTCAACGGTAGTTCTTCTGATTTGTCTTCTGACGTACATAATCTGTGTAACGCGTTAAAACAAGGCGATACGCAAAGTATTAGGGCTTATACCGAACGACTCAAGCAGTTGAGCAACACGTCAGCCAGTGAGATGATCGAATTGCTTGCTGCAAAAGATGTTCGCGGCATACCGGGATTGTGTTGGGCTTTACAGAATGGCCATGAAAATGCCATCAAAGCCTGGGGCGAATTACTTCAAGATATTTTGCCGCTAATTCCCGTGGATGACCGCTGTCAGCTGATTCCCTTGATTGCTGCAAAAAATAGCCGTGGCATATCGGGACTACATTTTGCGTTACTGAAATCTCATCTGGGCGCTATTCACGCCTGGGGCGAATTACTGCAAAGCATCATGCCGTTGCTGTCAGCCGATGAACTCAGTCTGCTGATTCCCTTACTCGCGGCAAAAGATGAGCGTGGTATTTCTGGATTGTATCTGGCGCTCGTGAATGGTCACGCCTATGCTATTCAAGCTTGGGGGAAATTACTGCAAGATATATTGCCGCTGATTCCCTCTGCTTCGGTGAGTCGACTGATTCCGTTGCTTGCGGCAGAAGACCCTCGTGGGATATCCGGCCTTTATTTTGCATTGGAAAAGGGTCATGCAGACACAGTCAAAGCCTGGGGCGAATTGCTACCGGGCCTAGGGTCATTGTTTCTCGACAAGGGGTTCAGTCAGCTGATGACACTGATTGCCGCAAAAGATGCCCGTGACATACCCGTATTGTTTTTTGCATTAAAAGAGGGTCATGCACAGGCGGTTACGATCTGGGGGGAGTTATTTCAAAGACTGGCTCCGCTTAATCAAGATGCGCCAGACCAACAGATTTCGTTACTTGCAGCAAAAGACAATCATGGTATTCCCGGATTGTATTATGCGTTAGCAAAGGGGCATACCGATGCCATTAAAGCTTGGGGCGAATTATTTAAAGCCCTCATACCCTTGCTTCCCGCCAATAAGCTCAGTCAGCTGATTACCTTGCTTGATGTAAAAAATCCCCGTGATGTACCAGGACTGTATTTCGCGTTACGTGATGGTCACGCTGAGGCTATTAAAGCCTGGAGCAAATTGCTGCAAGCGATACTGCCACGACTCACCTCCGGGAACTCCGATCAGCTGATGGCATTGCTCGCCCCACTAAACGGTCAAAAACTGTCAGGATTATATTTTGCACTAACGACCGGTTGTGAAGATGCCATTGCAGCTTGGGGCGAATTACTGCAAGATATATTGCCGTTTGTTACCAATGATGCGCTGAGTCAGCTAATTCCCATGCTGGCTGCAAACGATGACCGTGGCATATCGGGACTGTATTTTGCATTAACAGAAGGCCATGCAGCCGCCATTAGAGCCTGGAGTAAAATACTGCAAGACATAATACCGCAGCTTTCTCCTAAGGAGCTTAGCCAGCTTTATCTATTGCTAGCTGTTAAAAATACTGAAGGCATACCAGGATTACATTTTGCATTAAAAAATGGTCATGCAGATGCTATTAACGCCTGGGGAAAATTACTGCAAGGGATAGCGCCCCTGTTCTGCGAGCATGAGCTCAGGCAAATAATTCCATTGCTTGCTGCGAAAGATAATAATGGCACACCCGGATTGTATTTTGCATTAGCAAGAGGTCACGACGGCGCCATCAAAGCCTGGGAGGAAATACTGCTAGAAATAGTGCCACTGCTCTCTGATTACGAGCTCAGTCAGTTGATTGCGTTGGTTGCTGGAAAAAATGCTAATGGGACCCCGGGTTTGTGCTTAGCGTTACAAAATGGTCATGCAGATACCATTAAAGTTTGGGGGAGATTACTGCAAGGCATAGTGCCATCGATTTCCGCCGATGATCTCAGTCAACTAATTCTTTTGCTTGCTGCAAAAGATAATAACGGCAAACTCGGAATATATTGGGCGTGGAAAGAGGGCCATAACGACGCCGTTAGAGCTTGGGGAAAGTTACTGCAAGATATCATCCCACTTCTGCCAATCGATACGCTTAATGAGCTGGTCGCATTACTTACTGCAAGAGATTGTTATAACTACTATGGATTGTATTACGCATTAAACTATGACCATAAAGACGCCATTAAAGTTTGGGATGAATTACTGCAATGCCTAGTGCCCCTACTTCCAGCCTCAGCACTCAGTCGGCTAATAACTTTATTTTCTAAATTAAATATTTATGACAAGTTTAAACTAGATTTTTCATCCAGATCGGCCCGTACAACTGCCATTAAACCTTGGGTGGGATTACTAAAAAATATAATACCGGAGTTTCTAGCCAAGATACCCCGTCAACTGATGGCCTTGCTTGCGGAAAAAAATACTTATAGCGAACCAGGGTTGTGTATCGCGTTAAAAACAGGACATACAAACGCCGTTGAAATCTGGGGCGAGTTATTTCGCTCTATAGTGCCGCTTTTTCCTGGCGATGAACTCAGTCAGCTGGTTGAACTGCTTGCGGCAAAAGATGATGAAGGCATACCAGGACTGTATTTTGCGTTACGGTATGCTCAGGTAGAAACCATTAAAGCATGGGGCGAATTACTACCAGGTATAGCTTCCCGTATTCCCGTTAATGATCTTAATCAGCTAATTCCGTTACTTGAAGCAAAAAACGTGGAGGGTACCCCTGGACTGAATTCTGCATTAGAAAATGGCCAGGCGGGTACCGTCCAAGCCTGGGGAGGTTTATTACGAGGCTTAGCACCGCTGTTCCCCGCCAATGAGCTCAATCAGCTGATTGTATTGCTTGATGCAAAAAATACTAGTGGAGTTCCCGGACTGTGTCTGGCGTTAAAAAATGGTCATACCAATGCCATTAACGCCTGGGTCGAATTGTTCCAATTTCTAGCGCCACGACTTTCTACCGATGAGTTTGATCAGCTGATAATATTGCTTGCGGCAAAAGATAAGGAAGGCACACCCGGATTGCATTTTGCGCTAAAAAATGGCCATGCAGAAGCCATTAGCGCCTGGGGAAAATCGCTCCATAGCATAGCCCCGCTGCTGCCGGATGACGGGCTCAGTCAGCTAATCAAGTTGCTTGCTGCAGAAGACCCTCGTGGCGTACCAGGCCTTAATTTGGCGTTAGAAATGGGGCGTGCAAATGCTATTAAAACTTGGGGCGAATTGCTCCAAAGCATGGCACCACTGTTTTCAACCGATGAGTCCAGCGCGCTAATTACGCTGCTTACTGCAAAGGATTATCGTAACGTATCGGGACTGTATTTTGCACTACAAAATGGCCATACAGATGCCATTAGGGTTTGGGGGAGATTGCTTCAAAACATCGTACCGCTAGTTAGCCGGGATAAGCTCATTTCACTAATTCCGTTACTCGCTGCCAAGAATAATAATGGCATACCAGCGCTATATCTTGCGTTAAAAAAAGGCCATACGAGCGCAATTGACGCTTACGCTGCTTTACTTCAAAAAATATTTCATCAGACTCCAAAAGAGGAACGTGCCCTTCTGTTTGAAGTATTTAATTTATTGAAAGAAGAAGTGAAGCTTAACTCTCACACGATATCCGGAATGCGCGCACGCGGATTTAAGTACGTCTCGGGAACCGATAATACGTTAATTGAATTGGTTTCTTTATGGCAGAATATCGCCCACAACAAGCGGCATCAACCAGAAGAACTCTTGGCGGCAGCGTTGCTTAACAAGAAAAATTATAAAGATGCGTATGAAAGTTATGTAGTGCTAATGAACGAAGGCAGTAAGGAGGCAATATTTCAACTAGGTTTGATGCATCTGAATGGTCAGCACATTGCACAGGACGAAAATAAAGCGATCGAGCTTCTACAGCTTGCCCATGAAGAGGGACATAAAAACGCGGCGAATACTTTAGGCGAACTTTATTTGAAAAAAGACAACACATTTATTCCTCTGGCAAAACAATGGTATGAAATGGCCTTAGAAGTCAGTGCTACCTCTTCTGCAGCACACATTCATTTTAATTTGGGCAAGATATACCTGAGTTCAGAATATAGTCAGGAAAATTATACTGAAGCAGTTAAACACTTCACCGCTGCCCTATCAAAGAATGATCAGGAGGTTGCGTTTATGCTGGCTCAGACACATATCAAAGCGTTTCAGCACAACCAAAAGCAGTCATCCCTTGATGAGGCAAGAAAGTGGTATCGGAATGCCGCTGACTTCATGCTGGGTTTGAACCAACCGGGCCACGCCGAAGCCTCTTTTCAATTAGCGAAAACGTTTATCGATAGCCCCGGTAATTTTGGATTATCCCTGAACGAAAAAAACCAACTTGTTGCACATTTGCAAAGAGCACACGAATTGGGGCATCCCACCGCTGCATTTGAACTCGCCCGATGGTACGAAACCCGTTTTACCTGGCCACACGAGAAAGCAGAAAACAGTCGATTAAAAAAAGAATGGTATGAGAAGGCCCGTCAGGCCGGTCATCCTGACGCGATAATCTGGGTGAACAATCATGAGGAAGTCAAAATTTTGGATGAATACGTAAAATTATAGTAATGGCCGAATTAAGTCTACGTGCAGCTCACTTTCAGCGATGTAGCTTTTTGCAGGACGACTTGTTAGGCGTAGGTTGAATAGAAATCATACTAATGATCACGCCACAGTACTGCCGAGATGGTTCCTTCGTCTTGAAATACCTGAATCACATCATCTAAACTACTGATTTCGACATTGTTCACTACTAGTTGATAAGCGAGCCGTCTTCCTGTTTTGGTAGTGATATAGCCTCCTAGGGCTTGAGCCTTTAATAGTAGGCCTGAATCGGAACCTACTATATAGGTCCCAGGTTTGGCGCGCACCTGACCAGTGGCACCAATAAGCGTCGGATCTGAACGGAAGTCAGTAACCATTTCCAGGGAACCGTCAACGGCTAAGATGGGAAGCGAATCGAAAAAGGCGGAAAAGCTGGGCGATCGTCTCATCTTCGTGAGAAACCTAACAACAGATGGTGAGGTTGCTCGGGTTTCGCCGCCCCCGCTTCCGTCCACGAATTGATATTCATTTTTTGAGATTCCGTAATGCTTTTTCAAATTTCTTTGTTCTACTTTAAGCGCATCGTTAATGTTATCTACACCCTTGGTTAATCCAAAGAGAACCAGGCTTGTATCAGCACCTATGTTATAGCTGACTTTTAGTATTAGTTTCGCATCGTCAGAGTAAGGCAGGCCTTGCAGCTCAGCAATTTTCGCGTTGAAATTATAAGAATTTTTTGCCGGAAGTGATTGGGCAGGATTCTCGGCCACAGCGGCAGCTTCTACCTTTACCCCAGCGGCTCTAAGCGCCTCGATAAATACGGTCCTCGCGAAATTTGAAGGGCGAGTAATTCTGAGTGTCTGTACGAAGGGTAAGTTTCCTATGAAGGGCGGCACGAAGTCTATTGGAAGTTGTCCAGTCACCGTTGCTTTGCAACCAGGAAGGCCAATGCACTCTACCAATGCAGGGGGCTCCGGATTTAATGCGAAGGTATTGGGTGAACCAGTTGCACT
Source organism: Solimicrobium sp. (assembly GCA_021155915.1). Taxonomy (GTDB): domain Bacteria; phylum Pseudomonadota; class Gammaproteobacteria; order Burkholderiales; family Burkholderiaceae_D; genus Solimicrobium. The sequence goes on along the minus strand of JAJNBE010000008.1, from coordinate 2,401 downwards.
AGTTAAGAGCGTGTTATTTATAGTCAACGCAGAGGAAATTGGGCGAGATGCCACAGAAGCAGGGCTGCCTACAGAGGTAGCACCGACTGCTATATCGACTACGTTATCATTGACAAAGATGGGGGTGACCTGCAGTTCTCCTCGAAAATCAAACGGTTGAAACAGGCGGTCGTCGATAATCACATTTCCCGTGATTTCTTTAACGCCAGCCTGAGCTACCTGCTGTGCCAGGTGGATATAACCGGCAAGAGGGTCAGGTTCAGTGAGTATTGCGGTGCCGATTGAATTAGCTTCATTGTGATCGAATTTCGTGTACGCAAGTGAACCGTCGGGGTTGGTTCTTCCACCCATGGTCAAGTCACCCGATGCGACCAAAATCAGATCCCCATTTAACAAGCCAGCACTATCTAATTGTCCGGTCCAATAAACAGGTGTGTTGTACTGGTGCACTGGACCTACCTCATTTAACAATTGTCCAACAGAAAAAATTTTCCGAACCGACCCGATAAGAAACGGGTAACGTGGTGCCTTGTTGATTAGCAATTTCCCTGTATCAAGATCAACCACGCGCAACCCCCAGATTGCTTTTCCGTATATAGGCTTATCAAATATGGCTTGAATATCATCAGAGACTTTTACGGCAACGCTACTACAGCTAACTAGTGCTGCGGAAATGAAAAATGTAAAGAGCAATCGAGTGAAGTGGAATTTTTTAGCTTTGGACATTTCAAATTTCTTTTAGATAAATGTGTAAAAACCGGAAGATTACCATCTATCAAATTCAGCTGCTGACATTTCTTCATTTGTTAGGATAAAGTCTTTCCGGGTATAGACCGAACAATTTTTAGAAGGAAACTGAACCCTAATCCGCTCAATTTTCAGATATATATTCAGACTGTTAACTTGTTCTTAGTCAACCTCAGCCAAAATGGCTACTAAATCAGTTGGACTGTCTTTGTCCTAAAGCATATTACCCAAGAAAATGCTGTGGCAGCCAATGCTGTGGCTGTCAATGCAGTGGGTGCCAGCGCCGTGGCTGCCAAGCTGTTAGTGAAAATTTGCCGGAGCGATCGATCAGAAATATACTGAAAAAAACGGTAAAGGCTATTGGCTCCTCGCTACGGTTTTCAGAGGTCTCAAAATTCCACAATGAAGCGAACATTAACCTGTTCTCCACAAACACCCTCAAAACTTCTGAGGGTTCAAACTTGCAAGACTTGGTAAGTCAAATTTTTTCCGGTAGACAGCAGGAGACTTTTCTTTTAGGAAAACTTTATCGAATGTATGTGCATAGCCCATCACCACATACGCTGGCTTCCCTTGTCTTTCGATCGCAGTTTCCGCTACTACCTTTTCTATTTTCTCTTCCCTGGAATCATAGATGAGGTAGCGTTCATTTTCGGATAACTGCTCAACAGAAAACTTGCCGTCGAATAAGAAAGTTCGCATTTTATAGTCATCATCTTCAATGGGATATTTTGTTACGAGGGTATTAGTTAATTTACACATGTTTGCATAAAAACCTGCCCCCCCATCCCTCAAAAAAATAAGTTTCTGGTGGTTAGTGAGCGGTTGATTGTTAGCAATTGATTGTGCAATTGAATGATAAACGGATGACATTACCGGATTGACAGCGAAATCATACTCATTCCAAGCCTTAACGCTGGATCGAGTGGAGCCCTCTAGATAAAGATGTTGCGGTTTTTGTATCAAGAAATCTTGATATATACTGAGTTGCGATGCGACCACGTATTCATCCAAGATTGAATTTATAAGGTCATTATTCACTTGATGAAGTTGCGGATAAAAAACAACCACCCCATATTCCTGAGATCCTCTTAATAACTCATAATTCGAATCACCAAAAAACGTGGCTTGCATTAAGTCAGGTTGACAGCATAAATTATTATCTAAAAAAGCCGCCTGCAATTCAAAGAACATAGGGAAAATATTCAAAAAATCCGTGGCGCCTTTACTAATTAGATCAAAACAGGCAATGCGTAAATCAACATGTCTTTTCATGTCATCAAGCAAATTCAACAGTTTTGGTAATGCACTTAAATTTTCCCGATTTTCTTCATGTTCCAACATTTTTTGAAAATACGCGTACATCACGTTGAGCTCATCTTTTTTGTACTTATTATTAAATGCCCTCAGATTGTTTAAAATTTGTTGTTTCGGAATAAAATTTTCTTGATTTAGATTTGTGCCAAACTTGCTAGTTACCGCTTCCATTATTGTTTACTATAAATTAGGTGCTTTGTAAAAACTGTCACGCGGCGCAGATGGGACCAATTTTACTAACAAGAATCGTAAAAAAATTGCAGGCTTAAAACCAGAATTTCCCCCAAGCCCGCTTCACCTAGGGCGGTACGGAAGCGACCGATCAGAGTTGGGTCAC
>JAJNBE010000078.1 GCA_021155915.1 Solimicrobium sp. | reverse complement strand
GAGCTTAGCCTTGAATTTTTTACGGAATCATCGCAAATTAAAGTGTGTAAAAATAACATTAGGGAAACCCCTAATTACCTTCCTTCGGAAAATCTTTTATACTGGAACAAATGGCTAAGGATAGAAAACCTCTTACTTATTAACTTAAACATATGTACTAACCATTACTAATTAGTCCAAGCTAGTAAATCTTTTTTGAATTGAAAATTTTGGTTAAAAGTTGTAAAAATAACAATTTTGTCAAAATGTTTGGGGATACATTTTAGTGATTGAAATGCTGTAAAAATTACTAAGACATCTAATTACAATTGAATTCTTTCATCAAAGGAAAATCAATAACGGAAATGCTAACATCACAGGCAATAACGGGTCACGGGCAGCGCTCGCCACAGCTGTTTCAGAGGAGAATGTTATAACGTTTAACCAACTCAGGCCTGAAATATTGATGAGTAAGTTAAATGAGTATGGCCCGGAAAAATTTTTGACTCAGGTTATTGACGAGTCTGTTAAGTTTCCTACGCAACAAGAACAAGACAATTTTTTAGAGCAAATAATTGATATGCTTCTTGTAGAAAATTGCAACTCACAGGATCGTGACGATGTTAATAAAGATTCGGTGAGGCTAAATGTCAGCAAAGTAGTTAACAATATTCTTGATAACCAAGAAAAAGGTGCTAGCCATTCAGCGGTTGAAATTGTGGAAGCAGGATTGGTAAAGCATGTTTACGAATCTTCTCGCTTAAATATGTGGAAAAATGAAGAGCAAGTTCTGGAAAGAAAGATTAGCAAACTGAAACCTCTACACTACGGCGACCAGAACGTTAGTATCGATCCTGAGGAGATTTAAACAGTAGTAATTAGGTTTAGGCTCTTAGCTTTAGTTAATTGGCTTTTGCCGTGGGCTTTCGCCGTGGGCTTTTGCGGTGGCTTTAGACGTGTAAAATTTTCCACAAAAACACCATCATTTTCAGATTGCTTGATCGGATGATGGTTTTTTAAATTAACGGTCTTGCTAATTGCTGATTTATTCCTCCTCCTTCAACCTTCGCTCTCTCACTGCAGCAGCCAACACTTCTAAAGCCTGAATGCTCTGTTCCCAATTTATACAGCCATCCGTCACCGATTGACCGTATACCAATTCGCGCCCCGCTACTAGATCCTGACGTCCTCCCACCAAATTTGATTCGATCATCACGCCGACAATACGATGGTCACCACCGCCGATTTGTCCTGCAATATTGGCACAAACGGGGATCTGGTTTTGGGGATCTTTTGAACTATTAGCATGAGATGCGTCTATCATCACTCTGGAAGCAATGCCGCTTACTGCAATTTCCTTGCAGGTTGCTTCAACGCTTTGCGCATCATAATTGGGTGCTTTTCCGCCACGTAGAATCACATGGCAATCTTCATTTCCATTGGTGGAAACTATTGCGGAATGTCCACCTTTTGTCACGGATAAGAAATGATGTGGCTGAGAAGCAGCTTTAATAGCATCAATCGCAATCTTTATATTTCCATCTGTACCATTTTTAAAACCAACAGGACAAGACAGGCCGGACGCTAGTTCACGGTGCACTTGTGACTCAGTGGTACGTGCACCGATTGCCCCCCAGCTGACTAAATCTGCAATATATTGCGGGCTAATCACGTCCAAGTACTCCGTTCCCGCAGGCAAACCCAATTCATTAATGCTAAGAAGCAACTCGCGGGCAATTCTTAAGCCGTCGTTAATACGGAAACTATTGTCCATGTAAGGATCGTTTATCAAACCCTTCCATCCGACTGTAGTCCGAGGCTTTTCAAAATAAACGCGCATGACAATTTCTAACTCGTCCACGAAACGTGTCCGCTCTTTGGCGAGACGAAGCGCATAGTCCAATGCTGCCTTGGTGTCATGTATAGAGCATGGGCCGATTACCACCATTAACCGATTATCTTGGCCATGCAAAATACGGTGCAAGGCTGTGCGGGCGTTCGCTACCGTGTCTGAGGCGACATGAGTACAAGAAAATTCACGAATCAAATGCGAAGGAGGAACCAATTCCTTTAATTCTCGAATACGTAAATCATCAGTGCGTAACATAATTTATCCAAACATTAATAATAATTCGTAATAATAAATCGTCCGAGATTGGGACAAAAAAACCGCCAATATTGGCGGTTTTTAAAATTAATTCGGAGCGCTCCTGGACTTGATGTGGGTTACGCTAACCAAGAAACTCCCTTCTCATGGTCCCATTCCCCGGCAGCAAGGTGGAATCATAAGGTCAGTGTTTATGACTTTTCCTTAGCTGGCGCGTATGCTGGTGTCCCTAGCCTCCCCTAATCGATTTCGAAAAGGGATGGAAAAAATCAACCTAGTTAAGTAGATAGGTCCCTTAAATTTACAAGCTAAAAATTTAGGAGCTAATAATGCATTAATTTAGAGGCGTTTGCAATACGTTGGTAGGGACTTCACCCTGGTCAGAAATACACATTTTCCGTAATTTATTCAATTTGGGTGCGATCACCATCGCACAATATCCCTCGTTGGGATGTTGTCGATAATAATCTTGATGTAAAGATTCCGCGCGATAGAAAATAGGTGCGTGACGTAATTCTGTGACTAAGGGTGCGTCCCAAACACAGGCCATTTCTGCAATCACATGCTGGGCGATATTGTGCTGTTGCTCTGTATGATAAAACACCACTGATCGATACTGTGTGCCAATATCATTGCCTTGCCGATTCAAGGTAGTCGGGTCATGAATAATGAAAAAAAGTTCAACTATTTTTCGGTAACTTACCTGGCTAGGATCAAAAGTAATTTGCACCACTTCAGCATGGCCGGTTGTGCCACTGCAAACTTGCTCATAAGATGGATTTGGCACAACTCCACCGGCATAACCGGACACAACTCCTGTCACACCGGGTAGTTCCTGGTACACAGCTTCGAGGCACCAAAAACATCCCCCACCTAATATTGCAATTTCGGTTGTCATAAAGTCCTCCATGAGTTTACGGAAAATCAGTCCGCTATTAGCAATCAAAAACTTGTGCCAGTCACCTATTTCAAAAAACTTTTACGCAAATTTCTCAACTAAAATAACTCAAAAACAGCCAAGCTGACCACGATGATTGCAATTCGCTTCTCTTATTAATAGCCGGATAGTTGAGATATACTTGGGTACTTAATTTTACAGTAATAGATACTCATCGGAGTTCAGGCTACTTAAATGAAGCCTGATGACCAACTAAATAAAGACAATTTTTATACTCATCTCTGGAGAAAAAGAATGCAAACGTTTCGAACCATCTTGTTTTCGGCATTAGCAGCAGCAATTATTTCCGGCTTGGCTGGCTGTGCAACTACTGAGCGCTCACAATCCGTAGCAATTCAAAAGGTCGCCACTGCACGTCAACCTTATACTGGTGCACGCACATTAATTGCGGTCGGAAAAATTGATAACCAGTCCTCGTTCTTGCGCGGAATATTTTCTGATGGTGTTGATCGTTTAGGTAATCAGGCAAAGACGATTTTGATCAGTGATCTGCAACAAACTAATCGCTTCAATGTATTGGATCGCGATAATTTAGCCGAAATAAAACAAGAAGCGGATTTAAAAAAACAAACTCAAAAACTTAAAGGTGCTGATTTTGTTGTGACTGGTGATATCACTGAATTTGGTCGCAAAGAAGTGGGTGACCATCAACTTTATGGAATTTTAGGTCGGGGGAAGTCGCAAGTTGCTTACGCTAAAGTAATACTAAATATCGTCAATATACACACCTCAGAAGTCGATTTATCTGTTCAGGGTGCGGGTGAATACAGCCTATCCAACCGCGAAGTTGTTGGCTTCGGTGGTACAGCCAGTTATGATTCAACACTCAACGGTAAGGTGCTTGACCTTGCAATGCGTGAAGCGGTTAATAACCTAGTAGCCGCCATTGATTCTGGTGCTTGGGTTCCTGGTAGTACAAAATAGAGCAGATTATGATGACGCTTAAACTCCACCCCTCCGCTTTAATTGCGCTGACGATAGTCAGCAGCGCTTTCCTCGTCGGATGTTCCACGACTAAAAACATGTATGGATGGAACGATTATCAACCAAAAGTATACGATTACTTTCAGGGATCCGACGCTAACGAACAGATTATCACCCTTGAAAAAAATCTTATGGAGTTTAATGCCAAGGGTCAGTTAGCGCCGCCTGGTTTTCATGCCCATTTAGGAATGATGTATGCTCAAGTGAGGAATTTGGATCGTGCGGCACAAGAGTTTATGATAGAGAAGAAACGCTTTCCTGAATCCGCGGCTTATATGAATTTCTTATTAAATAAGAAGGAATCCCATAAAACCGTCGGGGGAAATCAGAATGATGACATTGGAAAAAGTGGCACCTATAAAAACCAGACCCAAAGTCTGGCAAAGCAGCAAAATGGTAATCACGGGTCACCCGCGCTGCAAGGACAGCTTGTGAATAAGGTTCCACCCAATAAGAAGGAGCAATAGGATCGTGCATAATATCTTCAAACTATCGGCAACTCTGCTCATTTTACTTCTTGCCGGATGCGCCTCAAATCAAGCGAATTATGATTACACCGCATTCAAACAAAGCCGTCCCCGCTCTGTGGTGATTTTACCCCCTATTAATGAGTCACCCGATGTAAAAGCCACTTACAGTATGCTGTCGCAAATGACTTATCCATTGGCGGAATCAGGCTATTATGTTTTTCCTGTGGCGCTGGTCGACGAAACCTTTAAGCAAAATGGTTTAAATGTTGCCAATGACATTCAAAACGTACCATTCAAAAAGCTGCGAGAAATCTTTGGTGCCGATGCGGCGTTATATGTTACGGTAAAACAATATGGAACAACCTACGTGATACTTAACAGTGTTGCGGTTGTAAGCGCCACTGCTAAGTTGGTTGATCTAAAAACAGGAAATACTCTCTGGGAGGGCACGGCTTCTGCGAGCAACAATGAAGGGAACAACAATAGCGGGGGCAGCCTCGTAGGTATGCTGGTTACTGCTGCCGTTAAACAAATACTTAATACGGTCACGGATGCTGCTTATCCAGTGGCAGGAATAGCTAGCAATCGGCTTTTATCTGCCGGCAGTCCTAATAGTATTTTGTTCGGTCCCTACTCAGAAAAATCGGGCACTGACTGATATTTTCTAGATCTGTCAGTTCAGGCAGGGAATTTTGGTTTATCTGAGGTAACTCGCTGTTACGGAAGAAATTGAGATCTAAAACAAGTTGTTCGGTTTTAAAATGATGATCTATATTGCCAGCTTGGCCGTATTTTTATTTGCGATTACAGACATATTAAGCAGTCTGCCCACTTGATGAGACCTCTGTATGGCCTCCATAATGAGCGAGCTCAAGACATACATGAGGATTGTGAGTACCACTCAGCGATGTACTCCGCTTGCGCTGCAGGTTGTATAGGGGGTCTCATCACACTCCCTCCTCGAAGGGTAAGAAATAAGTTGAACATAACGCGCCAGGGCGGAAACGAGATAGCACTAATCATGCTCTTGTACAGACCAACTTCCAGACTTTCCTCCCTGCTTTTCTAAAACTCGAATACCACTCATTACCATACCCCGGTCAACGGATTTGCACATATCGTATATCGTCAACAATCCTATTTGGACGGCAGTTAGGGCCTCCATCTCGACGCCCGTTTGACCCATAGTTTCTACCTGTGCTATGCAAGTCACGCTATCTTTCTCAAGTTCAAAATCGACTGTAACGCGAGTAATCGCTAATGGATGACAAAGCGGAATCAATTCACTGGTGCGTTTGGTTGCCATGATGGCAGCTATTTTAGCAATACCCATTACATCCCCTTTTTTTGCGGTGCCTTGCGCAATCAAAGCAGCGGTGGCCGGCTGCATTGTAATGGTGCCCACGGCACGCGCGATACGATGCGTGTTGGCTTTACTACCTATATCAACCATGTGTGCGTGACCCTTGGCGTCAAAATGGCTAAGCCGATTTGGTATCTCTTCAGATTGATTTTGATTGGGGTTATTCATAAGGGTTTTCCTGATTACTACGAAAACTGAAATAATAACGGAAGTAATTATCGTCAGGGGCCGGATGCCACCATAAAAAAACAGATCGATTGTAGCCGTTAAGATTCCCCTAATGCGGCTAAACAAAATAATCTTTGTACCTTAGGCCAGCTAATGCTAACGTTACTGGCTCTTGAGAACTTATACGGGTACCAATGAAATTAAAATTGTGTTGCTTAAACAGACGTCTGTAAAACCTACTATACCAGCCAAATACCGCGTGGTGCGCTGCTAGCAATCTTCCTATAGTCAACTACATTCTGGTTATTGAGCGCAGTGCGGCTTGTCTTTGGCTCGCTCGCCATATCGGTGAAAAGTCTTTTCTAACTGGAAGAGAGATGAGAAATGGAAGTCGTCAGCAAAATCAAAAATGACGCTTATCAGAGACTAGTCTGCTGCTAATACTGCTCAGGGAATGGATAAAATCTACGAGGCCGCTAGTCAGACCATCGCATTATAAGAAACAGGATGGGTTACAAAAGCATATTGTTTGGCAAGATCAGCTAAATTGGTCAGTGCAAGTCGAGTTTTACGTTTTTCAAATAAAAAGCTTAGGCTATCTGGATGCAGACTTTGCGCATTCTGCGATAAGTTGAGCAGTTGTTCGTCTGATGCTTTTCGGTTATTCAAATAAACACAAGACAATGCTTCCGACAGATCTCGGTCGTCAATTTTTGCCAAAACAGCACCACTCTGCAGTACTAAATTTCCTTCCTCGATCATCCATACCGCATCGCATGTTTCAAGCTTAACTCCGGTATGCAGTACCCAACCTAATTCAGGATCTGAGTGTACTATATATGGTGTGCTTTGTAATTCTACGTACACCCGTTGCGGGCCATTTTGAAAAAAATAACGTCCTTTATTGTCCGCCTGATAATTTCTATTTATAAAGTCGCGTAGAGCGACGTTGGTTATTTTACTTCCGAGCAAATTTAATTCCTGACTTCTTTCATCACGCATTCGCCATCCGCCTCGCGCATCCAAGCCCAGCCAGCCATAACAATGGGGTACGTTTGGCCATTTGGCCATGGCGAGTTGCACTTGTTTATCCATTTCTCCTCTAAACCGCAGAAATGCGGGTCGGTAAGTGCTGATTAAAAAAATGTAAGATGCGTTTCGGAAGCCATTCGGTGTTGGCTGACCAGCCAGATACAAAGCCTACATGACCGCCGTGTTCAGGGTAGTCCAGCGTTACACTTACTGAAGCGTTTTTGGGCAAATGGCGCCCCGGTAAAAAGGGGTCGTTTTTTGCATTTAATACTAAAGTCGGCACAGTGATATCCACTAAAATATGCCTGGCACTGGCACGATGCCAATAATCCTCAGTATTCTTATACCCATGCAAGGGCGCAGTGACTATGTTATCAAATTCATAGAGGTTTTTTGCAGCCAACATTTTCTTCTGATCAAATAAGCCGGGATATTGCGTTAATTTCTCTACACATTTTTGTTTTAAGGTACGTAGAAATCGGGACGTGTACATCAAATTCACTCCGTTTCCCAGTGCTAATCCCCCTTGGGTTAAATCTAACGGTGCTGAAATAGCCGTAGCGGCTTGTACAAAGTTAGCTTGTTGTTGAGATTCACCTAGCCATCGCAGTAAAGCGTTCCCCCCCAGAGAAACCCCGCATACAAATAAGGTACGTTGTGGATTTTGTTGTCGGATGCGATGTAGTATCCAATCAATCTCCGCCGAATCTCCGGAATGATAAAAGCGTGGTGCGTTGTTTGGCTGCCCCGAACAACTTCGGAAATGCACTACCACTCCTGCCCAACCCCGCTTTTGTACTTCGGACATTAGGGTACGTGCGTAGTGGCTTTTAGAACTACCCTCTAAACCATGGAATAACACAATAAGGGGAGCAGTCTCGACCGCATCAATATAGTCTAGGTCAATAAAATCGTTATCGGGCGTAATCCAACGTTCCCGCCGATAACCGATTTTTGGAATTCTAAGAAACTTAGCTGGGATAATGGTCTGCAGATGGCCGTTGATCATCCAAGGCGGGGACTTGTAACTAGTTAGCACGGTTGTCAATGCAGCATATTAACGCGGAATAATTCGCTCGGTGCCCGGCCTGGCGCAACCGAAGCATGATGCAAGGTAATACGCCAACCTCTCGCTGTTTTTATATAAACATTGGTACATAAGATATGGATATCTGGCGTCATTTCCGGCGTGCGTTGCACTTTTTCAATGATGTTATGCACCTCCGTCAACATGTTTCGGCTGATATGCAATTGCACCGGTTCAATGTGGACTGCCCCCCGTTCAAAGATTGCTTCAAAAGACGCACGAATGGTGGCGTGACCAACTAAACGTGTCGAACCTGGATGTACACATATGATTTCTTCGTCTTCGGCCCACAAGGCCATTAACCCGTCGATATCGGAGCGGCTTACTGCATCATAAAATGCCTTTTCAGTATCGTCAGCAGAAGTACTTAGAAGTGGTGCCTGCATATTTTTCCTAAATGATTAACAAGGGATGTACAGCCAGTTCCGAAGCTTAAGAAGATCCATGGTCTTTCAGTACAGCACTTGCTTTTAGTTGGTACTCAGTGCTGCAATAGGGGCAAATGGCATGCCCATCAGGCGATAAATTCAAGAATACCCTCGGATGTGATGACCATAAAGGCATCGCAGGATTGGGACAAAAAGCAGGTAAATCAGCTAAGTCTAACTCAATAATACGCTTATTTTGCATGGCAATATTCTTCCACCTGGACGGTGATTTGAAAAGTATGTACGGGCGTTTTCCCAAAAATGGTGGGACGCAATTATTATAGGTTTATTTGTTTGGATTCCTACAAAGGATATAAAGCGATCCGCTATCGTCTCCAAATTATTATGATCACAATAAAAAATTTGCAGAATTCTATCGGATTCGCTCTGCAAATAAAACATTCATGGGTAAAATATGAGCTTTTGTTGATTGAAGATCGAACTTAAACATAAAAACACTGCTGATGTTGTCGATGCTGGCAGTTCGAATGAAAAAAGAACAACGATGCCTGATGTGATCCAATAACAATTATCAAGCAGGCTTGTACGTATATTCACCAAATCTGAAGATCCAGTTAATAACTATAATCTGAATAGCAACTATGAGCAATAGCAGTAATTCTTCATTATCCAACCCGTCTGGCTTAGCTCCGACACTTTTAAAAGAAGCCCAGCAACAAGCGTTGTTCGCCGGAATGAAAAAAGGTCTGCCCACTTTACCCGGTGTAGCTGCCTGGGGCATGGTCGTCGGCGTTGCAATGATAAAAACCCATTTCACGCTTGGGCAAGCTTTGGGCATGTCGTTATTTGTTTTTGCCGGTTCGGCACAATTAGCCGCCCTGCCCTTGATGGCCGTTGATGCACCTATCTGGATCATTTTTTTGACGGGTTTCCTGGTCAATCTTCGATTTGTTATTTTTTCCGTCATCTTAGCGCCACATTTTCAACACATACCCTGGCGTCAACGTCTTTTTTGGAGTTATTTGACTTCTGACGTTTCAATTGTTTTCTTTATGCAGCGCTATCCAACAAAACAACCGGAAGCGGGTAAATTTGAATTCTTGAAAGGATTGCTCATTCCTAACTGGATAACTTGGCAAATTGGTACAATAACTGGAATCTTATTAGGCAGCCAAATTCCTCAAGAATGGGGCCTTGGCTTCGCCGGAACACTGGCTGTTTTATGCATCTTGTTACCCATGGTATTGAACCGCGCTGCATTGGTTGGAGTAATAGCTGCAGGAACGATCGCTCTGTTTACCACACATTGGCCTTACAAATTAGGTATGTTATTAGCTGTCATAATTGGTATGATTTGCTCGATGATTTGGGAAGAATGGGTTGAAACTCGCGTTAACAACAAGGCATTATTATGAGCAATTTGGATATTTGGTTAGTTATTGGGCTGTTAACTTTAGCGACTTTGTTAACACGTAGCACATTTTGGCTTATTGGCCATCACATCACTATTCCTAAACGTATCAATGAAGCCTTACGTTTTGCCCCTGCTTGTGCATTATCGGCCATTTTGTTTCCTGACTTTTTGATACGCCAGAATCAGTTTGATTTGAGTATGACTAATCCACAATTGATTGCTGGTGTGCTTTCATCGGTGTTTTTCTTGCAGACACGTAGTATGTTGGGGACTATTTTTTTTGGTATGGTAGTTTTTACGTTAGTTAGGATAAGTACTTAATTTTATTTGTATTACTTTTCCGTTTACTGAGGCAAGCACCGCGAACATGGTAAGGTATAGTCACCTAATGTCGTTAACTCAAGCTATTCACTACCATTTCAGAGCTTGTTGCAATTTACTTATGGAAGTTGAAGAGCTATAGATATCGACTTAAAAAGCGTTATATAAGACACTGCAAATTTCTCCTAATTCATTCTTAACTCGACTTACAAAAAGAGAGGTTAGAAGAATGGAAAGAGATTTTAATCGACGGAAAAGTTACACTAAAAAAGACAGTACCGTGAAATAGCCAAGTCGACAGTTAATCAAGATCGCGACCAATTATAGCGATCAACTCTTGAGGGAAGTGAGCGCTATCAAAAGTAAATTCTCTGACGATATACGGTAATAATTGATATTTTTTCCATGTTTCTTTCCTTTCTTGTGTCCTTATCATAGCCAGAATACCATCATCCTCAGACCGGGCTCCTATCAATTTGGCAGTAACCAATTGTTCTACCTTTACCTTCATTACTCTCAAGTCAGCCCCACACAAATTAGTTGCAGATAAGTCAGCATAAGACACGTTAGCGTCGGACAAGTTAGCTTTAGATAAGTTAGCCCCAGATAAGTTAGCCCCAGACAGGAAAGAGCCAGACAAGTCAGCCTCAGATAAGTTAGCCTTATACAACTTAGTTCCGGTCAAATCAGCGCGAGACAAATTAGTACGAGATAAGTTAGCTTTGGGCAAGAAAGCCGCTGATAACCTAGCTCCAGCCAAGTTAGCCCCAGATAAGTTTGCTTCATGCAAATAAGCCGAAGACAAGTTAGCCTTATGCAGGTCAGCATCAGACACGTCAGCGTCAGACAAGTTAGCTCCGGTCAAGTCAACCCCAGACAAGTTAGCCTTATGCAAGTTAGCTCCAATCAAGTTAGCCTCAGACAAGTTAATTCCGGACAAATCAGCACCCACCAAATCTAACCTTTTTAGGCCATTACTTTTTTCGATTGAACTCATCAAAATTTTCATTTTGGAATGAAATTTATCAGCAGATTCAAAAAAAATGCCTTTTTTAAAAATAGCAGATAATTCAGTGGCTAACGATTCCAACAAAAAATGTGAGCCAGACGAGTGAACCTCAATTCGGTCATAAGTCTTTGTCAGCAATGCTATTTTCCATGTCTTGTCACCGAAACATGTTTCCAGGCTGGCCTTTCTGGTAAGGAAATCGAGCAGACGCTCATCAGGAACGGCCGCTTTACGCATAAGGATCAACAAATTTTGAAATGGCTTGCTGGCTTTCAGATCATTAAGAAGTGCTCGATTATTTTCCATTCGGTTGTTTAGATTGACTACTTCTGTCTGATCTAAAGACGCGTGAAAATTATTATTTACTGAGAGGGGGATAGATTGCATAGTTCGCTTTCTTAACTTAATGTCGGGCAAAACATACCTAGCTAGTAGCTTTTTTTATAGTGCCCATTGGCGGTCAACTTCCGCAAGATAGGATTCTGCCGGTTCATGCCATTATCGGGGACACAGCCCATCAAGGGCTATTGTGGATATCCACTAAGTAGGAAGTACATTTCTAAATATAGGATGAGACCGTAGCTACTCATAATTCGACGGGTTTAAGCAGTCAACCGAAATTCGTCCCCTTGCTTCGCAACTGACGACTAACGCCGTGTCAGCGGAATACGGCCGTTAGTCCTGGCACATCTCCATGAATAAAAAATTTCCTAAGTAATTGGTGATACAAAGGTCATTCGCTACTAGATAAAGATAGTGCTGCAGTTTGGTCATTGATTGACCCTCAGAGAGAATTCTTCCTCTACAAAACTGTAAGGCTGTTAACTTTTTCCTAATCTACAAAATTACACTACCCGGGTGTTATTGATAAGTTGGCAATCTAAAACATAGTTAAAACAGGACTATTTTTCGTTTGCAAATAAATTCCTACCAATTTCATTGATTAGATCTAAAGGAAACCCATTCCCTTGAAAAGTAACTCCCTCAAGGACC
>JAJNBE010000077.1 GCA_021155915.1 Solimicrobium sp. | reverse complement strand
CAGCGGCAGCACTGCCCTGCTTAGCCGCTATTTCGTAGCAAGCCCTGGCTTCTCTAAAATCCTGTGAGACGCCCAAACCATTTTCATACATCAAACCGAGTTCATTTTGTGCTACTGCATTATTTTTTTCGGCCAATTGCTTAAACAGGTCGAAAGCCTGGGAATATAATTGCTCTTCTTTTAACGCATAAGCACGCGTTAAATTGAGCTGTTCTTGTACTCCACAGGATGAGTGACTCGTCGCGGTTTCAGCGGAGAAGCTTATCCCGGAAGGTGAATGATTTATTCCTATCATTGCTAAAATTCCTTGTAACGGTCAGGGGTGGTTGAAAGAAGGGCGTAAGTGCTTAGGAGGTGGGCAACGATAACTAAGCTCCGCTAAGAGACCTCTGTATAACCTTGTATCTACTGCGGGAGCCAAATTCGACATTGCGTGGTGCTTGCAATCCTCATGTACTCAAGTACATTCCGGGTGCGGCGCTCCGTGCGCCTTGACTTTGATCGCCAAACCACAGCCAGATTTCCAAAGCAAAAAGCATGTTTTATAATCTTTCGTCGTCTATCCCATCGCCTTTTAAACCCCCGGGTATTTTTTTGAGGGAGAAACTACCGAAATTGAACTGTCGGGAGCGCGGATTCTCCCATTCAATTAACTTTTGCTCTGCGGTTGGATGCCCCTGACTAATGGCTAAATTCAAATAGCGTCGAATTTCGTCGGCGTCATTTTTTTGATTGGTCCCAATCAATCGGTCAGCGAGCCAGTAGCTGGCGTCCGCATCTCCGGCTTCAGAGGCTTTTTGGTACCAGCTCAATGCCAGGCCCTTTTCTTGCCTGTGGAAAGATTTGGGATGATTATTTTCATATGCCTTGGTTAAATACTTGACGGTGTTCGCATCGCTTTGCTTAACACCGAGCCCTTTCATATACATCAATCCCAGTTGAAAGTGCGCTTCCGAACCATTTGTTTGTGCTAATAGAAGGAGCTGATTGAGAGCCGGCGAATAGCTTTTCTCCTCCAGACAGGCTATTGCCGTGTTGAGTCTACCTTGCAGAAATTCGTCGATACTTTTGGGGTCAGTCGGATCTCCCAGAGCAACCGCCTTATTGACGGATGCTTCAGCTACCTGCTCATTGGGTTCAACGCCAAGGCCATAGCGGAACAAGAGCGCAAGGTTGAAAAGGGCGCACACGTTTTCCTTCTCTGCAGCTTTTTGGTAGCACTTCGCGGCTTCTACAAAATCTTGCAAAACACCCAGACCAAGCTGATAGAGAGCTCCGATGTTGTTGAAGGAATTCACATACCCATTTTCCGCTGCTAATTGGTAGCACATCATGGCTTTTTCAAAATCTTGCTGTGTACCTAGGCCATTTTCATACAGCACGCCAAGTGCATTTTGTGCCTCCGCATTATTTTTTTCGGCCAATTGTTTGAGTAAGGCGAAAGCTTGCGTATAAAGTTGATCTTTCTTCAATCCATAGGCGCGACCAAGGTCAATTTGTACCTGCTCTTCAGATGAATTCAAGTTCGAGGAGTTTTCCCACGCAATTAATGTTTGCTTTGCGGTTAAATGCCCCTGAATAATAGCTAAATTCAAATAGCGTCGAATTTCGATGACGTCATCTTTATTATTAGCACCCATTAACAGCTCAGCAATCCGATAGCTGGCATCCCCATCTCCGGCTTCAGAGGCTTTTCTGTACCAATTCAAGGCCTGAGCCTTGTCTTGTCTAAAGAAAGAGCGCGCCATGTATGATTCACCGAGCATAAACGCGGCCTTTTGATGTTGACCTACATCAGCATCCGTTAAATATTTGACAGTGTTGGTATCGCTTTGCTTGACACCCAGCCCTTTCATATACATCAGTCCAAGCTGGAATTGGGCCTCCCTATGGTTTGTTTGTGCTAATAAAAGTAAATTAGTAAGAGCGGCCGCGTAGGCTTCTTTCTCCAGATAGGCTAAAGCCTCAGCAAATATCTTTTGCTGAAATTCTTCTATGCTCTTGGGTTTGCCCGGATCCCCCAGCGCAACAGCTTTGTTAACACATTCCTGGGATTCCTTCTCATTTTGCTCAACACCCAAGCCATGACGGTAAAGTAGTGCCAGATTAAAAAGAGCATAAGTACTCGCCAATTCACCCGCTTTCCTGTAAAGCATCACGGCTTTTTTAAAATCTTGTGGAACTCCGAAACCAAGCTGATGTAAAACTCCCATATTGTTAAAAGCACCAGCACTTGCACTCGTCGCCGCATTTTTGTAGCATGTCATGGCTTCTTTGAAATCCTGTGGAACCCCAAGGCCCCGCTGATACAGCATTCCCATTAAAGTGAAAGCGGTAGTACTTCCTTTCTGCGCTGCTGTTTTATAGCACGACATGGCTTCTTTATAATCCTGTAAAACCCCAAAACCATGCTCATGCAACATTCCTATGTGATTGAAGGCGAAAATATTTCCTTTCTCGGCCGCCATTCTGTAGAAAAACATGGCTTCTTGGTAATCTTGTGGAACGCCAAGACCCAGCTCATAAAGAAACCCCATGAGATTAATCGCTCGAGTACTTCCTGTCTCCGTCGCTGCTTTGCAGTAAAACAGGGCGGCTTCATAATCTTGTGAAACGCCAAGACCGCCGAAATACATCAGCGCAAGTTCGATTTGCGCTACAGAATTATTCTTTTCCGCCAATTGCATAAACAGGTCACAAGCTTGCGTATATAACTGGTCTCGCTTCAACGCGTAAGCACGCTTTAAATCAGTCTGTTCCTGTATTACTGAATAGAGTGGACTTGTTATGGTTACAGTCGACGGGGGGAAGTTTCCCCCGGAAAGTGCTTGATTTCTTCCTATCATCGCCTAAGTCCTTGTACGGTTAATGAATGTTGATGTTATCGGCATAGTGACACCGTATCTCTAATGGGAAGGGGCACGTATTAGCCCAATACTAATGCGGCTAATAGGCCAGACAGCGCGTATGCATCTAACTATTATTAGCAGTGGGCATTGATGTGCACTTTCTTAAAAAATCCAAAGCACAGTTCCTTATCCCCAGCCAACTTTTGCCGTTCAGACCGGCAATATTGAGATATTGATTTAAAGTCGGTGAATATAGATCATTCCCGAATCCTTTAATGAGCAAGATAAAAAGACCATTTACCTCAACAGCGGTAACAAATATTTTCCTGTAGCGCTAGCCCGATTGTTCGCTACTTGCTCTGGAGTTCCGGTCGCAATAATTTGTCCGCCCCCCGCCCCCCCTTCGGGACCCAAATCAATCAGCCAGTCGGCTGTTTTAATCACATCTAAATTATGCTCAATGATGACAACTGTGTTGCCCTGATCGCGCAGCCGATGAATCACTTTAAGCAGTAATTCGATATCATGAAAATGTAAGCCGGTCGTAGGTTCATCAAGAATATATAAAGTTCGACCCGTATCGCGTTTCGATAATTCCAGGGATAACTTAACCCGTTGGGCTTCACCTCCCGATAAGGTTGTTGCACTTTGACCCAGACGAATATAACCCAAACCCACATCCAGCAAAGTTTGTAATTTACGGGCAATCACTGGTACGGCATTAAAAAATTGATGCGCTTCCTCTACCGTCATGCCCAACACTTCCTGGATATTTTTTCCCTTGTAAAGTACTTCTAAAGTCTCGCGGTTATAACGTTTTCCATGACATACATCACACGGCACATACACATCAGGTAAAAAGTGCATCTCGACTTTGATCACGCCATCGCCCTGACATGCTTCACAACGTCCACCTTTAACGTTAAACGAAAAGCGTCCGGCGCTATAACCACGTTCTTTGGCCGCGGGCACCGTCGCAAATAAATCACGAATTGGTGTAAATAAACCGGTATAAGTCGCAGGATTCGACCGGGGCGTGCGACCGATCGGACCCTGATCAACTGAAATCACTTTATCAAAATAGTCAAAGCCACTAATGCTCTCATGCGGCGCAGGCTCGGCATGGGAGCCATAAATATGATGCGCCGTGGCGAGGTATAAAGTGTCGTTAATTAGTGTAGATTTTCCTGAACCAGATACTCCAGTCACACAAGTAAGTAGCCCGACGGGTAAGTTAAGTGTCACACTTTTTAAGTTGTTTCCAGTCGCCTTACTGATAGTAAATACTTTTTCCTTATCAAATTTAGTGCGCGTTTTTGGAACCACAATTTTTTTAGTACCATTCAAGTATTGCGCAGTTAATGAATGTGGACTGCTTAAAATATCGTCAAGCGTGCCGGCCGCAATCACTTCTCCGCCATGCACTCCTGCGCCTAATCCCATATCGATAATATAATCAGCGCAACGTATCGCGTCTTCATCGTGTTCCACAACTAGTACGCTATTGCCGATATCGCGCAGATGTTGCAAGGTACCAATTAAACGGTCATTGTCACGTTGATGCAGGCCGATGGAAGGTTCATCTAACACATACATCACCCCCGTTAATCCCGAACCAATCTGTGAAGCCAGACGAATTCGCTGTGCTTCACCCCCAGATAACGTGTCCGAACTTCGATCAAGCGATAAATAATCTAAGCCAACATTATTGAGAAACTTAAGCCGGGAGACAATTTCTTTGATAATGCGATCAGCAATTTCCTTTTTCGCACCAGTCAATTCCAGCGTTTCAAAAAAATGTAAGGCACGACGCAATGGTAATGCGCTAATTTCGTAAATAGCACACTCTTGCAGCCCATTACCTACTTTGACGAACCGGGCTTCCACGCGCAAACGTGCCCCATGACAGGAAGGACATCCTTTTTCGTTGATAAATTTAGCCAGCTCTTCTTTCACCGCCATCGAATCCGTTTCACGATAACGGCGCTGTAAATTAATCACCACACCTTCAAAACTATGTTCACGAACTACCGGCCTCCCTCGCTCGCTCATGTAAGAGAAGGGGATTTGCTGCTTGCCGGAACCGTACATAATAATTTGCCGAACTTCCTCGGGTAATTTTTCAAACGGCGTATCGATATCGAACGCATAAAAAGCCGCTAAATTACTTAGCATCTGAAAATAAAATTGATTGCGTCTATCCCAACCTTTTACTGCACCAGAAGCTAGCGATAAATTCGGGAAGGCGACAATCCGTTTCGGATCAAAAAATTCGATATGGCCTAAACCATCACATTCGGGACATGCCCCCATCGGATTGTTAAATGAGAATAAGCGTGGCTCTAATTCTTGCAACGAATAGCCACAGGTCGGGCACGCGAATTTATTAGAGAAAAGCTGCTCTTTGTCCGTATCCATTTCAACAACAATGGCGCGCCCCTCCGCCAATCGCAATGCCGTTTCAAACGATTCCGCTAAACGCTGTTTAATATCTGCTTTTACTTTAATGCGATCGATTACTACAGAAATGGTGTGTTTCTCCGTTTTTTTCAGTTTGGGCAAATCATCAATTTCAACAATTTTTGCTGCAGCAGTACCACTTTGCAAACGAAATCGTACAAACCCTTGCGCTTGCATCTGTTCAAAAAAATCAACATGCTCGCCTTTGCGGTTGGCCACGACGGGTGCCAATATCATCAATCGCGTATCTTCCGGCATTGCCAAAACGGCGTCGACCATTTGTGAGACTGATTGTGCCGCTAACGGATTTTCAGGATGATCAGGGCAATACGGCGTACCGACACGCGCGTAAAGCAAACGTAAGTAATCATGAATTTCGGTTACTGTACCCACCGTTGAGCGCGGATTATGCGAAGTAGCTTTTTGTTCAATCGAAATCGCCGGGGACAGACCTTCAATTAAATCCACGTCAGGCTTTTCCATCAACTGCAAAAATTGGCGGGCGTATGCGGAGAGTGATTCCACATACCGACGCTGACCTTCTGCATAAAGCGTATCAAACGCCAGTGAGGATTTACCAGAACCAGATAAACCGGTAATAACAACCAGCTGATTACGGGGCAAATCAAGGCTAATATTTTTTAAATTATGTGTACGAGCACCGCGCACTCGAATTTGATCACGGGAATGCTCATTTAACTTAAGCTTGGAAGAGTTGATATTTGTGTTCTTACTCATGAGGGGCTCTTTATAAATGTAGCTAATCTAGTAGACCCAATACTATATCGAATTTCTTAACGACTTACCGGACTTCATAAAACTAACGATATGCTTGAAGAAAAAAATTACCTTCTGAGCTCCATTTTCGCTGCCATTTTATAAACATTCTGTATAATCAATATCTCAGCGGCACAATCAACTAAGCAACAGTCAGGAGAAACCATGGCATCAGTCAATAAAGTCATTATTTTAGGCAATTTGGGTCGTGACCCGGAAACACGTTACATGCCAAGTGGCGATGCAATGACAACGATTTCTATCGCTACCACGGACACGTGGAAAGATAAGACTACGGGCGAAAAAAAGGACACTACCGAATGGCATCGCGTCGTTTTCTTTGGGAAATTAGCTGAAATAGCAGGTCAATATCTCAAAAAGGGTTCCGCCGTTTATGTAGAAGGCAGTCTTCGCACCCGTAAATACACTGATAAAGATGGCATCGAAAAATACGCCACCGATATTCGGGCAGATACAATGCAAATGTTGGGGGGACGACCAGGGTCAACGGGAATGGACAACAACTATGATGCGCAGCATGGCATGCATAATTCTGCCCCTGCGGTCCCACATCAAGGTATGGCAACGCAGTCACCACCAGCGACGCCTTCACGTGCAGCAGCTACTTTTGCAAGTATGGAAGATGACGATATTCCGTTCTGATGAATTATCCGTAGTTGAGGATCAAATCGCGCAACCCTTTCAAAGGTTGCGTTTTTTGTCAAATTTAGATTTCGCGATGGTAGCCAGCATGCGCTGAGAACAAGCAACACAACTTTAGGATGCCTTCTGAACAAACCAGGGCAAGGGCAAAATTTCCCACCTAAACTGTCGCAACAGAACTATTCCTGACACAACTTAACTCTTTGCAAATAGAAATCAACAACAAGATTTCGCGATATACCGATAATTCAAAGCCCCTTCTTTCGCCTTCACGCCCATTGGTTAACAACGATTCCAGATAGGGCACGATAGCATTTGTATTCCACAATGCACTGCAACGCGCAATGATATGCTCATAATCTTCCAAATATTTCCATTTACTCTGGTCACGAGTATCGTCAAACTGAAGAACTTCAATGTTGAATTTATTTTTTAAACGCGCACTCAATTCAACGTATTTTTTTTCTTCACCAGCTAATCGATATAAATCCAATAAATAAAGCAAAGTAACTGGCATGGATATATCTTCATTCAAACTTTGTGGTTCCAAAATTTCTATAGCACGTTTAGGTTCATTGACCGATACCCAAAACTCTGCCTCTTGCGTAAAATCAGATAATTCTTCAGTCTGTATTGATTGTCCATAAGGACTCCTATCCTTATTAAGTACGACGCGACTTGCAGCATCAGAAACTGAGCGATTTAAAATGTTAGGATCCACCCGCGATTCATCCGGTATGTTTGCCAGAGTTTGCGATGCTTCATGCATAATCTGGGCACTTTTCTTAGTACCTCTCTCCGGTACATTTAATGCGGGTTCAAGATCTACATCATCAATTTGCGAGATCAATACGTTTTTTATTTTCTCAACTTTTTCGTTATTCTCTACCAAAGCCTCTCCCCAGAGATTGCCGGGGCGCGGGTCTTGGCGCATTTTTCGTAACGAAAACCATAATTTACCCACTACCAATAAAAGCACAAATAACAATATTAAGGCAACGGCATTTATCACCATTAATGACATCATAAAATTGGGTTCTGGCTTATTTTGACTTTGACTCTGACTTTTACTTTGAATTTGCAATTTTAGCTGCTCCAGCTCCATTTCCAGCTTTTGAATTTTCTCTTTCCCCTCGTTAATGGTAACTGCCTGAGCCGCTAACAATGCGGGTTCATCTAATAGCATTCCCGCAAATTGTTGCTGAGCACGTCTATTTTCCTGGATTCGTTGTTGGTCAATATCAACTAAGGATTTCTCAGCCAGTTTTGCCGAAGGGCTCATGGTATTACCGCCTGAAATCTCTGCGTTGCTAACCTTTAATTGATCTGAAGGAGCCGTTACCTTAGCATTGGGTTTTGTACCGATTCTATTTTTTGCCTTGATAATGGTCTTCGGCTTTTTGGTCATGCCGGCACTTGAGGAGACTCTTTTCCCCGGCTCTGCCGTATTTTTAATCGCCATAGGCACGGCGAATTTTCTCGAAATTGAATCAGGTGTTGTCTTCGTTGTTTTAGGTGGTGCCAGATTATTTACAAGAGGGCTACTGACAGGAGGGGATATCTCAGCATAGTCAAGCAACAACGAATAAGTTCTTTGCATAAACGAGCCACATTTCATTGTAATAGACAACACCACTATCGGTTCTACAATCTTTGTCTTTGTAACAAAATGGACAAACATCGGAACGCTATCTGATGCAGGTTGATTAGAGTCAGCCTGAAGGCGCGGGTTAGCAATAAAGTCACCCTCAATGGTGTTAACCGTTGCTTGAATGCAGCTGTCGTTGAGATCATCTTCTGAAGCACCAGAAATCGGAACCTGAACATGCAGAGCTTGCCCTAAGTGTGAATGTAATACTACCTCACCCAACCCAAGAGCAAGGACGCCTGATGAGAAAAATACGCTGCAAGCAATGAATATCACGCCGCACAATAAACGCCAATTATTTTTGTTAATTAGTTGATAATTAATCATTGATTTTCACATTCCGTTGGCTAACCAACTTTAGAGTAGACAAGAGAACAGCACTGATGGAGCAATGTTCAGTAGCTCATTTCCAAAATCTAACGCCGAGGAAGCGCCGTGCAAGAAAATTAAGAAGAACAATATAGCAGAGCTTTGAAGTTTATTTCAACGGTCTTTGCCATTCCCACCATGCGTCAACGTCGTCGCATTGCTGCATAGATTTCGCGTTATGACGTATAATACGAAATCTATGACTGATAATTATTATGCCGAAGAAAAATTTAACCCTTAATACTGTTCCTACCCTTGTTTTGGAACGCTTGCGCATTTGGGGAGCGTTCATAAGAAAGCAACGAATCGTTCAGCGAATTAAAGCGGACGACCTTTGTAGTCGCATGAGTATATCTGATGCCACACTACGCAGGATAGAAAAAGGTGACCCCCGGGTTGGAGTAGCAACTTATTTTTCAGCTCTTTATATTTTAGGCGTGTTGGACAAGCTAGCACCAATACTGGGCGATTCCTCAGACTTTGAATCACTCAACGCGCGTGTTCGCGCTACCGATTTAGAGAATAATAATGACTTCTAAGCCACTTTTTGTCTATTTACAGCGGCCAGATAATGGTGAATGGGTTACGGTCGGTAGATATTTGCGTGATGCAGAGGGTAAGCTGGGTAAATTTCAATATGCGCCTAGCTATTTACAAGCTGGATTGTACTGGTCAATAGACCCGGTCAATTTACCCCTTATCCCCGGTTCTGAATTTATGGCACATAGATACGGGGGTTTACATGACATTCTGCGGGACGGATGTCCAGATGCCTGGGGCAAACTACTTCTTCAGAGGGAGTACGGACTTTCAACCGATACAGCAGATGTGCGTTATTTGGAACTAGCAAATAATGCCGATAGTTGGGGAGCTCTAGCAGTAGGTCCAGGGAAAAAACCGTCGATATCTAAGCTTGCCAGTCCAAGAATTGCCAAGTTAGAAACGTTAACTAAAGAGCTTTTAGCTATCGTAGAACGGCGTCCCCCCGTGGATGCTAGTTTGCGTAAAAGATTGATTGCCAGCCCGAGTCTTGGGGGCGCCAGACCAAAGGCGACCGTAAGAGATGGCGTGGAATTTTGGTTGGTTAAGCCACAATTACCTACCGATACTACCGACATTCCACGACTGGAACACTTTACCCAACAATGGGGATCCGCCAGCGGACTAAATTTTTCTCCTACAGTATTCCATTCGATTAGCCCCACTTTAAGCGTTGTGCGTAGTTTACGTTTTGACAGAAAAGATGATCGTCGCATAATGGCAATTAGCGGAGCCTCGTTATTAGGAGCCGAGTATCCCGGAGGTGGCGCAGATGCCTCTCGATGGAGTTATCCTCGTCTGTCGGAAGAATTAAAACGTATTGGTGCTCCTAAAGAAGACTGCATAGAATTGTTTAGACGAATGGTCTTTAATGCTGTTATAGGAAACGATGATGATCATCCGCGTAATCATGCCGTTATTTTCAATTACCAGGAAAATCGCTGGAGATTAGCACCGGCGTTCGATGTGGTACCCCATCCCGACGAAACGCCTACACACTTAACCCTCCAACTTTCATTAAATCGCCGTGATATTTCAAAAGAAGCTATTCTTGCAGACGCCGTTCGATTTGGATTTTACGATCAGCATGCCGCCGCTACCCATCTGACTGCGTTATTAGATCGTTTTTATAAAAGTTTTGAAATGGTGGAACACATTCTAAATCCCAGCCCGGAGTTGCATAAAATGATGTCACAGAGGCTTAAAGAAAATCTTCAGCGACTAAGTTGAGCGATCTTAATAGGTTTCAGAGCACAGGCAGCAAATTACAAAGATTGGGAGATTGGGCTAAAGCTTCACCAATCCAGCACAGCACACAGCATCAAAACAGCCTGCCACATTTAAATCAATCAACGCATGGATAGAACTAATCAACTTAGAAACTCAACGACACAATTACATGCAACCTTTTCATTTCATCAACCATGTTGGGCAGGGGAAGCTTTAGACAAACCTAAGTTACTGAGCAATAGACTCAACCTATAGGAACCCGACTTTTTGTATGCTTCACGTAAACCCGATATAAACAATGCTAAATCTAGTGTAATCAGGTCTTCTTTCATATACGAAAATGTAGATGCGTCGCAAAGAAATCCAATCTCCCCAGCAGTAAGTTTTGAAAATCTTTTTACGGATAACTTACCACTTACAAACAAAAATTCTATCGCATTATGTGCATCATTTAGACTAAGGTTGCGATGAGACATGCGTATGCAAGACCAAAAAAAATCATCAGAAAAACGCTCTCTGGCCTCAATGGCCTGCGCTATGGTTAGCTGAGAAGAGTTAATCGCAAATTGAACTAAGCGGCTGCCTAAGCACTTGCTTTTTTCGACATCCAAGTGGTCCAGGTCCTCTTGTGTCAGTGAACCGTCCCAACGATACCTTTCAAGCCCTTGCTCCTGTATTGGCTTCCCCTTCATCTCTTCATTAAAATCAGTCGCTATTTTTTTTGCATCGATTATTGATAACATTCCTTTTCTGATTAATTCAATCGCATTAGGGCCTAAAACCTCATATACCAATGAATTCAATCCAGCCGGACAAAGAGGCACGAACGGATCTTTTCTGAGTCGCGGGTAGTGCATAAATATGTGTATTTCAGAAAATCCCTTCGTCTTAAGCTCGCTCACTTTGCCATCATTTTTTAAATTTGATGTACAAAAATCGACATACCCTTTTAGGTTAGCCTTGCTGGTTATAGCAAAACTCCATTGCTCGGTAATAGAGAACATATGTTCAAACAGCCCACCTTGCACATCTGGATTTAACTCTGGTAAATTGTTTACTTCTTCACAACTGATCAAATTAGGCGAGTGGGTAATCTGACTACTTGATTTCATATTTTGGGACAACTTGGGACTGACTTTAGCCACTTTTGTGTTGACTAATTCAGCCAACAATTCTAAAGCTTTTTTATTGAAATAATCATGCCACTCATCACCATCATAACCGTCATTGTTAGTTAAGCATTGAAGCGTTAGCTGCAAAACGAAGCCTTTATTTTTTTGTACGAACAACTGTTGCTGACTTTTGTCCAAGCAGTACACCGTTTTGAAAAATAAAAAATGGCGGCCTTTGCACCCACCCACTGCTTTCAATTCAAATTGATTTGCCTCAGCTATAATTTTATTGATTGAAGTATTTTGCAAAGTACTCCCAAACTTAAATTCCATATGAGAATTCAAATTACGGTGACCTTCTAAAGACAAACGCCTCAATTGCGTTTCGTGAAGAGGAGGTTCTTTATTTTCTATTCTTCTAAGATCTTCACTCAGGCAGAGGGAGCCCATCTGTATATATTCTGCCAGTGAAGTGCATAACCTTCGTTCGGTGTACTCAGCATGCTCAGCGCGTGCCTTAACTATTTTAAAATCGGCTACGTTCATCTCCAATTGTTCCGTACCTCCATAGCATAGGAACAATCCCTCTTTCTTCTTATCGTGTAAATTATTGATTATCTCCAGAACTTTCTCTACGCCCTTTTCATTTAAAGTCAGTAGCCAATCAATCTGCACCTGATTATTATCCAGGCCCTGCTGAGAAATTAAATTCCGAATATCGTCCTCTGTGATGCTCCTAATAGATTTTTGTTCACAAAAACATCTCATCTTTTCAAAACCAAGAACCGTTAGGCTAACGAGCATACTTTCAATGGTATCGCTATTGAGTTCACTTACCTGATTTCTCGTTGAGAGCGGAGAAAGGAAATTGTTGGCTTGAATTCTTGGTAAATGAGTATTTAGAAACGTACCATCCATATTATTTTTCCTATTAAATAATTAATCAGATTAAATTATTCCAAGCCCCATGAATTTATGCTTGAGTTGGATAGTTATTAGCCGTCACGAAGATGGTTAGCTGGAGGAGATAAAGGATTGTATCAGAGCAAAAGTAGTTAATGCGGACATCCGCATCAGAGTACTCGCTACCACTCCAACCCCTCTCCATTACAATAAGTTAGGTTATCAATACTCAGCTCAACAAGCAGGCTCAAGGCAACTCAATCCTTAATAAACCCGCGCCGCTAACATTAATCAGCAGGGTTTCTCCGAAATAACAGCGTGCGGCTCAGGTATCCGGTGCCAGGGGACAGGTATCAGTAAGACCTAAAAGAAAAAACCCTTACTGAATAAATCAGCGGGGTTTTTTTGGAATAACAGCTTACGGCTTAGATAAAGACCTCTGCATAACCCCCACAAATTCTTAGATAATACGATTTACCCAAAAAGAGGAGGACAGAATGCAAATGAGTTTTGGCTCGATGGAAATGGCGCAAGGGGTAAGGAAAGACAGTACGCTGATAAAGATATGTGCGCTGATAGATTGGGAAGCACTTCGTCCAAAGTTAAGTGGGCTGTACAAGCGGGAGCAATCGAGGGCTGGGGGACAGGAGCCGTTTGATGCAT
>JAJNBE010000007.1 GCA_021155915.1 Solimicrobium sp. | reverse complement strand
TTGCTCCTCCTTGCAACATACAGGTTGCCGCGTCGTCGCGCCTTACCAGGAAGCCGAAAAAACGCACACTTGAGCCTGTCCAACAGAGGAATCTAGGTTGAAAATACATTCCTGCACCCCCGCACGTAATAGGTGAGAACCCCGCATTCTCTTAGGAGAATACCCATCGATAATTATAGAAAAAGATTTACAAATTATGGCTTCCGCATAGCCTTGTTTTACTATGAAAGCCCAATATGGCGGTCGCTGGTTAGTTTAGCAAGTCGAGTTTGCGGAACTTCTAAAAGAGGTCTCTAACGTTGGAGTAATTGAGAAGCCAGAAGCGGCTATACATGGGTCGCTTCCAGCTTTCATATCGAGGGAAAAATTTTGACTCATTACTTTACTGGCACCGAAATGGGATCGGTGCTTAGTGGGCAAGATGCAGAATCGGCTTTGCAGAAGAAATAATAATGAGTTTTATCATTAAAAAAGTAACGCTCCATCCTCCAATTGGTAGAGTCAAAAGCTATATGGGGGTAAGCGGGCTGGTTGGGAGTCGCAGCTAGCACCGAGTCATCATTGGTGTAAACGCAATTCAGCGGTCCTGCATCTTCAAAAGAGGCAACGCTAAAACGATATTTGCCCGGCTCAACATGAGTTGGTCCATGGGAAATTGTCCAATTTTCACTCGCTGAATCCGTCTTGCACGTTGCCAATTCATTGCCTTCGCAGATTGTAACTTCAGGACAATAAAAAGTATCGGCGAAAACAGCTGGGCTAACAAAACATGAAAAAAATAAAATGCTAATGATTGATTTGTTTTTCATAAATATCTCCGTAGGTGTCGACGAAAAAATTCTCGCAACAGTTGATGTATCAATATGCTGTTCTAATTAAAATATCGTCACCTCATGCATAGAGTAGATTTTCACATCCGCAGAAATGTCGATCTAATTTAACCTTGACTCTCGATAAACGTCATCGTTAGGGAAAAAGGTGAAACGACCGGTCAATTTTATAGGGAACACCTTGTCGGATATAGTGGAGAGCACCGTGCCTTTATGTAGGAATGGTCTTGCGTTTCTTAGTGGTGAAGCAATCTGGGGATCTTTACGCCGTTTCTCGAAGAATAATTCGTAGTGTTATGCGCACTTTTTTTATTTTAGACCTCGGTGCTTTACTATTGCTTTTAAAATTCGTTTTACTAGCTGCTCACGTTTTTATTTATGCGCAGCCCCCGGCCCATTTTGCGCCGAAGCCATCTTTCTCGTGCGGCGGGTAACTAGTGGCGCATAAACTTTTTGACAATTTAAGACTGCGAAGATCGCCTAATACGTCATTCCTGAATCCTCCCCAAACTCGACTGGAACCCATACTGAGGTTGTTATTATCCAATTAGATAATAAGCGTAGCAGAAGTGTTAAAACAGCCACTGAATCCCCAACAAATGCACGTGAATGACGATTTAAAAATTTTCATTTCTAATAAAGCTTATGGGTAACGATTAACTCTTCCGCAAAAATCATAAAAATAAGTGTCACGCTATGTCACGCCAAAATCATGCAAGCAATGTTCCTCAGTGAACCTCAATTTTCCTAAACCGCAGCTGGTTCATGGCGAACAACTTTTATATAAATGAGGTTACCTCCTCCAGGAAGAATACTAAAATGACGCCCGCCTTCGACAGCCTTAAACAGCTTGGTATCCTTATCCCCACTTGGCATTTCTACGAGTGGACCGTGGCAAATATGTAGAGCCAAATCAGGTTTGTCTGCACGACCATCAACTTCCAAGTTGATCTCAAGCTGACTATCATTTTCCGTAATGATCAACAGATTTTTGAAATTCAGCTCTACCTTTTGACCCGTTTCATTTATCCCATACATTTTCTTGAACATACATTACCTTTCAGTGAGGTTAGTTATTGCTAATCCAAATGCACTCAACCAAAACTACACCGCATCCATTTTCTTCAAGCATCCGCCGATGCGTAGCAATGATCCCGTGAAGACGGGTTCGTAGTTAGGGGTGTTTGCAACATACCCTACTTCTGTCTACCAATATTCAGGCGCCCGCCGCCTAATAATCAAGCCTGCTTCCATTCTCTCTGATCCTAAAGATAATATGAGCTGATGTAATTCGGGAGGAAGTATGGTTGTCTGATCCGACAACGAAAATAGGCGTACCTTTTGGTAGAAATCCGAAAGTGGAAGAAATTCAATGGTTTTCCTTAAAACTTCCTCCCGTTTTGGATTTCTTTTTCGCGCAAGAGCTAGCTTAAAAAATTTTTTTGCTTTTTTAGCATCCCGCTTAATTAACACCCCGTTTAAAAATAATTTACCCAGTACTAGTTCGGGTGGGCCAAAGGAAGCTGTTGCGCTTTCTCCGAGTAAAGCATTAAGGCACTGTGTTGCGCTGATAGCTAGAAAACGATGGCCAAACATGTTGCAGGTCAAAATATGTTCCGCCATCTCAATCAATTTAAGGGTAGCGGTAAATCTGCCTTGTTTATGATGATTTTCCACAAGCGTGAATACGGAAAAGGACCATAGTGCATGCCAGGAATAGTCTGAGATAGATTCAAGGCCGAAAGAATCAATGGTTATACTCTCTAAACAAGAAAATGACGGGAACGTGGTAAGTTTGTTGTGATTACCTTCAATACATAGATGAATCAAATTAAATTTTTCGCTCACCGTGATCGACGTCAGATTGCGGTTGTCACTCAAAATTAAAGTTGAAAGTACAGGAAAGTTATCTTTGCGAAGTGACAAAGTACTACCCCTAATGTTCGTCATCGACAATAAGTCAACAGTAAATTTCCCAACAAAATGAGTAAAGTTTGAACAATTTATGATGTGTAATGCGCTAATAAAGTAGTTAGCCGAAAATGTTTCACTCGAAAGCTGAGTTATAGCCGAATTATCGTAAAAGGTTAATGCCTTTACCGTGTTAGGCAAGTCGGCAAGAAAAGCTCGTAACGGAATATTGGGTTGACCCTCCAAAATTAGTTTTATCGTTCTCGTGAATTCTGTGGGAAGGGGTGGTCGACTATTAAGCCCCTTGCAATTGATCTCTATCGTTGTGCAGTCCCATTTATTTACTTTGAGATCAAGCAGAGCATTAAATACGGCTAAGTAACAATCGTAACTATCTGTAGTAGCACCCTTCACCCATTCCTCTAATTGCTGTGTGTAAGTCAATCCACATATTTTTTTCCCGCGTCCGCCAACGTGCAGTGGGGATGGTAGGGAATGATACATTGTCGATCAGGAATAGCTTGCATTTTTTTGCTCCGCTGGTGAGTAATGAATTCAGAAATCCAACAAAGATTGGTTGACCAAAGTCCGGTCAGTGCTTTCTCCCTTGCAGGAAAAGGTTGAACAGGAAATAAGGAGTTTAATCTTAGATCCCTCTGTTGACGATTTTTTTAACCTTGCAGAAGTTCGTAAAACGTTCCAATGTTTACGCAAAAGTCTTTTTGATGTGGAAAACCACAATAGTATTCTGATGTGTTAATCAATAAACTATTCCTAGTAAGAATTTTAATTTGATTTGGCGTACACCTAAAATTGTCTAGATGGGAAAAAGAATGATTAGTTTCAACAATGTAAATAGGATTACCTATCCGCAATCAGCCGACGAGCCAGACGTCAATGCCAGACTGGTTGATGGCGAGTGCGTGTTGGATAACATCTACGCGAAAGGATGCCTCTTCGAAGATACGCCGGTTACTCGTGTAGCAATTGAAACTATGCTGATTACTAATTTTGATACCCTACACCCTGACCAGTTCCTCGAAGGATTTTTTGTATTACTCATGAGTCAGAAAAACAGAGATGATTCATCGATCTACGTCCGCCAGGATATACAAGTTGGGTTCACCAAACTAAAAAATAATGCTGCGTGTACGGAGAAAATCGCTGCAGATATTACTCGACTAGAAAAAATTTTGAATTATTCGGATGTCGAGAAGGCGATTGAACGTTACAACGCGCGTCACAACGCTTCTCATAAAAACGTCGCCATAACAAAGAACGTTCAGGATCTTCCAGAAGATCTATATCCTTCCATCACCCACTCGTTACCCTTTGCAGATATCGTCAGTTTATCCCTTACATGCTGGAATCAGCAGAAACTGTACTGTATGAGGAAGCTTACCTCTGAAGGTAAAGCGAAAATTACAGAGCAACTTTCTGCTAATGAAATTTTCTTTACTTGTCCTGAGTATAGGTTAGAACGTTATCTTTTTATTGATCAAAACGGGATTGACTACTTACAACAAAAGTTAGGGGTAAATTGTGGGCCTTTTACTATACAAAAAATCAAAAATGGCGAATTAACTATTGCCCAAGCTAAACAGGAAATGCAAGAAAAAGAAATTGCTTTTGGCAAGAATGTCTTCGAATTAAATTTATCGGAATCGCAATTTGAAAGACTTAAGAAATATCTCATTGATGGCAGTCTGCAAATAGAGGAGTACTTCGAGGATGTCGTTTTCCACCATAAAACTCGAGATCAAATCGCTTTCCACTTCGCGAATAAATACGTTCAAAAAGATCTTGATAACGGCAAGCTAACCGTACAAGAGCTCCTCCGCTGTTGTTATGGCATAAGCGGCTGCAATGACCTCTTACCTGTTTTCTTTGACAAGAAAGGTATACAACAACTTCTTGATAGCGGCAAGTTATCTATTAAGCAGCTATTAGATTTAATAGACGACCGGAAACTAAAATTAACCAACGAAAGTAAGCGCAATAATTTTCTTGATATCTTGGAAAAAAATGGAATTCAAAAGTATCTCAAGAATGACAAACTCACCGTAAAACAGTTTGTCGATTATTATAAGTATGGAACGGGTACGCTCTTAGCTAATGCCTTACAATACATCGAATTTCAACAAGCCATTGATAGTGGTGAGCTCAGTATAGATAAACTTGTCCAAATAGGAATTGGCGAAATTTCTATAGTTATGCAAAACCGGTATATAAATAAGCATATAGAAGATAACAAGTTAGATCCTGTCGCGTGGACTAGCTCGTTAATTTGCAAATATTCCTTCTTTGTCCTCAAAGAAATTCTGAGTAATTCTCAAAAATATCTAAATAAAGGGACACTGGCGATAGGTGATCTTCTTATTAACAGTAATCCACGTGAATTTGCTTCTAGCTTGGGTGCTCGAGGGCTCCAAGTAGTTCTGGATCACGATATCCAACCCATCGAACAACTCCTCACCATTCCGCGGTTAAAAGATTATGCGGCTGCCCTGGATTTTGAAGGAATTCAACAGGACCTGAAAAATGGTAAAT
Organism: Solimicrobium sp.; assembly: GCA_021155915.1. Taxonomy (GTDB): domain Bacteria; phylum Pseudomonadota; class Gammaproteobacteria; order Burkholderiales; family Burkholderiaceae_D; genus Solimicrobium. The sequence continues at coordinate 44,856 of JAJNBE010000007.1, read as the reverse complement.
TAAGTATAGATTGGTTTGTGAACCAATGGAAGAAAAATACGGACAAGACGTTTGCCTTGGCGAAACTTCTAAGTAACAAGCAAGTTAGAGCGCGCTATGATGAGTCTAGCTTAACGCCTAAGGAGACTTACGAATTATCTTACTTGGAAGAGCTCTTGGAATTACCCCAACTCATTCCGCTTTCCACCATTCTTGCATATCCTGTAGTCCGAGAATGTCTCGATGATTCTTCTTTTTCGGTAACGCTAGGAAAATTAATTTCGTTACCAAATATTGATAAAGTCGCTAATGTTCTCAGGATTATAGATGAAATGAATATCGCGGCGTTTACTCCTAAGGATATAGAACAGCTCATCAATCTATGGGATATTGTTTCATTCTACGATGTTTTAGAGGAATTTAGAACGAGTGTAATTTTCCGTCAAACTTACCCAGAGTATCAAAGCCTTGCCTACGAGCACTCAACAGTTGATCCGAGTTTTGAGCTGCTATCTTTTCTCGCTGACCTTGCGTCCTTGCAAAAAGAATGTTCAGTGTGTTTAAACAAATACTCCTATATTGAGTTACTAGAGCGTTTGAGCGTTGGTAGTTCTCTCGTCGCCACTTTAAAGGTAATAGTTAGTTTATTTGCGAATTCACAAATCCGCCAGTATTTTAAGGAAAGAGCATTGACTGTAAAGATGTTAGCTGCCACATCTGACAGTGGTTTAAAAGCTTTAGCTAATGAAGATATGCGTGAGCTTTTGAAAATGAAAAAAATAACGTTGACGGAAGTTTTGAGTATGAATGAAAATGATCTTCACCCCGGCACTACTAAGGAGGATTCTGAGAACGGCTGCATCATTAGCTGAGAAACCGTGGAGTTCAGTGCTCGAGTGATGGTGGCAAGGCAGGCGCATGTACTAGGGCGCTGGAAGACCGGTTTCGAAAGTCACGGTGAACCGGTGTGTTGCGATACCCTGCTTAAATTTCGGTCAATGTTCTGACTAGTATTAAAATCAGTCGCTTAGCCGCGGTTGGGGGAATTATCCACAACGTTATCCAGGAAAACTGTGCATAACAATCTAGGGATAGCACCTGTCTGGATCACCTTGTGTATCAGACGTTTTCGACCCGCCCTTCCTTCAAATAGTTGACGTACACATAATTATTTCTTGGCCCACGCATGCATTAGAGGTCGTTTTTTATGCCCAAAGAATTCTTAGCGTAAGAATCAGAATCCAGACAATAGAGAAGGTGTTTTGATAGCGGATGATTTAAGGGCAATTTGGGATGGGCGAAATCTCCATCAATATCGCGTTTCATGCCGATTTTGTCCATAACCCGAATAGAGCGTTTATTGGCGGGCACAGTAAATGAAACAATTTTTTTAAGGGCGCACTGATTAAATCCAAATTGTAGTGAGGCTTTAGCACTTTCGGTTGCATAACCTTTATTCCATTGCTGCGAACTTAAACGCCAACCTATTTCAACAGCAGGAGTAAAGTGCGCTTGCCACTCGACGTAATTTAAACCGGTGTATCCAATTAATTCACCCGTCTGTTTAAGACATGCGGCCCATAAGGTGTAATTGTATTTGTCAGCATGGTTATTCGCTGCCACAATGAAATCAGTAACTTGTTCCATCGTTAATGAACCACGTAAAAATTCGATGACTTTAGGATCCTGGTTGATTTGGAACCAGGTTTCCGCATCTTCGGGCTCCCAAGTGCGCAAGATTAAGCGTTCTGTTTCAATAATAATAGCCATCGAATGCTCCAGTAAAAACAGGTGTTTTAACGCTAACCATTAAGATTGTTGAGGAAAACCATGGCCGTTATTTTTGTTGAAATTCCCCTGCATTTCCTCGATATATTCACCGACTTACCTAAGGCTTATTATATGATGACTACAGAAACACCGGAAATAACGAATAAACAATTCGAAGGCAGAGGCGCCGCTGCTTGTAGCCTCGGAAACGCCAGCAAACATAAATGGTGTACGCATTAAATTTGACGTCCTTGAGTTGGAGGTCTTGGAGGATAAAGTCGCTCAAGAAACCATTCCACTTAAGGAAGCACAGATCAATGCGCCAGAAAAGGAGAAGCACAATTACAAAGCTTGGGGATCAATTGTTACTTTGCACGATGGGAAATCAATTTGGACACAGAAAAATCTGACTCAAATATAATCTGACTGCCACGCTATCAAAACTGATAGTTATCAGATCAAGTTTGAGCTAAAACTAATTAAACCTGCGTAAATTAAAACGATGTTTATGAATCACACATTGGAAACCCCAACGCAATAAGCCGAACATCGAAATATTATTAGAACGGTTAAGAAAAACTGTGTGCTCTATTGTTCTGATTCAAGTGTTCTAAGTTGATTTTGCAACGTCTCCAATTGTTTCTGCTTAAATGATTTAGAACCGAAGTGATAAACCTGACGACGCATTTCACTATACAGTCCGATATCAAAACCTTGCGATGTAAAAAACATTATCGAGTCCACATCAGGATTCTCTCTTAAGATGATTTTTTCAAATCGCTTTGCTATCAACTCCGGATTTACATTTGCCTTATTTTTAGCCCCGACGAAAACCGTTAATGTTTTAATTGGAACCGCCATACTTACTTCTACTTTTTGGTTGCCATAAGGAAAACTCAATCTATTTGCTAACATTTCATTTATCTCCACAGAAACAACCTCGGGATCTTTTTTAAATATATTTTGCAAAGCAATAGTCGAGGGATTGGTAACTATTATTTTTCTAATACCAACGAAAACGGTTAATATTGCGGTAAGCACCATTGCTAACAAAACGTAATGCCCCCGCCAAATAACATCTGTAAACCTATCCGTTGTTGAGATGTTCTCTTTCACTACGAGGGAATTAACCACGAGATCCTGCACGGATTGTCTTGTCTTTTGATTGAAAACGTATAGGTAGACAATTGCTGTTGGCAACAAAAACCAAAACATTTGATCACCAGAATAAGCCCTGAAACCCCTTAACAAAGGTACGCAGACCATCGTAGCACGAATGAATGACTTTAGCAGGCTTAGGGGTTCACCGTTTCGGGACACAACTTTTAACTTCAATAATGTTTTTCCGACCGACTGACCACCAGCAACATTGCTTTCCAAGATGGTAAAATAAGTCACCGCGATGCTGAACCCAACAAGGACTCCCCAGGGCCCCATATCCGAAAAATAATCCGAGAAAAACAACCCTAAGCATAATCCGATTAACCACAGGACTATTACATCAATCAAATATGCAAGAGGCCTGATCCAAAATCCGGCAATTTCCATTTTGGCATTGAAGGCCTTGTTGGTATCGATATGGTTTTCTTCGAAATTCATGCTTTACTTTTTATATATAGTAACAACGGATTAAGATAACGACCTTAATTTCCCTGTGCCCTACTAAAAAATTTCAAACACCGGACATTTCAACATACCGGCAAGCGATCATTAAACTTAACTCTAACATGCGGCGTAAACGCTAAAAATATCAGCTAGGCTGAACTTTTGGGGCCTAAAATCCCCTTTGTTAGCTATGAAATTTTTCCTGAGCAACGCATTAGTTATCCAGGCCGCTTTCCATCAACACGAGAAAACAATAATTAAACGGTACATCTACAGGCCGCACTACGTGGGGAGGATCATTTCCCATATAGTAATAGAAAACGACCTCTTTAATAACTTAATTGTATTAGTATCGTGGTAGCGGTAATGCTGAAAATAAGCAAATTGGCATTAAAATTGCAGTTAGGGTAATTCCTTCCAATTCATTAGCATTAATTAAACTTTCAACAAAAAAACTGGCCAACTATTTTAGTAAACTAACCTAAAAGTCTAGGGCTGCAACGCATCCGCTATAAATGTGATCTATTCGTCCATTTCTCGAAAATTTAATCAAATTTTGATAGAGTATTCTCCGATTTCTGTAGGATTTAAGAGTCAATAACACTCCACCCTTTGTAACGTTGCACTGGAAATTTTGCCATCTTCCTACCACGGACGATAAATGTATTACCTATAAAATAGGTACCCCCTGCCAGCGCCTTAGCTTTAAACTATTCTGCTGGCAGGTCTTAGGTAGGTATCTTATAACAGTTGCTCCGACAAGCAACTTTTTGCTCAAGGATTTGTCGGAAAAATATTATGAATATATACGAATTAGATTCCGTGGCTAATATCCGTGAGACGATACACCCTCTATTGCTTCGACCAAAGATATAAAACTTGCACTTATCAAATGGGCATTAGTTCATGCTTTTCTATTTCTTTTTCCCATTACTTTCCTTGCAATAAAATGCGATTCATCCCAACCGTGGTTTTTTCTCTCGTTTATCAAAAAGTTTTACGTATTTTATCGGTCGATTTTGCAGACTCATGTAGGATTTGCGGTTCCATAAAAACGTAAGGAAAAAACCTTATGCGAATTAAAATATATACAGCAGTTATAGCTGGACTAATTGCGGTTTTGTCAGGTTGTAACGGTGGGAGCGGGAGCGGCACCGCTTATAAAGTAAAAGGAACGGTAAGCCAACTATCGGCATCGAAATCGCTGGTACTAATGAACAATGGTCACGACGACATTATGGTTAAGGACAATGGCGAGTTTGAATTTCCATCTGCGGTTAAATCCGGCTCAAGCTACAAGGTAACGGTGGCGATTCAGCCTGAAGGTATGACATGCCACATAGCAAACGCCTCCGGCTCATCCGCAGTCAATGTCGACGTAACTTGTTACAAAAATACGTTCGCCTATGTTGTCAATAGCTCTAGCAACAATATGTCGGCCTACTCCATTAATTCCGCCACGGGCGCGCTGACTCCTGGTGATACTTACCATACTGGTAAGAGTCCGAATTCTCTTGCAGTCGATCCGGCAGGCAAATTCGTCTATGTGGCGAATGCAGATGACCGAAATATATCAGTCTTTACTATTGATCCAAATACCGGCGAACTCACTTCTCATAAAGAAAAAATTCCCACTGGAGGAGGCTCGTTTTCGATAGCACTCAATCCGAATGGCAAATTCGCCTACGTTACGAATTACGATGACAATAACGTGAGGGCTTACATCGTTAATTCTGACACAGGCGCGCTGACAGCTCTGCCTGGTGTTAATACTTTCCCCACTGGAAATGGACCTTATTCGATCGCAATCGATCCAACCGGTAAGTTTGCCTATGTTGCGAACGTCGAGGGAAACAGTGTGTCAGCTTTTTCCATTGATTCCGCCACTGGGGCGCTGACTCCGGCTGGTACTGTTACCACTCCTGAACCATCCCCGTTTTATGTAGCATTCGATCCGGCAGGCAAGTTCGCGTATGTTTCGAATTGGAATGATACCAGTTTGTCGGCTTTTACTATTAATTCCGTTAACGGTGTGCTGACTCCTGTTCCTGTTGAGAATTTTAAAATTGAACGCGCTTATTTTGCGACAGTCCATCCAACAGGGAAGTTCGCCTATACAACGGATTATGAGAAAAACGTAATATCAGCTTATACCATCGATTCCGCTGGCGCGTGGTCCCTAACTGGTACTTTGTATGCAAATAGCCCGTACCGTTTGCAAATCGATCCAACAGGCCATTTTGCGTATGTTTTGAACTATTATAATTTCACTATATCGACCTATATAATTGATGTCGAAAACGGAAAGTTGTCTCCTGTTGGCGTTCAAGACACTACTGGAAAATACCCAGAGCAAATCGCAATTGGCGTCGTTCGATAGGCATACTCACTCTGACAATTTACTACTCGCAGCCATAAGCATTTAGGATTTTTATAGCACCTACTGCTGACTGCGAGTTGCTTCCTGACCCCCTTTGTTTTTCTGTTGTCAAAGCGATTGTCTTGAGCTTCATCAATAGACAAATTGATTGTCCGTTTTTCACGACTCTCGGTGTATAGCCTTTGAGCTCGGGGCTTTTCCTAAAAGGAAAAGCCTATTCCCAGGTTCGTTTTCTACAATTTCCTTCCCTGCTACACTGCGACAGCCGCTGATTATTTTATACTTCGATAACAGGTTGAACATGTGGAAAATTTATACTGTTCAACAAACTATTATTTTGTTTAGGATTCACAGGCTTACCAACTGAGCGGCTTACTGAAGGCCTTGCTCGTCATTTCAACGTATAGGTTGCACGCCAATCGCGCGTTTGGGCAAACAATACTTAAAAAAGCGCTAACTGGAACGGTTTAATTTCTGAGGATATTTCGATAGCTTAGAAATCCACTATCTGAGGAGAAGGAAAGGAAAAGGAAACTTGAGGTATTTAACAACCGTGCCAAACTGGACGTGATCCGTTTGATAAAAGAGCAAAGAGTGATGGGTAGGCAACGCTTTACCGCTACATAAGGCAAGCGGCAAAACTATAGCCCCTGCATAGCATTCCGACCAACAGTTCAATCCGGTAGCCCTGTATAGAACCGCCCTACGTGCTCTAAACACAATTGCCGCGCACAATTTTATCTAATTCAGTAAGCATACGTTGATGGGCTTCCAATTCGAGCTCCGTAGCTGCCTGCACCCAAATGGAGGCAAACGTCCGATCTTTTGCGATAGAGGAAGCATCCTTCACCGCACTTTTCCGATGCACCACACTACGGCGAACGTTGAGTGCCTCCATTGAGGCTATCGCAGGGCTTTTTTACGGAGTTAGCTGACACTTCATGATCCTCCTCTACCTTTGCATGAGTTAGCTTTGCAAGGAGGGTCGATCTCGAGCGTGGAAGAACAGCACTTGATGGCTTATTTGCCAACACCTTTGTTGCGGAAGTTTTTCCCTAAGTGTGATTTAACTTCAGAGGCAAGAACCATCGAGGCAACTTCATCAGTGATGGGGGCGCAAAGCCAACTTGTGTAACGACAGCATGCTAAAACCAGCGTATTCATCAGGAGACGTAGTTCATTACGACCATGTACCGCATATAGAAACGGCCGGACTTATTGCCGAACGATTTGGCCGTTGAAGGCTACCAATTAACCAATGTGTTAGCAAGGAATTTTAACCCTATTTAATAAGGAGTGGAAGAATGTAAATAGGAAGTCTGATAATTGCTTAAGGATTTACTGTGAGACTTGTCTTAAAGCTGGCAATCCACCCTAAACAACAAAGATTTATTTACAACTATATTGATCGCTACTTTTACTGCATCTGAAATACTAATGAAGCCGGTCACGATGCTTTATACCAAAATACAAGTGGACAGTACTTCCGTAGTACTCCCCTTCCCTTCATCCGCTCCCTCTTCATAAGAAAGCGGCAGGCACGGCAATTATTTCAGTCATCCCTCAAGATTGAGGTAGCAGAAGCTGTTTTAAAAGTTACTCATTTAAAAAATGGAAACCAGTTATACAACCATGAAGAATTGCATCTTTCTTCGAGAGTAAAATATTGCTATTCTAAATCTCAATACGCCATGAATTGAGTTTAATTCAGCGCAATGTTAGAGATATCTGTACACAACGGTAGCGAGTGAGCCAAAGACAAGGGATACGGCGCGCAGTAACTGGAATGTACTGTGGATCACATGAAAGTTTTGAGCACCAGTGTGTAGCTCCGAACGCGGTATTTGGCTCGCGCAGCAGGTTGTTCTTACTTATTGTCCTCATTGGAAGAACCAGATGGTACCTGTCTCTATGAATTAACCTATTCAATTTTCGGCAAAGCACGACGTAATAAGTGCATCGGGCGATGGACGCTGGTAAAGTCGGTGGTTATTATCCTGCGATGGAATAACGGCGACAATTTGTGGGGCTAGGCCTACCCTGCCTATAATGTTTCAAGCATTAATGATATGAGGTACACGTGCAAACTAGGAATACATTTTTTTACTGGCAAGAGCTTATCAAACTAGCTGCGCCGATTTCTGGAGTGCGCATTCTGTATATTGCCGTTGGCTTCATTGGTATGCTATTCATCGCCCAACTTGGACCGCAGGAATTAGCAGCCAGTGCGCTTGTTGCTGCGCTATGTAACACCGTAATGGTAATTACCATGTCACCTCTACTTGCGGTAAGCATTACTATTAGTCGCTGTTACGGGGAAAATAACCCAAGCGCAGTTGGGATAGAGGTCAGGCAAGCCTGGCTGGTTAGCTTAGGTCTGGGCGCCATTGGTACGTTATTGTTCTGGAATTTATCTACGTTGCTGCTGTGGTTGCACCAGCCATCCGAACTGGTACCGTTAATACAACCTTATTTCCGTGGAATGGCATGGGGTGTGGTTCCTTCAATGCTATTAGCGAGTTGTTATCAAATATTTTTTCCCATTAAAAAAGGTAATTTAGTCGTCTGCTTTAGCGCGCTGAATTTGGCAGGCACCATTTTACTTGGTTATGCATTAATTCATGGATTGGGCGGCCTACCCTTGCTAGGAATGAGTGGTTGGGCTTATGGAATTTCGATCATAAATTGGATTCTTCTGATCGGGATGTTTTTCTACCTGCGTTGTTCAAAAGACCTGGCCAAATATGCATTATTTGACTTTAAAAAATGGTGGGACCCATCCAGGTTGGTTGCTTTCTTCCAGATAAGCATTCCCATCACCGTGCAGTTTTCCAGTGAACTTTTGGCTTTTAGCGTCATGAACATCATGGTTGGTTGGCTGGGCATCGGCGCCTTGAGTGTGCAGCAGATTCTTATCCAATGTTCTACCGTTGCTTTAATGATTCCTATGGGGGTCGGTCAGGCCAGTACGATTCTTATCGCTTGCTCGGTCGGCCGTGGCGAACAGGCAGCCTTAAGAAAAATTGGCCTGGCTGGACTTGCACTGGTATCCCTCGTAATGATTGGCATTGCTCTGTTGTATTGGCTTACGCCACTCGCTGTAATCGGTCTATATCTTAATCTTGAATCTGCGGAAAATATCGCGCTCGTTAACCTGGCGAAGATCATGCTAGCGCTGATCGCAGTAATGCAAATAGTTGATGCCGTGCGCAATCTGTTGATGGCTTCGTTGCGTGGCATGCAGGATATCTGGTATCCGATGTGGATCAATATGGGGCTCCTGTGGCTGATCGGCTTGCCTTTGTCCTATCTCCTGGCCTTTTCCCTGCAACAGGGTCAGGTCGGCGTAAATATCGGTTTCCTTGTTGCATTTACATTAGGAGCTGCTCTGATGTTGTCTCGCTTTTTTCAAAAAACTGCCGGTCATGAATACTGCGTATGATGTAATTTTGAAAGATATTTCTTTGCTCCGCCAGTCAGAGGAAATTGACTTGGTTAGTGCGGAATACCTGGCTGACTCGATCGAGCGCAATAACATCTGGATTACCGTAATTCCAGTTGACCGGGCGACCGGCATCGTCATGGATGGAAACCATCGTTTGTACGCCGGAACACTGTTAGCGCTTACCCATCTACCCTGCATTTTGCTTGACTATAACGATCCACGAGTGTCAGTTAAGAATTGGGGTACCGGACAACCTTTCGAAATAGACACAATTTATAAAACTGTGCTGTCAAACAAAATACTTCCCTACAAAACAACGCGGCATGTATTTATGCCGTTGTTGCCAAAGATCGAGATATCTCTTGCTAAGCTCAGGTTGGGGCCGGGTAGGGTTCAGAAAAAATTGAATTTATCATGACTGATTTAGCACGATTTTCCAGCTGTTGGCTACAACGACGGCATGTGGGCACCGCGCGTCTTCGCCTATTTTGCTTCTCTTTCGCCGGTGGCAGTGCTACCGAGTTCTTGCCATGGCACCCACTGCTTGCACCGGAAATTGAGCTCTGCGCCATCCAGCTTCCTGGACGGGGAGCGCGCTTTGCGGAACCGCCGTTGACGATGATGTCGCAAGTAATTGATACGATTGGGCAATTGATAGCACAAAACAACGAACTGCCTTTTGCGTTTTTTGGCCATAGCCTCGGTGCATTGCTAGCCTTTGAAGCGTCCCACCACTGTTTAAATCATGCACTTTCCGTGCCAGTCCGTTTATTCTTGTCTGGTTGCAATGCGCCACAACGTCTCGGAAACCGTCCCCTACTGCATCTGTTGGATAATGCGGCGTTGATTGAAGCTTTGAAAGAATTTAACGCGACCCCTGTAGAAGTGCTAGTAAATCCGGAATTGATGAGAATGGCGCTGCCTGCTTTGCGCGCAGACTTCATGTTAGCGGAAAACTATATCTATTCCCCTCGCCCACCCCTGCCTATTCCCATTACCGTGCTTTCCGGCACACAGGATAACCATATCCAGTCCGAGTATCTTGCAGATTGGGGAAACGAAACGTCAGGCGACTGCGAACTGCATATGTTCAAGGGTGATCATTTTTTTATCAGAAAGCAGGCCGAGGCCATAACTGCCCTTATAAATTCCAGTTTGGCACCGTATTATTTGCCTTGTAGTCTGGATGAGGCTGTCAGTTCAGCACTGCCTTATAATTGGCTTGGCCAACAACATTAGAGACCTCTGCACACACAACCGCCGTGAGTGAAGTAAATTCAAGGTGCACGGAGCGCAGCAACCGGCGTCTTCGATACATGATATTGCGTCGAGTACATGAGGATAAAGCACTCCGCGCAATGCCGTATTTGGCGCGCGCAGTAAGCGGGGTAAACATCTCATTAAATGATTGGATTGATAGAATGGATGCCGCTCATACGAGATCAATCAATCCAGCTACCGTTAACAAAACCTTGAAAATCTTGTGGCACAAACCACAAAAACAGGATGCTTAGTTTTCCTTCTTTTAGTACCTCTCGCCAATGCGGCATCTGCGGATTGATCAAATGACCGTCGCCGGACTGTAGCATCGCCTTGTGTACCATTGAGGGCGTCTCGACATAAATAGGCCAGGCCTGTTCCCTCGATATTTCCGGCATAGTTTCAATAGGCAGTGACATGACCCAGGAAAATGCCAGAACATCGTCAACATGCCGCGGCAAAGTTGCTCCGGACTGGTAGATGGTCAGAGCATTATGACCGGGCTTGACCGGCTCTGGTAGTACTTGATTGATCTGTGCGCAGACCTGACCTTGCAAATAAAAAGTGAATTCATCACGGTGACGCCAGAACCGTTGCTGAGTAGTTCCGTTGGCACGATCTGGCAAAAGAAATTTTTTATCCATGATATACCGCAAATATTTTCTACTCATTGCTAACTCGATCGGCGACAAGATATTAGAAAAAGTGAGGCAGTTATTCTGTTCCAGTTGCACTTTCATCGCCGAGAGGCAATGTAGCCATTGATTACGGAGGCTCTGTAATTGGTGGGGGTCGTATAATATGCCACTTAAGACAAACAGGCTGATTGTGTCTCTATCAAGTTCATGAACGAATATATTTCTGGCCAACAGATCGTTTAAGCCCTCCAGTTGCAATGGGTTCAGCCAGTACATTGATAGGATGCCTTTTATTGGATCTTTTACCCAAACGGAAGGTTTGCAAGACAATGCCCATTGCAGATTCCGAATCTGTGTACGTAGTTCCCTGCTGACCTCATCGATTGAAAGATAGATATCCTTGTTGAGCACATAGCCATGTGTTACAGCATCGATTTTTGACAAGTTGTATGGGTAAAAATCGGGTAATTCCGCTATTAAATTGCGAGATAACTGGCAATTCTCGGAAAAGAATCGCTCTAAGAAAGGCAATTTTTCTGTGGATGATACGAGTCCATGTTTTAGTAGGCGCTTCTTTACCGATACCGGGAATGCCCTAAATTCGGCATCAGTCATTCCCTGACGAATGATATCGAATACCCTGGCGGTAAATTTGGCAGACCAGGCTGGCAGTATCACGGTTTCACGCAAAAATTTATTGGGTTGCTGTGAATAGAAAGCCATGAATACGTAGGACCCGACATAATAATTCTGTCCCTTAAACCAAATCGACGAATGGCGACCGCTGTTGAACATGCTGAACAGGCGCTTGAAATGACCACGAATGTCGAGCTCCGCGTGTGGCAGCAAGAAACCGAGGTCGATCAGTTGATCAAATAAATGTTCTGGGTACTGGATGACCTGCTCGTTATTGAGACGAGATTGCGCCAATCGCACTAATAAATCACACATTTGCGGCTGCTCGATAATCGCAAACGATACGTATCGGGACCTCGTCGAATGGATGGTAAAATTCCGAAATCCCACTATCACTTTACACAAATCATTCACAGCCCACTGGGGTTTGCCTTCATCTATACCCATCGCCTATTTCCTTTTTAATGTAACTGCGTCAATTAACAGACGAACTCCTCCTAGTGCATGACGGATTAGATACACTCTCCATTTCCACCGTCTAGGCCGCTCCAAGGCCCCCGTGAGATGCAACTCGATTCCATCAAGGAGATCCTCAATCAGCGCCTCATGTACCCAACGGATGCAACAACGCCACATTAGCCAGTGGTAAGCACTCAACTGCAAATAAGTAAAATGTTTGATTAGTGTAAAACCCGAGGTGTTATCATAAAGAGAGAAACCATGAACTCCTTGGTAACCTTTGGGAGCGATGTAACGAAAAACTATGCCCTCCCCTGACACATACCTTTCCGTACGATACCGAGTTGCGCCATGTCCCCCGATGGAACCGACTTTAATCGTCCCGTCGAAAGCATCTCGAGGCCACTTTACATGCGGCCAGCACGGCGAATACATTTCGTGGAACCGCTCTAAAAGCGCACTTACTTGCGTCGAAGCACAGGGGACGACTCGTTCATGGACACTGCAGGTATTTGCTTCTCCGGAAGCTACGTGTAGTATTTGATCCAGCGACATTATCGATTTCCTATTTTTAACCGAGATTTTTCTTTAGAACGAAAACAAGTTGCTTCATTCAAGTTGTTTGGCCAAAAAAAATCTTTGGGCCCAGGAAACTTTCCTGGTCAAGAAGTTCGTTCCGAAAGTGAAGTACATGCACTGTAAAGCCCTTTGAACTCAGGAGACTTTCTGGTAGGGAAAGTCCGTTCCGCAAGCGCAGTGCATGCACTGTGAAACTCTTGCTTCATCGACAATTTGGGGGGCAATAGGCCCCAACGAAAAGCAAGGTATTCTTGGCAATTCAAAAAAGTGCAATTGACTTCGTAGCGTTGAATAAAATTTGCGAAGATGTTTTTAGTTTAATAGATCATCGGTCTAACCAGGAAGCTGTAGCGGTCTAATGGAAAATCTCGGTTCAATAATATTATTTCATCGCTAGGCATTTGACGGTTTCAGTGCAGCGCTGAAAGATCGACATAGCGCTTCACATTAATCTTTTCGAGAAAAGTGGCGTCATGCGATACTACTAGCAACGCACCTTGATATTGATTAACGATTTCCTCTAAAGCCAAAATGCTGACCATATCGAGATGATTAGTTGGTTCGTCGAGTACCAGTAGCTGTGGAGGAGCGCTCGACATGAGTACGCAAGCCAGACCGGCCCGAATCTTTTCGCCGCCACTCAGATTACTGACAAGTTTGTCCGCATCCTTATTACGAAATTTGAACTGGGCCAACGCATGATGACATTCTTCATGCAACAAATCAGGATTTATTCTCTTGAAATTTTCGAGGATTGTTTGCTCAGTAAAGAGCATATCAATGTCCTGGTTGAGGTAACTCCAATGCTCTATGCCAATTGCAACTGTGCCGTACACCAGGGACAGTTCGCCACAAATAATTTTTAACAGAGTGGTCTTTCCTACCCCGTTACTTCCAACCAGCGCTACTCGTTCAGCGCCAAATATACTCATCTTAAATTTAGAAAATAACCATCTATCAATAGTCGTATATTGATAAGTGAGATCCTCGATTGCAAGCACCATTTTGCCGTTTGGAACCGAGGTCTTATGCAATGAGACGTTAATCTCTTCCTTTATCTCACGCATTTGTTTAGCTGAATTAAGATGTCTACTTACGCTGGATAACAGACGAGCTTCCTGGGTATTCAGTCGTGCCTGAGTCCGTTCGCTGCGCCCTCTTTTACCATTGGCCTCATTACGGTCAATCTTGCCTTCAACGAATAATTTTCGGCCTTTCGAACGCTTCTTATCTAAAACCTCCAACGATAGTTGCACCGAGCGCTGTGCTTTTTTCTGGGCTTTTTTTGCGTCCTCGTATTGTCGCTCAATCGCATTCTCATTTATTTTTTTTTGTTCCGTGTAATCGGTAAAGTCACCGCCATAAATAGTAATACCCTTACTGGTTAGCTCAATAATTTGGTCACAATGTTGTAACAAGTTACGGTCATGGCTCACCATTAACAGGCCACGTTCCGTTTGAGATACAAAATCGTAGAGTATGTGCCGGGCTTTGATATCAAGATTATTGGTAGGCTCATCGAATAACAAGAAATCTGAATCGTTGAGAATTGAGCGTATCAATAATAGCCGGGTCTTCTGACCAGCACTTAAGGTAGAAAAAGCCCGTTCCCTATTTATCTCCTCCAAGCCAAAAAGTTCAAGTTGTGACGCTACTTTACGTTCAACATTCCAGTCGTCGTTAAGCGTTTCAAAATTGATCTGATCCATGTTACCCATAGTAATATTCCGCAATGCCTCTAACTTCGCTGTCACACCCAAAATATCAGCCACGGTATCTCCGTAGAATCGGCGGTAATCCTGTGGGCAATAACAAATACTCCCCAATACGGAAATGGAACCAAATTGCGGCAATAGCTCACCCATGATGAGTTTTAGCAAGGTACTCTTACCTATGCCATTATCCCCAACAATACCAATTTTTTGCTGATAGAAAGTATGAGTAAAATCATGGATATTAACTGCCGTACCATCTATCTGATATCTCAAATTATACGAGACGATGCTCGTTTCATTTTCCATGCTTTTTCTTGCCATCTCTTTAAATCTGCCTTCCTCGGGAAGACGAACGCAGGTGAGTGCAGGGTTAATAGGACTCGCCGACTTTCAAGCGACATTAGTTCTACTGGTGCTCAGGAAACCTTTCTTACAGAGAGAGTTGGTTCCGTAGGCAGAATGTAATCTAATCCCGCTTCTACCTCGCGATGCACCCGGAACTCTTCGCGTACCACTGGACCTGTAGGGCTATAAGTTCAATAGCGATTCAATAGAGATAAAATTGCTAATCTATCTAATAGTTTACCGAAGCTAATAAGAGAACAGAAGAATTCAGGTAAGCTATACAATTCCCCTTAACAGCCGATGGAGGTCAGGACCGAGCTTCCAATCGACGCTGAAGAAGGACGGCCTGTGTGCGTAAGTCGGTATAACCTGACAAGGTCTGTGCTGCTTTTATTACATTCCGGAGCTGCTGGGTGTCGTGCACCATCTCGGTCTGTCCATGTAGTAGAGAAAACCATTTTTGTGCAAGACAATGCAACTCTTTAGCTATTACTCCAAAACTGATTAACCCCCCTTCCAGTGACGTGCCTGACTGCATTTGTAACTTTGTCGAACTAATTATCGTATTCTCATCATCCTTAACGATGAGCAACTCAACTGGCCGTCTTATTGCATAGCCGCCAACTGTTACCGAGTAATTACCGGGCATTACATAGCCGCCTGCACTATGCTCCGCTCCTGGTATCCAATAGACAGAAACATGTCTGGCGTTGAAAAAAACAATTTCTCGTCCGCGATAGCACGCAAACTCTGGGCAGATAAAATTCGTTAACAAAAAACCCCGCTCGTCCGGATGTGGGACCACGTCTGGGAAATGCTCAGGATTGTATTGATACATTTTCTCGAACAGAAGAAAGAGCGGATTTTCTGAAAATGCCAGCCAGCGATAACCTAGTTGCCGTAGTCGGTGTTTTGCCATTTCAACCATGTTGTGCCTCTTGATTTTGATGGCGGATTATTAGTTGTTCCAAGTAATAAATCGTGGGTTGCTGGTAAAAATCTTTTAAACGTATCTTGCTTCCAAAAATTTGCTCCACTCTGAATAGCATTTCGATCACCTTCAGCGACTGACCGCCAAGTTGAAAAAAATCGTGATCGATATTTATAATTTTGGATTGCAAGACATCCTGCCAGATATCGAGCAGTTGAACCTGAGCCGGAGAGACTGGTCCCGAGGTGTTTACCTGCCCTACTGGAGCGTCGAAATTCAGACGAAGGGAATCAACCTTGCCGTTTTCGGTCATTGGTATAACTGACATGATGCGCAATTCATCTGGCAACATATAAGCCGGTAAACAGTCAAGAAGATGCTCACGAAGTTCGGCGAGACCTAGGTGATTTTCCACACCAAAGCTGGACTCGCGTAATCCATGATGGGCCACCCAGATCGATGGATCGTAGTAATGGGCGCAGTTATTATCGATATCGACTACAACGTTTTGTAACGTATCAGGTAGTACATACAATCCTGAACTTTCAAAACCAATTCCGGCCCACCGCTGCCAATCCTGCAGCGAACCCCGCACCAATTGCGAATTGGGGGCGACACCCAACATGGTTGCTCCTAAGCGTTCATGCACGCGCAGCCAAAAATCAAGCGGTTCGCCATGTTCGTCGCGTGCCTCTGCCCATGCGAACACATCCATTTTGTCTTGATTTAGCATGCCTACCGGGCGAACGGGGCCAAGAAATTGATTCAACTTATGCATTTTGACCAGCGCACGGAAACCCTCGACAATTTTGTTGCTCAGCCCTCGACCCTGGCAATGGCTGGCAACGATTCCCGCTAGACCCAAAATAGTATTCGGCGCGATTCCCTCAGCTTGTTGGAGAAATGCCAATTCAATGCCTGCATCCCAGCCGCCGGGAAGGGTGGCAGCTTCGCCACTCCAGAACAGTGGAACTCCATTAGCGACGCAGACTACATTGTCTGTTTCATCAACTAAACAGAATTGATAAGAAGGAAATTGTGTGTACAACCTGTCCCAATATGTAGCCAATGTAGCGCTACCTTCAAAATAGCTCGGCCAAGTGTTGTGATGTATTAGGTTCATGTGAGGACGTAGCCAAGGCTGCTGCGCAACAGTATATTGTCGATAAATATTACCGCGCGCTTTAAAGCAATTGATAGCATTATCTCGTAATTCAATTACTGCCTTCAAGCGGCTTACACCGTTCCTTTCTTGCTGTAAAAATGCAACTGCCTTTGACACGCCCGGATGCCGTAGCAGCGCACTCTCGATATCGCCCAGTTCTACTCGATTACCGTGTACTTTTACCTGGTTATCCTTGCGACCCACATAATGCAGTACTCCATCACGATCGAATTTACCCAGGTCTCCGGTCCGATAAAGTCGTAGTGGCAGCTTGTCCGGGATCAACATCTTGGAAAAAAAAGCTGATTTGGTTAGTTCGGGGGCGCGCCAGTACCCGGGGCTTAGGCCAGGTGAAGCTATGCAGATATTACCGGTGACACCTATAGGCAGCGGCTCATCGCGCTCATCGAGCACGAATACGTTAACATTCGGCAGCGGCGCACCAATCGGCACCATTTCATGATGAACGGAACCCGTACAGTCAAACCATAATGCATCGACCGTCACTTCTGTTGGGCCGTAATGATTGGCCAAACGACATCCGAACGCCCGCGCAACTCGCTTGCATACCGCACCTCTTAGGGCTGCTGCGCCGCAAATGATCAACCGTAATTTGCTCTGGCTATTTGGCTGACGCAATCTTGCGTCGCACAAAACATCTAGCGTGGTCGGAACAGTTTGAAATACTGTCACTCCGTAGTCATCTAGCACATCTATTATAGTATCGGGCGCTTTCGATGTCGCTAGTGGCCAGAGCACAATTTGAGCACCGCAGGCTAGGGGCCAGCAAATATCTAATAACGATACATCAAAAGAACAGGCGGTCCAAAATAGCATCCGGTCTGCCATTGTAAGCTTGTAACGTGCTTGCGTAGATGCAATCAGATTGAATAAACCTTGGTGCCCAATCGGGATTCCTTTTGGCTTTCCCGTGCTGCCAGAGGTGAACAAAATATATGCTACATTACCTGGCCGTGCGCGATTATTTACTATGGTTGTCGGTACCTCATCGACGTGTTCGACAAACAGCAATTGCGAACTTAGCGTAGCGGCGGCAGCTCTTAATTTCTTGCAAGTAAGCACGACCTTGAAGCCTACCTGTATTGCGACATCAGCAAGCCGGCTTGGTGGCCACTCTTCATTCAAGGGAACATAGATCGCACCGATGCGCATGATGGCAAGTAAACTGGCCAACATAGTCGTATCGGGCACAAGTAATACTCCGACGGGTTCTTGCTCAGCCACACCGACAGCCAGTAACGAAGCTGCGATTTTCATGCTTAACCTGGCGAATTCTGCATAGCTAAGAGCGCCATCGGCACTGATCACTGCTACTGCATTGGGTTGTTTGATGCTTTGTTGGTCAATCCAGTCAATTATAGTATTACCGGTCTCGTATTTCATTTCAGTACGATTAACGTCAACAAGGACACGTTGTGCGTTCACTGCCGATAATAGCGGGTAAGTAGCCACAGTCTGCCGTGGATCAGCTATTACACGAGAAAACAGGGACGCGACATCGTCCAAAATTCGTACTACGCTGTCTTCTTCATATAAATCTCTGTTATAAGTGCAAAAAAATTTGATATCGCTGCCTACCAGATCCATTCCAATTGCCAAGTCAAAACGAGCACCGTGATTTTCGGCCGAATAGATTTCCTTGGCATAGAGGCTACCCTCGCCCAGCGCAATATTCATAAATTCTGATTTATTATTCTGCACGCCGGTCATTAAGGAGAATAGCTTCGGTCGTGAAAGGTCCTTAACGTGACTTAGCTGCTCAATCATAGATACGCACGGATAACAATAATGTTCAAATGCATCTATTACCGTTTTTTTGACCTGATTGAGCAGCTCATCGAAGGACATGCCCGATGTAATCCGGCAACGAATCGGCATCGGAACTGCGAAACATCCCAGTAGCGATTTTTCTTCATGTCCTCGCCCGGCGATCGGACAGCCCAATACAAAGTCATCTTGGCCGCTGATGCGATACAGATAGACATCGAGCACCGCAAGCAGCAGCATGAATATGGTGGTATTGTGGTTTGCGCAAAAACGGTGAATTTCACGGGTGAGCGTGTGCGGTAACCAGATCTTCGCAGTATTCCCATTAAAGGTTTGCAACGCCGGACGTGGATGATCGGTGGGCAAGTTCAATGGTTCTGGCAGTTGCTTAAATTGTTCCATCCAATACGCTCGATGATGAGCATAGCGCCCGGACGCAATGTCTTGATTAACACGGTCAGCATAGGCGAGGAAACTATAGGGTAGAGCTGGCAATATTATCTCTCGTTTTTCGCTGTAAGCCATATACAGCGCCGCAAACTCACGTATCAGATTCATGGTGCTGGTCTCATCCCAAATGATATGATGCACCGTAAAGATCAGTTGATACTCGTCTCCTGCATATGCAATTAAGTGCAACCGGAACAGCGCTTCGCTATCAAAATTGAATGGTTTTAGCGCGAAATAGCTTGCCTGTTTTTGCTGTTCTTCTGCAATTTGTCCATGGTTTAGGATGGTGCGATCTATCAGCAGCGTTTCCCGATGAAGGATCACCCGATCCGACAGAAACTGTTTAGGTTTTCCGTCAGCATAAGTTATCCGAATGCGAAATATGTCGTGGCGATCCAAGATATGCTGCCAGGCCTGCAAGAAAATCGCAGGATCGATTTTTGTCAAAAAAAAATGATTGAAACTAATGTTGTACACAGCACTGTCCGGAATGAGCTGATAGGAATACCATTCAGGAATCTGGCTGGGGGCTAAATCATGCAGCCGATGTTGCTGTGAAATTTGTGTCATCCGGCACTCCTATTCTTTATAGCTGAGCATCTCAACCAACTCTTCGATAGTCGGATAATCAAACAATTTCTCTAGCGACATCCCATCGCCAAGTATGGCTTTGCAACGAGTTACCAGATCAATAGCAAGCAAAGAATGACCACCGATATGGAAAAAGTTGTCCTGTACGCCGACTTGCTGAAGATTGATGACTTCGGCCCAAATCAGCGCCAGGCTGGCTTCTGTGGCATTTCGAGGTGCAATATACTGCTGTGTTAGGTCTGGTTCGAAAATGGCTAACTGACTACGATCGAGCTTACCGTTGGACAGCAAGGGGAACTCATCTAAAAATAATATTCCACTCGGTACCATGTAATCAGGTAACAACTGTTTGCAAAAAGCTTGCAATTCCCTCACACTTGGCGCTGGCCTTACTTGAGGGACGACATAGGCAATCAGCTGTACTTGATCGGCGGAGTCCTTGATACCCATTACGAGACATTGTTCAATAGAAGGATGCTGCTGCAAAGCGGCTTCGACCTCGCCGGGTTCAATTCGGCATCCGCGTACTTTTACTTGAAAATCACTACGGCCCAGTAGTTCTAAAGTCCCATCAGAATGGTAGCGACCGAGATCGCCGCTTTTGTAAAGTCGGGCATGTGGCCTTCCAGAAAAACGATCTTCAACAAAACGGTTACGGGTTTTTTCCTCGTCGCGGAAGTAACCTTGGCCAACACAAACGCCACCGATATGAATCTCGCCAGTCACGCCAATCGGTACCGGCCTCACATAAGAATCAAGTACATAGATACTGGCATTTGCGATCGGCCTTCCAATCGGTAGGTAAGACAGTGCGTAATTTGGTTTCTCACTCAAACACAGATGGGTGACATCATCTGAACATTCGGTCGGTCCATAAGCATTCATTAACTCTACAGTAGGAAATATATCGAACCAGCGCGAACACAGGTCCATCGCCATAGGCTCACCATTGCTAATCATCCATCTGAGTTCAGGCAGATACTTTCCAATGGGATTGCGCTTCACTTCATCGAGAAGTATTTCCAGATGCGATGGTACTGTCTCGACAACGCTAATATGACGTTCCTGCAACTGACGCAGCAATGGTGCCGGTTCCCATGCCTGCACCCCGGTGAATACTTGGGTACGTGCTCCTACAAGCAATGGCGCTAAGAACTGCCACACAGACACATCAAAGGTCTGCACAGCTATTTGTGCGACAGCGTCATTCTCCGTCAGCGTTAAGTCCCTGATTTTTGCCAACAAATGATTTATCATGCCGCGTTGAGTTACCATCGCACCTTTTGGCTCTCCAGTTGATCCTGAGGTGAAGATTATGTAAGCAGTGCCGTCAAGCGTAACCGGGCGTTGATCTGGTGCACTTTCTGGCCATTCAAACAACGTGTGCCGCTGTAATAGCATTACCTCAGTATTATGGTCAACTGAAGCAAGACTCGTTGCATAGGATTCGCCCACTAGGATCAACATCGGATCGGCGCGCTTAAGGGTGTCCTTATTTCGCGCCGGACCCAAATTGGGATTGAAGGGAACAAACACCCCTCCCAACTTGAGCGTGGCCAGCATAGCAATCAGATAGTCTATGCCTCGATCTAGATATAAGGCTACCCGCTGACCGCTGGTCACACCGGCATGGCACATGGCATGCGCCAGCCGGTTGGCGTACTGCTCCAGTTCGGTGTAGCTCAAGAATTCATCGTTATGGCAAATTGCCACAGCATGCGGCTGACACGCTACCTGATCAGAAAAATAATCAAGCACGCTTCGATCAACCGGAATTTCGGTGCCATGCACTGACCACTTCTGTAACTCGCTGACCTCGGCGGGGCTTAATATGTCCAGCGACCAAATTGGCTGTTGTGGATTTTTGATGATACTGTCTAACAGAGCCTGAAAATGTGTCGAAAGACGGTGAGCAAAGTCCTGATTAAACAGGTGGCTGTTGAATTCAAATGCACCATACAAACTGGCGCCACACTCTTCCATTGAGAGTGTCAGATCAAATTTAGTATAGCTGCTGTCACGGGGAAAAACTTCAGCCTCCAGTTGACCCATGGGAAAGCGGCGCGCCATAGTTTTTTGCAGAACAAATTCGACTTGAAAAATCGGGCTGTGACTTTGACTGCGATTTGGTTTGACATGTTCTACTACTAAATCAAAGGGCACGTCCTGATGAGCATAAGCGGCCAGTGCATTCTTCTTTACTTGGTTCAAAAAGGTTGAAAATGACAACTCGGGCGTTACCTGATTGCGCATAGCTAAGGTATTAGCGAAAAAACCCACCAGCGTCTCTGCTTCTTGTGGAAAACGGTTGGCAACGGGTGTACCTAGAACGATGTCGTTGCAGCCACTATAACGTGACAGCAAAATATTGAAGCTTGCCAGCAGCAGCATATGCAAGGTCACGTCGTGGTTTCGGCATAGCTGCTTGAGCTGCCGCACTCGCTCTATGTCGATTACAAAACGGTATATGTCGCCCTGGTAACTTTTACGTGGTAGTCGAGGTTTAGCTGTCGGAAGCGACAACAGTTCGGGTGCATTTTGCAAAGCAGCTTCCCAGAACAATAACTGCCGTTGAATACGGTCCGCATCCAACCATTTGCGCTGCCACAAACTGTAACTGAGATATTGCATCGGTAACTCAGGTAATTGCACTTGCCTTCCACTACAGAGGGAAACGTAAGTTTGCGAAATTTCATGCATCATAATGCCGAGCGACCAACCGTCTGACACAATGTGGTGCAGGGTTATCAGCAATATATGATTGTGCGAACTTAGTTGTAGTACATGACAGCGCAGTAATCCCGGTTGATCTAAATTGAACGGTATATCGGCTTCGGTGCGTAGGAACTTGGATGCCTCAATCTCATCCTTCACTTGCACCAGAGGCAAATCTATATGCAGCACCGGTACACAAACCTGCTGCGGGTGACCGTTGTGTATTTGAAAATGGCTGCGTAAGACAGCGTGGCGCTGTACATGAAGATTAATTGCCTGACGCAAGGCTTCCACATTTAGAACACCTGTGAGACGCAGCGCGCAAGGTATATTATAAAGTGCACCGCATTTTTCCATAGTTTCGTGTAACCAAAGCCGTCGCTGTGCCATTGATAAGGGTGCGGATTGTTGCATCTCGTTGCGCTCAGGTGTCGTCAAGGGCTGCGTTTTGCGCCTAGTCAGCAAAGCCTTTTCTAACTTGTGTTGCTGTTCCGAATTCACGCCAGTCTGCACCGTATCCACATCACTCATCTTAACTCCTTGATATCCTGCAACAGATTTCACTATATCTTTGAACTGCCCTATATTCTGGCCATAGAATGCCAGCATGTGTCGACGACGTACATGTGTAAATATTCACGGTTTGGAGATAACTTAGCCGAGATCTTCAATTAAGACGGAGGCAGGTGTGCTTTTTTTAAGTCGTTTTGCCGCAAAAAACCTTTGGGCTCATGAAAATTTTTTGATAGAGAAAGCACGTTCGTAAGCGCAGTGAATGCACTGTGAACCTTTGCTCCACCACGCCGCCGCGGCGGCCTATATGCCACAAAAAGAAGAAAAGCAGTCCAGGCAACTTAAAAGACGTTCAATTAACTGGGTTGCGTCGCATGTAATTTGCGCTAGTGTTATTGGCCTGGTAGTCAACGTTTATCAGCGTCATCACGAAATTTAGCGATCTAATAGAAAATCTGGGCTTAGTAATGCGTAATGTGTTCCTGCTGAAAGGGTGTTGGAAAAAAGTCCGGCATTTCCAAGATGCTCCTATGATCCGCGGTAGCCAGAATTTCACGCCCCACTGCCAGATCCAAAATACCCATCCCAAACGGTGAAAATATTCGTGTGCGCATTGGATCAGGGACGATTCGACCTGTGATGGCGTCCGCGATATCACCATCGATGAATCGGCTATGACCTGCGTTTTTTGAAGCAAGATCAAGTGAAGTATTTGCCTTCAGGCAGTGCTCAACATCGTCAGCGACGTTTTGTCCCGCCAATATGATTTCGGGAGATAGGTCCCGTAATGACATGTGCAGTACTGTTGGCGCATGTTTAAACCATTCCACTTGAGTTATGGTTGGACACACCGCCGACGTGGCAAAAATCAACATGTCGCTACTCTGAATGGTTTCTGTCAGGTGCGCCAGCCGGCAAGGCACGTCTAAACGTGAACATTTTTTTCGGAATAGTTCAGCTCGCTCCGGTACCGTATCACATAACATTAATCCACCAATTCGCCACCCAAGCTGCACCAATAAGGTGAGGGTGCGATAGGCAATTGGCCCGCAGCCAATGATTGCCAGTTGCTGAATGTGGCCCGGCGTGATGTGCAAATAATGCGCGCCCAACACTGCCGAAGCCGCAGTGCGCGTGGCACTAATGGCGCTTCCTTCCATGCAGGCCAGTGGATAACCGGTGCGTCGGTCATTTAAAATCAGCAGTGCAGAAGCACGGTCAATCCCTTGCACTACATTGTGAGGAAAGCTCGCGATCCATTTGATCCCAACGATTGGATGCTCATCCTCAAGCACTGCGGGCAGCGCGATGAAACGATCGGTGTCGCTGTTTGGAATTCGCAAAAAGTAGCTATCTGGATTGACCGTGCGTCCTTGCGAATGGGCTAAATATACTTCTTTTACCAATTCCAAGATGCGCTTCGGATGTTTATTAAGCCACTGCTCTATATATTTAGCTCCAATCACTTTTAAGATGGGCAGCTCTGCATTTTTCAATTTAATCTCCAAGAATTGGTCAGGGGACTTCAGGTGAATATAACGCATTCATCTGACAGTTCGACCGTGCTTTTAGGGGCGTAAAAATGAGGGAAGTGACTAGCGACCCATCGCGGATTGTAAATAGTATCCATGTAGCGATCCCCGAAATCGGGTGAGATGGCAACTACACAAGCGCTGCGGGAAATTTGTGGTGCATACTGTTGCACAGCGCATAATACCGTTCCCGAAGAACCGCCTAGTAAAATACCCTTCTTGTATGCCAATTGATGACACATGCGTACGGCATCTTCTTCTTTTACCATTACCAGCGCATCGAAATTTGAATGCTTACGGATTTTGGGCGGCCGGCTAGTACCGAGGCCCGCGATGTACCGTGGTCCAGAGGGCTGTCCGAAAGTAACTGAACCGGCGCTATCAACAGCGATCAGTTTGGTATGCGGTGATTGCTGACGAAGATAACGTGAGATACCCCCCAACGTGCCTGTGGTACCGGCTCCGACAAATACGTAGTCGGGTGCCGGGAATTGCCGTAGAATCGCTGGTGCAGTGGTAAGATAATGCGCCTCAACATTGTTGATACTCTCGTATTGGTTTGTCCAGACCAGGTTATGATCGGCTGCCAGCATCGCGTTAATCAGGTCAATCCGACTGCCTAAAAACCCGCCGTTCTTATCATGTTGCTTAACGATTAGAAGACGTGCCCCATAAGACTCAATCATTTTAGCGGTTTGCGGCGAAATATTCGGATCACTAACACAGGTAAAGGAATATCCTTTCGCAGCACATGCCATACTCAGCGCTAAACCAAGATTACCGGATGAACTTTCGATTAGCGAACATTCCGGTCTTAGCCGATTTTCTAGCTCTAGTCGTTCGATCATGCGCACGGCCGACTTGACCTTTATTGATCCGGTGGCCGAAAACCCTTCTAGCTTAACGAAGACTGGGGTCTGCGGCAGCACCTCGCTTAATTCCATAAACACATCGTCGAATACGAGGTCACTGAAAGATTTAGCTATCATACAGTCTCTTCAATGGGAGTTAGTCTTAAGCGCAACGCGCTAACTTTTCTTTGCACTTAAGCAATATTATCGGGCGGGCCTATCCTTTGCTAAACGGCATTATCCTGCTGTTCAGCCAGCTGTTTTCGCAGTAGCAGCTCGACTGTCCCTTTGATGGTCGGCATATCGAAAAAATTTTCCAGCGTCAGCGGGATATCAAAGCGCGCGTTAATCCTGGCATTAATTTGAGTGGCTAAAAGCGAATGGCCGCCCAGATCAAAAAAGTTATCAGTCACGCCGATTTTTTCGATACCTAAAAGTTGCGACCAAATGCCTGCAATCTCATGCTCCACTTCGGTTTGAGGCGCGACATAGCCGTTAACCAACCCGGGCTGCATCTGAACTGCGTTATGAAATGGGTCATTAGCGATACTGTCACTTACTGCGCTTGTACTTATTTGGGAAATCACCGCTTGCGGCGCGACAGGTATATCAACCCAATGGGGCTGCGAATCGAAAGGATAAGTCGGAATAGGAATACGTTGCCGTGGCTCTGCATAGAAAGCCTTCCAATCTAATCCGACTCCGCTTTGCCACAATTGCGCGGCCAGCGATAAGATATAGCTTTGGTCGCTATTATTCAGTGTGACGCCAATGCAGCGGCTCTGCTGATCTGTGGGCAATACTGTCTCAAGGGGACCTGCAACGCATAGGAGTTGCCATTCGGGCTTGCGGGCCGCCTCGCTCACGGCTGAAATAAAAACATTTTGTCTGCGCGGCTGGTGCCAGTATTCAGGCTGAGATAACGCTAGCGGATCGACAATTAGTCCGGTCAAGCTAGAAGTGTAAGGCAATCTCGGGGCACTAAAAATCGCTGACTCGCTTGCGTCCGCGAAGAAAGTTGGCTCCCCGGTCCCAGTTATTGTTTGCGCATGTAATTGAGACGTACTTCGAATCAAACGCACAGCATGGTCGAACCCGAGCACACCGGAAAGACAAGCCGCCGCATATTCTCCAATTTCGTCTCCGACCATTAAGACAGGTCGTACACCCCAATAGATCCAGCATGATGCCAGCGAATATAAAATCGCAAATGCCAATACCTGACGATCCTCCGTATTCATTAAAATATTACCCAACAGTATTGCAACCAAAGTGCCTCCGGCCTCGTCAGTCAACGTCTGGCGAAAATAGGGCAGAGTCTGATATGAAGAACGGCCTAGATCAAACAGTGATTCGCCCGTGCCATTTAAAACGAAGACTACCCCCGGATTCGACATGACCATTGTTGGCATATCTATTGGGCTAAGCAACTGTTGAAGACTCGCTTTCCGATCCCCTGCCACGAATGCATAACGATACATAAAAGCGCTACGACCAATATTTGCGGTATAACACGCATCATCAAATTCATGTTCCGAACACGATTGCAGGAATTCGGCAAAATCACGCCGCTTCTGCTCGAGAGCTACCGGGGTCTTTGCGGACAATGTTAACAGTCTGGCTTGCTGTAAGGGCACTGTAGGTACTACTTTGGTAGGGACTTTTATAGCCGTTCTTGCCATCTTGAACTCTTCCAGCAATAAGTGTGCATTGGTGCCCCCAATACCAAATGAACTCACTGCAGCACGCAACGGTTCAGCTTCGCAGTCCCAATTGCGGAGGGTGGTATTAATGGCCAGCCTGCTGGCATTTAGATTGATCTTCGTTGTTAAGCGAGTGAAGTTCAGTGAGGGCGGAATTTGTCTGTGGCGTAAGGCCAACACCGTTTTGATCAAGCCAGCTACGCCAGCTGCGGAGTTCAGATGACCGAAATTGGTTTTCAGCGAACCAAGGTAGCACGGCGTATGGGCGCCGGGTTGTTGGCCGTATACTTCAGCCAGCGCGGTTAATTCAATGGGGTCGCCCAACGAAGTGCCGGTTCCATGACATTCAATATAGCTAATCTGTTCAGGGCGTAATGCCGCCATGGCCAGAGCGCGCTTTAAAACGGCGATCTGGCCATCTACTCCAGGCGCTGTGTAGCCTACCTTGCTGGCACCGTCATTATTAATAGCTGAACCTCGGATCAATGAATAAATGGTATCTCCATCCTTGACCGCATCTTCGTAACGTTTAAGCAGCACCAGAGCAACTCCCTGTCCCGGTACTGTTCCTGCTGCGGACTCGTCGAAAGCACGACAATGACCATCAGGTGACAAAATGCTATCAGGTCGATAGACATAGCCCGCTGGTTCGGCGGCTTGCACTGAGGCGCCACCGGCCAATGCCATGTCACATTCATACATCAGCAAACTACGACAGGCTAAATGAATAGCAACCAGCGAAGTTGAACAGGCAGTATGAACTTCCAGACTGGGTCCCTTCAGATTGAGATGGTAAGAAATCTGGGTCGCTATCGAACTGTTGGTGTAAATTAATTGTAGCTGATCGGTACTGCTGATGACCTGGGAATTGGGCAAGATATTCTGCAAGAAATAGCTACTGGGATCGGCTCCGACAAACACCCCTGTTTCTAATTGATTTTGTTCAGGTGCATAGCCGCCGTGTTCCAGCGCCCGATATGCTCCCTCGAGTAGTAGACGCTGCTGCGGATCCATAAAGCTTGCTTCTCGCGGCGAAATACCGAAAAAACTGGCGTCAAATAATTTTCGGCCAGGTAATTGAACTGCTGCCTTGACGTAGTTGGGGTCCGCAAGCTGTTTTGCCGAAATTCCCCTGGCTAGTAATTCATCGTCACTGAAGAAAGTTACCGCTTCGACACCATTTGCTAAGGCCTGCCAAAACTGTTCCGGCGTCTCCGCCCGGGGCAGCTTGCAAGACATGCCGATAATGGCAATGGCGTTTTCGATTGGTTCGTTCATAGTCTCATCCTTCATAAGTATTCGAGCGTGATCGGAGGTGGGTGTGCTGGGCTCTTAGACGCTGGGCACGCAACAAATCATTGGGGTCCGCTTTCCCATTTATCTCGGATGCGCCGTCGAGATGACGGGCCATAGTCTCAATAGTCGGATAACGAAATACGTCAACTACGGCGATGTCGGATTGAAAATGATGATTGATCTGGTGCTGCAGTTGCATCGCCAATAGTGAGTCGCCGCCCTGTTCGAAGAAACTGTTTTGCACGCTGATCACGGGTATTGGTAGTAAATCACTCCAAATTGCATGCAAGCGCCGCTGCGTATTGCTGATGAAAACCGGCTGTGGATTATCCGTATTGAAATTGGACAAAGGCGGCAACTGCGTTATATCAATTTTACCGTTTTGGTTTAACGGCAAAGCGGCCAGACTAATAATGTGCGTGGGAACCATAAAACTCGGCAATCGGCATTTGAGCGCGATGCGTAATTCCTCGGCAGTACACTGGGCCTGGCCACTGCTGAAGTACAAAATCAGCTGACGCCGTTCATTTCCGCAAACTGTAGCCGCACACTGGGTCACATTAGGGCAGGCTAATGCAGCAGTTTCGATCTCGTTCAAGTCAACTCGATAGCCGTTAACTTTAAGAGTCCGGTCCATCCTACCAAGAAAAGTTAACTCACCTGACGGCAACCAACGTACTGCGTCACCGGTACGGTAAAGGCGTCGACGCCGTTTTACGCTATCTGCATCAGCCAGTTCAAGTTCAACAAATGCCGCATCATTATCGCCAGAATTTAAATAACCTCGCGCCAGCCCGGTTCCAGAGGTACATAGCTCACCGGCATGACCAATTGGCACCTGACGACACAGTTCATCAAGTACAAAGACTTGTGTGCGGGAGATGGGCCTGCCGATAGGGATACTCTCTCCTTGCAAAGAAATCTCATTGACCTCATGAACACAGGTAAAGGTGGTATTTTCGGTGGGACCGTATCCATTGAGCAGATGGCGCGGACGGCCCTCAGGACAGTGCAAAACCTGAGCAATAGTGGTAAGATTTAACGCATCGCCGCCCACTAATAAATAGCTCAGATTCCGAAACATCGCTGCATGGCCAGAATTAACGTGACGGTCAAACAGACGCGCAGTCAGCCAGAGAATATCGACCTGCTCTTGATGCAGAAAATTTTCAAAAATTCGACTGTCGAGTAAGCTCGCAGAGGGCGCGAGAACTAAGGTTGCGCCGTTCAGGAGAGCTCCCCATACCTCGAGCGTAGCAGCATCAAAACTCAAACTTGCTGCTTGTGCCACCACATGTTGGGGCTGTATACAAATATAGTCGGTATCGACCACGAGACGTATGATAGCCGCTTGTTCAATCATCACCCCTTTTGGTGTTCCACTGGAGCCTGAAGTGTACATAACGTAAGCGACTCCGTCGCCTTTAGGAATAAGGGGAGCCAGATTGGCGGAGGCTACGCCGAGGGTGGGATGTAAAGGTAAAAAGAAGGCTTGCATGGCTGGTATCCATTCATGCATTGCCAGGGTTTTCGGACAGCCGACTATACAAGTCAGGTCAGCATCCTGTATCAGCTGTTCTAAGCGGATACGGGGATAGTTTTCGTCGAGTGGTACATAGGCTGCGCCCGCCTTTAGGATAGCCAGCATGCTAACAATTGTCGATATTCGACGAGATGAGAATAACCCAATCCGCTTACCTGTTAGTTCTTCACCGCACTGATCCCGCATTTGACACGCTAATGCAGTGGCCCAGTCTTCTAACATGCTATAGCTTAAGCTTGTGCTCCCCTCTCGAATTGCCACACGGTCTGGATGGAGCAACGCTATTGCACTAACCCGTTCTGCGATGCCAGTTTGGCCCAGATCTTTTCCGATACCGCCGGCCCATTCTCGTGGTGGCAGCAGTGCCGCCACTGCTGCGCTATTTTGGCGCTCAGCTTCGCCTGCTTTTCGACTGCTGAGGTCATGCAATGCTTCTTGGAAAAACAAGTCCAAAGTAACAATTTTCTCCCTGTCGAGAAACTTCTTTTGATAGATCATTTCCACTTCAAGATTACCATTACTCGGATTGATACCCGTCTGGCACACTAGCGCAAAATTGGTTTCTTCATAACAGTAACCTTCATGTACCTGCAAATGACGAAGCCCACGCAGCTGCTCAAATATGTGAAAGTTGACAAAGTTGAACAGTGTGTCAAACAGCACTCCGCGGCCGGCATTTTGTTGAATGTCTCGCAAAGGAAAACTACGGAAGGGCTGGAGATTAGCCTTATGTAAAATTAAGCGCTGCAGAAATTCCCATGGGGACTGATCGCGATCAATTGAAATGCAAAAAGGCGTGCTGTTCAAGAACAGTCCAAGCATTTCATTGTTTTCATCATCGTCCAGACGACCATTGGTTGCCCAGCCTGTAGCCACGCGTCGCCGCCCGGTATAACGACTGATTGCAAATATATGTGCCGCCAGTAATATGCTATCTAGCGCCACTCCGTCCTCCAGCACCATTTCATTCAGGGCTTCACGCAATTCACCGCTGAGTTGAACCGAATGACGAGCAAGCGAGCCAGAATGGTTAGATCCTCTTCCCGGTGCAATCAGCGTGGGCTCGAAGTGCTGCCACGTCTCTTGCCAATAACGTCGAACTTCCTGATCCTGACGCAGCACAATTTCCTCGCCGACATAATCACGGAAAGCGAGGCTGCGGGCCACCAGTACCGAGGCTGTGTTGTCAAATGTATGGTCGTACTGTTTCAGCAGTTGTGTCAGGAAAACAGCGACACTCCAGCCATCTAGAATTGCATGATGACACGTCAGTGTCAGGTGAAAGCCGCCATTCAGAAGATGTACGCTTAATCGCCACAGGGGTAAGTCGCCTGGCATGAAATGAAGGCCGCGCTCAGACGAGAAAAATTGAACCAAGGATTGTTCCTGCGCGTCGGAGGCGAGCCTGGTCAGATCATATACTGTCAACGGCGTCTTTACTATATGCCTAAGTTTTTGCCACGAACCATCCTTGTTACGGACAAACACTGTGCGTAACACGTGATGAATGCGCATCAAATCCTTTAACACATTTTGAAAATCGACTAAACGAAATACGCCCGTGACGCGGCAAGAGATAATGTCCAGATAAGTTGAAACCTCGGCCGTCAATTCGGAATGAAATAACATGCCTTCCTGCAAGGCCGTGAGCGGATAAATGTCTTCATCTTCCGGCATCTGATAAATTGCCCGCTGTTTGCTACTTATCAAACTGAATGGCATAACCAAATGGCGTAGCGGAGCCGGCTCGATTGGACGCAAAATTTTGGCCAGTTGCGAGATGGTCGGATTATTAAATAACTCGCGAGGCGTAAAACTATAGCCGGCTTGCCGTAACTGCCGCATCACTTCAAGTACGCGCAGGGAATCGCCGCCGACAGTAAAAAAATTAGCATGTATGTTGTGTATAGGTCGCGACAAAACTCGTTGCCAAATTTTGGCGAGTAAGCATTCTTGTGCGTTTAAAGGAGTTAATAGCGGCGGCATTGCAGAGGAAGTTACCGGGGTTAGCGTTCCCAAAGCAATCCGATCGATTTTGCCGTTGCTAGTAAGTGGTAGTGCTTGCAGATGTATTAGCCGTTGTGGCAGCATGAAATCTGGCAACGTCTGCTTCAAGTGCTGGTACAACACGTCAGTATCTAACACCTGTTCAGATACATAATAAAGCAGGATTGCGCCGCGCTCCGAATCCTGCAACGCCAACGCATTGCTTACCTGAGGAAAAGTCATTAAGGTTGACTGAAGTTCACCCAGCTCAATACGGAAACCGCGCACCTTGACTTGGTGGTCGTTACGTCCTAGATATTCCAGATGGCCGTCAGGTAACCATTTTGCCAAATCGCCGGTCTTATACAGACGTTCTCCATCGAATAGCCGGTCATCGACGATAAAAGAACGTCTGGTTAACAAAGGTTGTTTCAGATATCCACGCGTTAAACCGGGTCCTCCCAAATACAATTCACCGCCCACCCCAATTGGGCACAGTCGTCGGCGACTATCCAGCACCAATGCCTTAAAATCAGGCAAAGGCTTTCCGATGTTATTACAGTAATGCATGTCGACATCAGCCGACGTCAACTCTCTGAAGGTTACATGCACCGTGGCCTCAGTGATACCATACATGTTGATCAGGCGCGTCGCGTTAGCGTACTTGCGGTACCAAGGTTTCAGGGTCGCTAGCTGAAGCGACTCACCACCAAAAATTACATAGCGCAGCGATAGACAATCATTATGACGTACTTCTTCGTTGAGCAATTGAGAGAAAGCCGTTGGAGTTTGATTTAATATCGTCACTTCTTGTTGCACCAAAAATGCGCGGAACTGTTCTGGATCCCGGCTGATGTAATAGGGAACAATATTTAGCCGCGCTCCATATAACAGCGCACCCCAAATTTCCCACACCGAAAAATCAAAAGCATAAGAGTGAAACAAGCACCAGACGTCCTGCTGAGAAAATGAGAACAGATGCGTACTAGTCTGAAACAACCGGACCACATTCCGATGACTTACCATGGTTCCCTTCGGATTGCCAGTCGAACCGGAAGTGTAAATAACGTAGGCCAATTGGTCAGGGCAGAGCACAGGTAACCTCTCGGTGCTGGTGTCTACCTCCTCATCCTTGTCTAGTAGAACGCAACGCCCTGCTGGTAACGCTTCTATAAAGGAACTATGCTGTAGGCAGGCGCTACTAGATATCAGCAAGCAGATGCCGCTATCAACAAGCATATATTGCAAGCGTTGTGCAGGATAATGCGGATCTAGAGGAACATAGGCACCACCCGCTTTAAGAATAGCAAGGATAGCAACCAGCATCGGAATGCCAGGTTCGACGCACAGACCGATTAGGGTATCTGCCTTTAATTCGCCGCCCAGTGTTTGGCGATACTGCATGCGTAGACGTCGGGCCAGTCTGTTTGATGCCGTGTCTAATTCAATGTAGCTCATAATTTGCGCGCCATCTTGCAATGCCACCGCTAGCGGGACAGAGCGGGCAGCCCGACCGAACCAGCTAATCAGGTCATCATCATCGGTTGGAGCAGCCTTGGCCGATGGCATCAACTGAGCCAGCTCTGTACCACAAACGATATTAAGGTCGCCAACCACCGTCGTTGCGTCCAACAGTATTTGTTCAGCCAGAGCAATAAAATGATCACCCATGCGTCCGATACGTTCTGCATGAAAGAATTCGCTCGCGTATTCAATGTTAGCTAGCAAAAGTCCATCTGCCTCGCGCATACTCAAGAATAAATCGTATTTTGTGACCCCGTCTTCCACAGAAACGAATTCGCTTACAATACCGTCAAGGTCAAGTGTGTAACTATGATTAGCATTTTGGAACGCAAACACCACTTGTAAAAAATCGTGCGGACCATCGTAACCATTCTGTCGTATCTGAATTGACTCAAGGGGCACTCCTTGATGAGCAAGCGCTTCCTGGCTATCGTGGCTAAAAGCCTGAACCATCGTAGCAAAATCTGTGTCGTCATCAATTGTAAGACGCAACGGCAGCATGCTAGTGAATAATCCCACCACCCCTTCATTGCCCAAGCGCCGGTTGGCAGCAGGGACACAGATGACCAGGTCTTTTTGATCGAAATACCGCCTTAATTGCAAGGCAAACAAACAGTACAGGCAACTGAACAACGACACCTTAAGGCCAGCAGCGTACGATTTAAGACGTAGCGTCAGTTCTTTCGATAGCGTAAACTCTCGGTGAGCACCGCTAAAACTGCGCTCGCGCACTGGCGGAAAGTCGGACGGCAGGTGCAGACCCCCATAACCCTCTAAACGATGACGCCAAAAATCGACCGAATGGTTGAAATCCTTCGAGGCGAACCAATTAGTTTGCCAAACCACCATGTCACTATAGCGCTGGTTGAGCGGCGACAACTGAGGCAACAATCCTTGCTTTAAAGCGCCATAAATTATTGATAGTTCACGGTTCAGCAAATCGAGCGACCAGCCATCCGCGATAATATGAGGTAGCACAAAAATCAGAATAAATTCCTGATCCGCCAATTGCAGGAGCTTAATACGGTATAGCGGCGCTTGGCGCAAATCAAAATTTGTCGTCACCTCTCGTCGTAAGAGAGCTCCTAATTTTTCACGGCTGACTTGCACTGGCACTAACGGTGGCAATGCCAGCGGGGAATAATGTTGTTCTAATTGGCCTGCATCCTCGGCCATATGTACATTGAGCAATTCGTGACGTGTCAACAGTGTCTGTAAAGCGCCTCCCAAACAATCAACGTTGAGCGGACCACTTAATCTTTGGATAACACTCAGATTGAGACTATTTCCTGTCGCCTCGTGATACTGATCAATAAAATACAAATGGCGCTGCTCAAGCGAAAGAGGAAAGCGATGCGTATTTGCAGATAACGGTACGGAAATAGGCCCGGTTGATCGCGACCCACCGGACGAGATATACGCAGCTAATTCACGTATCGTCGGATAGCGCATGATATCGCTAAGTGACAGTTGAACCGTAAGCATTTTAGCGGCTGCAATCAGCATTTGCGCGGCCAGCAAGGAATGTCCACCCAAGGAAAAAAAGTGGTCGGTAACACCGACCTGATCAAGTTGCAGGACTTGCTGCCAAATTAAAGCTAATTGCTGTTCAATCATTCCCTCGGGCGCGACTGAAGGCGAACTAGGATGCGGGTTTGGATCAGGTAAAGCCTGACGGTCAATTTTACCGTTCAAAGTTTTCGGCAAACTGTCGAGGACTATGAAACTCCGCGGGATCATGTAAGACGGAAGTCTTTCACGCAACGCGGCGCGCCATGCATCACAATTCGGTACGACACCGTGTTCCATTACTACGTAAGCGTCCAAGGAAATTAGGTCGGCGATGCCATTAGCCTGCACTACGGTTTGGCTTATACCTACTTGTTGGTTCAGCCAGTGTTCAATTTCACCCAACTCGACGCGATGGCCACGGATCTTAATCTGGAAATCAAACCGGCCAACATACACTAACTCACCTCGTTCGTTCCAGTAGCCCCGGTCCCCGGTGCGATACAATTTCTCACTTTCGCTATCAGAACCGTAGGGCTGCAGAGATAAGAAACGCTCGGCACTCAGGGCAGGCTGACGATAATACCCGCGAGTGACGCCCTTGCCACCTATGTACAACTCACCGTGTGCACACTGCGGTAACAGCGCTTGCGTCTCATCGAGCACATATATTCGAGTATCACCGATCGGATGACCGATAACTGCATATTGGCTATCGTCATGCAAGAGCTGGCGGCTAGACCAGATAGTCGTCTCAGTCGGCCCATACACCTGATAAACGCGGGCTGCGATTTTGAGTAGATAACCCGCTAGGCTCTGCGACATCGCTTCACCGCCACACAACGCGACCAGATCCCGTGGTCGATCGGATTGTTGTGGTTGCCATCCTGCCATCGACAGCAGAGACCAGAATGACGGTGTACCCTGCAATAACGTGGGCTGATAGCGGTCAAGTACAGCAATCAAACTCGCAACGTCCTCTAATTCCTGGTCAAGCAGCAACAAACTCGCACCCGTGCAGAGGGCAGCGAACAATTCAAGACCAAAAATATCAAAGCCCACTCCAGTGGCACCCACAATCCTATGGCTATGGTCGATTGCCAGCTCTGCAATAAAATTGGTAACCAGGTTAACCAAATTTCCATGATCGACCATTACACCTTTAGGTTTTCCTGTCGAACCTGAGGTATAGATCACATAAGCAAGCGTAGCCGCCGCTGCTGCCTGTAACCTGATGGATATCGCCGGCGTAATATGGCGTAACTCGTCAACATACAAAAGTGACGGCGTAGCGCCGTTAAAACTGACACCAAGCTTGCGATCAGTCAGCAATACCGTCACCCCGCTTTCGCTCACCAATTCTTGTACACGGACAGATGGCATATTCGGGTCAATAGGAATATAGGCGCAGCCGCTGCCTAGTACGGCCAGTATTGAAAGAACGGCCAAGCTCTTATCACCCAGATAGACGCCCACCAGACGTTCACCCTCAACGGCACGCGAGTCGAAATGGTTATGAAGGCAAGCGGCAATAGCAGTCGCACCAAGCAATACCTCGTGATAACTCCAGGTTTTGTCGCGGTAACACAATGCAGTTGTCCGAGGATTTCGTTCCGCTAATCGACAAAACAGGGCCACTAATCCCTCTTGATAGGCAACAGCCTTTGAGGCCCCTTGGGCAAACGTTTGTAGACGGTCGCGCATAGCGGGGTACATTACAACATCGTTGGCTATCCTGCGGTCGGCATTGCCCAATAACGTTTTTGCAGCCCAACTCAAGCTTTCCCCCAGCATTACTATAAAGGATGGCGCAAACGAGTCGAGACGATAATCTATGCGGAAACGGAAGTGCTGGTCCCCCGGTTGATAGGCAAATACCAAGTCGCCAACGACGTGTTTGCGTTGCAATTGCAGTGGTTGCCAATGACAGTTGCCCATGTCTAGTGGCGAGTCGTCGAAATACGCTTCGACCACCGTAACGTTGAAGAGATTCTCTTCGGATAGCGCACCTAAACGGAGTTTTTGGACTACTTCAGTCAGGCCAAAGTTTGAATGCCGTTTTGCCTCTTTACGTTGAAGTTTGATATCAGCTACTAGATCACTCAACAAGTCGTAGCGTTGAAATTCAAACACCAGCGGAAAATTATTGATGAAGCAGCCAATCATTTCTCTCGCGCCAGCTGGACGAGCGTCAACTGGATAGTTGAGCACCAATTCTCGTTTGCCGGTATATTTGGACAATACTATTCCGCATAACGCGGCAATGGCAATAAAAGGCGTGCAAGCGTGATCGCGGCAAAATTGCCTAAGGCTGGTAGTCAGATCTAGATCAAAATCAAAAAAATGAGAGGCGCCGAGCGTACTTGCGCCTCTACTTTGAATCTGTCTGGGTAAATCAACATGCAGGCTGCGGTTAGTCAGCTGCTCGCACCAGTAGGCAATATCCTCCTGGTTCTGGCGCTCCAGTTTTAACGTATCATCGACGACTTCTCTCCTGCCCAGCGCGGGTAAAAGCAGAGGCACATCTGCCGAGAAATGCTGATAACATTTTTGCAGAACCCGCACGAAATGCTTGGCTGAAATAGCATCCGTAATGATATGGTGAAAATTCAGTACAACGACGGAAGGGTGACCGAGGCTTTTGAGGACAGAAAAGCGGAATAGCAAACCATTAGCTAAATTAAATGAATAATCAAGTTCGCGCTCAATCGCAGCAGCATCCACCCGCGAGATAGAAGATAGGTCACGAACCACCAACTCCACATCCACATGGTCTGCAATTACTTGGCAAAGCTGCCCGCCGTCTTCATAAAATGTACTGCGGCAGCCGCTATCGTAGCAGTTGACGAAATATTCCAATGTTGCCTGCAAAGCCACTTCGTCGAGTACACCTTCGACTTGATAGATCAGAGGCGTATTGTAGATTTGGCCGGATTGGTTTAAAACCCATTCCAGATAAAATCGCTTCTGAAACCGGTTTGCCAACCGTTTAAGCATTAGGGGACTCCCTGCGCGGGACGATCGTTTTCAGCGCCGGCTCAAAATAAAACTCGAGCTGCAGCTTTGCATTGTGTAACTTCCTAATGTCCCAGTGAACCAACTCTGCCAGAAGAGTAATAAGTGACCGAGGACAAAAAATCTTACGAGCGCAATTGCTCGGGCTCTTTAAGTCGCCCAAGTAATATTTCCCACAATCATCTTTCACTTCGTCATGATCCAAGCGAGAATGGGGAGAAAGAGTATAGTTATAATCGGAGCCCATCAAAGAACAGTGGTCCACACAGTCAAAGAATGATATGCGGATAAATTTGAGCAAACTTCTATTTTTCTGCCCAAATTTTGGTTTGAGGCAATAGTAATTTTGTAAATGGCACGCTGCTTGGGAACTTTTTTTAATGCCACATGGGCGGCTGTTAATCGCTGTCATAATTTGCCTTTGCAAGCACTGGTAGGGAATTCTGCTCAAACATTATGGAGTCAGTCCTAGGGGACACTTGAGGGAACTACCCAAGGTTCGTTCAAGATGACGGGCTACAGCCAACGCGACGTCTTCACGCCACGGCCTTGCCACTACCTGAACGCCAATCGGAAGCCCATCTGCAGACTGTCCCACATTGACCACCACAACCGGCCAGTTCACCAAGCTGTAGCAAATGGAATAACTGAAGTCCTTGACTTCTTTAAAAGACTGCCCATGAGATTTTGCTACAGTGGCAGCCACCGGGCACAGAATCACATCATAATTGGCCATAAATTGAAGCATTGACCGGCGATGCTGATCGAAGCGGACCCAACTCCAGCGTAATTCAGTAATGGACATTTTGCTTTTCTTGGACATTTCGTAAAATTCCAGAAGCAAAGGAGAAGGCCGGTCCATTTTCAGCTTTTGAAAAATATCTCTTAACCATTCTCCTTCGTCACCCCCTAGTAAAATGCTGTTTGATAACAAAGTGTCTATTTCAGGAAGCACATCAGGACGTCGCTCCGTAACTGTTAAGACATCGGGTTGCAGCGCACGAGCCGCGTTTCTGATCGCAGCAACGATATCTTTACTGGCGGTCGCGATGCCATCATCGGTGTAAAAAGCCAGTTTCAGCCGATCTAAAGCGACATTTTCGATTGGCCGCCAGGCCACCGGAACCACATGTGCATCAAGGTGATCCGGCCCAACCATAAGTGGTGCTACCAGATTCAAATCTTCCACAGTTCTGGCCATCGGCCCAAAAGAAATGAACTGGCTGAACAGTCCCATACAATCCAGTGGAATATGACCGGTCAGTGGTACTCGTCCCTGGGTCATTTTTAGAGTGGCAATACCCGTGTTATGCGCGGGAATTCTTAAGCTGCCACTGGCATCCGATCCGATGCCAAACAACGAACCGTGCGCGGCAATAATGGCCGATTCGCCTCCACTGCTGCCGCCTGGGGAGCGGTCGAAATTGAAAGGATTTTTGGTTTGTCCGTACAGAAGATTGTCGGTTTCGTAGCCAATACTCAATTCTGGGGTATTAGTCAGGCCGAGCACGAGAGCGCCCTCTTTCTTCATCCGAGCTACCACGGTAGCATCAGCTTCACTCGATTTTCCTGCCAGGCCTCTGCAACCTTTGTTGGGTTGATAACCAAGCACTGCGCAGGTGTTTTTTATAGTAAATGGCACGCCAAGCAGTTTTTTGTGCATGAAGCGATCAAGATCGGCATCAATCTCATCGGCTTGCCGATACGTCATTTCACGATTGCTTTGTATCACAGCATTGATAAGTGGATTGACCCGCTCAATTTGATTATAATAAGCAGTCAAGACCTCTGTAGCTTTAATCTTTCTGGACTTTATCGCCGCTACAATTTGAGTAGCACTGCTGTTCAATACATCCAACTCTATCTCCAGGTTTTGATCCAAAACTCAATCATGCAATAATCAATAAGTGAGCCATGACCTTATTTCGACATATTTCTAGAATGCCATTAGGTCCGCCTTTCGTATATGTGTATTTCTTCACAGTTGAATATTTCGGTATAGTCCCGCACACAAATTTTTTACATTTCCAGCAACATGAAAACCTTTCCAGTAATAAGAAAATTCTAAAATCGCCATAATGATTAAAGCGTCGCCCTTTAAAAGTTTTCTTATACAATTTTGACGACTAAATTTAATTTTTACGCATTAAATCTAATGCTTTGTTTAATTTGGATTACCTCTTGATCAAATATCCAATTTTTTATGAAAAACCTCTGCAAAAACTAAATGTCCAGTGGCTCCTCCTACAAAAAAAACTGCTGTTAATGGGAGCTTAGCGGTAATAAAACGTCGATTTGGAGGTTTAAGCAAGTGGGAAGTATTTCAAGGGCATTTTTTCGCCGGGCTTAGGGCTCAATGCAATTGGCTTCAGCTATTACCAGGAGAGTTAGTTTGGTGGCTTAACTGATATACAGTACACGGTACCGGAGGTAATTATCAATGAAGGTTCGGGCTATGCCCTTTTTCGAGAAATCGATGCAAGCCTATGTGGATGTTCTGAAAAAAAGATTGGCTATTTATTCAGGTTCATAGGTATGACAGATTGTCTGTCGAGTAATAGCCTAAAACAAAGCATTTTAAAAGTTGCCTGGCATTTTTAAAGAGCACCAAAACTCGAATAAATTCAGCAATCACTGTAGCACCACAGAGCAAATTCTATGTTTAGCCAGAAATTTTGGTGAGGTGTGCCCTCGCAGAAATCGCAATATAAAACGCTCTTAAACCTGGGTGGGGTAAATACGGATTAGTTTTTAAAAAAAACTAAAACGGCTGATCTAACCTGTATAGACTCAATACATAGTTTACGTATGTTGAAGATAGGGTTAACACTTCAACTCTTACAAATTGAAAAATGGGGTTTTTTACTTAGATATATCCACCCTAGTAGTAACGAGCTATACCATTGACAATGGCATAATCAGGCAACATCCTGAGGTGAAGGATATCGGCACGCGGGTAGCGTGTTGAACCAAAAACTCATCAATGATTTGTTAGGTGGTGATTGCCTAGTTGTTGGGAACTGCAAGATCAGTGACAAGTAGGAGATAAATTACGCCTAGCGCATGAACCCGTTCACAGTCATATTTCGATATATCCAAATTCAATTGCCTTAGCAACGGCATGAGTACGCCCGGTAGCATTAAGCGAGCGAACTAGGCTCATGACGTGGTTGTTAACTGTTCCAGAACTTAAACCCAACTGAGCAGCGATTTTTTTTGATGTATAACCACGATGAAGGAGGCATAAAACATCTTCTTGTCTTCGTGTTAAGTAAGAGGTACAAGAAGATTTACTTAAGACCTTATGTAAGTCTGGCCATACGGATATCCCATTTAATATTGAGACTAATGCCCTTTCAAAATCTTTAAGGCTGGAGTCTCTTTTTATTAGCCCAAGTACCCCCATCTTTTTCATTTCGGCCTCCCACTGAGTATTTTTTGGAGCCGTAACTGCACAGTGATTAGTAATTTTTAATTCGTGGCATTTCCGCATGAGATGCAAACCTCGACATTTGTCCAAATCTAGGGAAATAAAAATTCGGAACCATGAAGATTTTCCTAATTCGGCTATCGAATCTACCGCATTATCACAAATCACCATATGAATGGAATCATCGACTTTTGCTATTCCCGAAGCAATGGCATGAGCTATGATTGGACAATCATCAATAATTAAAATGCGCTTTTTTGACTGGATTATATTCATGTAAAATGCTCCTAAATTTTTTTGACCTGTTTTGGACTATTACAATTGTCTTCCACAAAATATTTAAAAACTTTCGATCTGAACAGTTAGGGAATGTTTAAACTTACGGCAAATGAGATAAAGATTGTGCTCATCTGAGGCCGTTTTATTCAACGTCGGACAACTGAGATATTTTCTTATTATTAAAGAAGCTCTTGAGGCGAAAATTTTTGAGGATGATTTGCGTTAAAGCAATGCTGATAACAATGTGGGCCCAAAAAAGCTCCGAGAAACAGAAAAAGTCCTAATAACATTCCAAACGGTGCTGCCAAAAGACTAAACTCGCGTTTAATGGCCTCTATGTCGCATACGAATTGCGTGTGATTAGAAGGAGGCTGCAAGTTATGAGAGCAGTCAGACGGAAGAGGATTGCAGTGCATAAAAAATGTCCATATGAGTGCTCCAATGCCAATAGTGCCGCCTCCCATTAAAAACATTCCTCCATGCGTTGCCGCGGATGAAAGAAACACTCGGGTGCTCTCAGAAGGCCTGCAATTATCTTCGCTCACAACTAATGTTGAGGGAGATAAAAGTTGGTCGTCTTCTTGCTCCCTAAAAGGTTTCGGGGGGTTAATTTGGCTCACATTAGTGGCGGGCATACTTATTCTGCTTTCCATCGTAAATCACCTTAATATCAAAAGACTTCTTTTATTTTAAAATTGCTAAAACATTGTGTTGTGTGGACTATTAGCACAGATAAACGGCATCTGAATTGCACCAAATACTTGTCAGTCAATTTGTATAAACCTTAGAACCGATTACTTTCAAAAAGACTTATTATTCAGCTACGGCCTATGGAAGTTATTCCTTCCAGGCATTTCAAAACACCCAATGCACCGAAAGAGAATACTAAGTTGATCTAGATTTTTTTTCATCATACAAAGGTATGTATTGCTGAAAACGTTTAGGAGAGAATGTATGGGAATTTTTATCGGCGGATCGAACCTCTACGCAGTATCCGACAGTTTGGTGTGGACATCCTGATGTACGCAGGTTTAGCACAGTTCGGCAGGTCTTCTAACGAATGGTTTTCAGATTTAAAATGGCATGAAGTAATCCACCCGCTACTGAGTACCCTACTCCGCTAATTTTTGATTTAACTAGACATGAAAGAAAACATCGAAGAACCTTATAAATAATTCCTGACTCATCTTTTTTAATTTTGCTTTTTAATGAATTTATTTTGAAACGTTGGCCGCATCTGTATCAACCAAAATTCCGCCCCCAAAAAATAAGGTATGCGATGGAAACTATTAATCGAAAAAGTTATCAGTACCACCTCCCCTCTTGGTCACAGTCTGTAAGAGAAGAAGCACACACAAAAGATTTTTCTTCTGTAAAAGAAACACAGCCTACGTTAGATGAACATAACGTGAATAACACGTATGACCTAGCACAGAGTCTGTCGAATTGGATTTTTGAGCCTATTCCCAATGAGGTATCGTGGAAAATAGCGGGTTACCTAAATAACCGATGTTGAAAGCGATGGCTCAGGTATCGTTAGCTGCACGTAAAGCATTTAATGGTGTGTGGGAGAGGAATATTAAGCTTGAGGAGATAACAAACATAGCAACCAATCGGTTTTTTGAGTG
Source organism: Solimicrobium sp. (assembly GCA_021155915.1). Classification (GTDB taxonomy): domain Bacteria; phylum Pseudomonadota; class Gammaproteobacteria; order Burkholderiales; family Burkholderiaceae_D; genus Solimicrobium. The sequence goes on along the minus strand of JAJNBE010000007.1, from coordinate 1,596 downwards.
CTATAAAGTACTGGAAGTTCCGTCATTAAAAATCACAATTAGCTCTATGCAAACTGACCTCTTCAAAGGGTTAATTCAAAGCTGGTGTGAAAATAAGCAGATAAAAGAAATAAAATTGACAGTTTCCGAATTAAAACTCACTCGCACGGACGTCAGTTACCTTTCTAAACTGTCGAAACTCGCCTTTTTGAATATCGAAGGCAATAATCTCAAGATTGCCGGGGCGGCCTCTGTGGGAAAATTCGGTAATCTCACATCGCTGAACATTCGTTTGAATGACCTTGGCCGAGCCGGTACGGTTCACTTGGCGAAATTGACAAATCTAACTTCGCTAAACATTGAGTCCAATAATCTTGGACCTGACGGTACAGCGCATCTCGCAAAGCTGCCGAACCTCACTTTGCTGAATATTGAAGAAAATAAGCTAGGTCCCGACGGCGCGGCTCACATAGCCAAGCTAAGCAAACTCATTTCTCTGAGCATCCAGTTCAATCAACTCGGAATAAAAGGTGCGGCTTCCATAGCGGAACTGACAAATCTTACTTCACTTAATATCGGCGAAAATCACCTCGGTTCCGAGGGTGCATCTTACCTGACAAAGTTGACAAAACTGCTTTCGCTAAACATTGAATTTAACCAAATCGAAATCGGTGTTATGCCTTTGCTGGTAAAGTTGACGGCTCTTACGTCACTAAATCTCAAGGGCAATAATCTCAAGTTCGACGGCTTGGCTCACCCATTGAATTGGACCAGTCTCACGTCACTAACTATTGGTCGCGACAACCTTGGCGCCATTGACGAAAAAAACCTGAGAGCAAAGTTACCGAAACTGACCTATTTGATATAAATTTAAATCGATCTCGCTAAAGAAAACCTTCGCATCAACGAAATAATTTAGAAATAGAAAATGTTTCGATACTTTTTTTTAGGGTAAGTCGCCATTTATTACTCTAAAAGACCTCTGCATGATCCTCACATTTAGAAGAAAATACCGGTTAAAAAATTTTTCCAGTAAATAATTAGCGTTTTTATCACTATAGAGGTGTAAAGACCTGGTTTTTAAGGGGTATTTCCCCCTTTACGCTACTTTTGTACGGACTACTCCCCTTAACGGCGTTTCAATAAAAATTTTATTGGCTGCTTTCAACAGATTCATGCATAGACCTTTAAGGATAATTTGTGCGTTGACTTTGTAGGTGCCGAAGTAGCTGGCACGCCCCATGCCAAATAGTCGTTTGGCCGTACCGAAGCATTGCTCGACGATATAGCGCCGACGGCTGATGAGTTTATTAGCCTGCCGTTGCCGCGGGGTGAGTGGTGTATTTCTTTGCGCTTTGTACATGATGGCGCTCTTGATGGTGCGTTGACGCAGCTTCTGCCGGTTCGAGGCGCTGGCGTAACCTTTATCCGCGTAAAGACGAGTGGGCGTGATGTGCGCAGCATCGAGGGCATGTTCAAGATGACTCACTTCGCTCTCGTTGGCCGGTGCAGTATGTACGCCACGCACATAGCCATCCTGGGCGTCAACGGTCACATAACTCCGGTAACCAAAGTGGAACTTACTCCCCTTTTTAAGCCAGCTCGCATCAGGATCGG